>CAZRZN010000001.1:0-73098 GCA_964604565.1 uncultured Rhodobacterales bacterium
GTGCATGGCGCCAAGGGGCTTGAGGCGCCCGTGGTCATCCTGCCCGATTGCGGCAAACCGGATACCACCCTGCGGGACGATCTGCTGAAGGACGCCGACGGCCCGCTGTGGAAGACAAGTGGCGACGACCAGCCCGAACGTCAGCGCAGCGCGATAGACGCCGCCAAGCAGAAGGCGGCCCAGGAAAAGGATCGCCTGCTCTACGTGGCGATGACCCGGGCGGAGAAATGGCTGATAGTTGCGGCCGCGGGTGACCTTGGGACCAGCGGCGACGCTTGGTATGAAAAGGTTCAGCGCGGTATGACCGACTCCGGCGCCGAGGCGGCAAGTTATGACTTTGGCGATCTCGGCGGTGGCGAGGGCTGGCGTCTGGGGTCGATGGATCTGACCGGGATGGATCTGACCGGCCTGCCGATGGGTGACAGCGCAGATGCGCAGATCCCGCGCGCGGACCTGCCCGCGCTTTTTGGCCAATCTGCGCCACCCCCCGCAGATCCGGCCCGGACAAGATCCCCGTCCGATCTTGGCGGTGCCAAGGCCCTGCCGGGGACGGACGGCGACAGCGAAGACGTCGCAAAGGCGCGCGGCACGGCCCTGCACGCGATACTCGAACATATTGCGCCCTTGCCCGATGAGCTTCGCAACCGCGCCGCGACCTCCCTGTGTCAGGAGCTTGGCAACGATCCGGACATGGTCCTGTTGCCCGTTGCATTGGCGCAGATCCGCGACGAGGCGCTGGAGGTCTTGCGCTCACCCGCGCTTGCGCATGTCTTCGCACCTGAGACACTGGCCGAGGTGGCGATTTCCGCGGATCTGCCGGATCTGGGTCGGATTCACGGCGTGATCGACCGCCTTGTCGTGACCCCGCAGACCATCACCGCGGTCGATTTCAAGTCGAACCGGACGGTTCCCCAAACCCCGGAGGAGGTTCCGGAGGGCCTCTTACGTCAGATGGACGCCTATGCCGCTGCCCTTTCCCAGATCTATCCGACACATCGCATCGAAACCGCGCTGGTCTGGACCGCCACGGCGGTTTACATGCCGTTGTCCCACGATCATGTGACACAATCCCTTCGTCAGGCCGCCGGATCTTGACGGAGACACGGGGCCTCCATACCTTTGCCCCTTGAACAGGATTCCAATCCGCAAGGAGATACCAATGGCCACCGTCGCCGTAACCGATGACACCTTCGATGCCGAGGTGAAGAACTCCGATCTTCCCGTCGTCGTCGATTTCTGGGCCGAATGGTGCGGTCCCTGCAAGCAGATCGGCCCCGCTCTGGAAGAATTGTCCGCCGAGATGGAAGGCAAGATCAAGATTGCCAAGGTGGACGTGGACAGCAACCCGAACACCGCCGCCGCGATGGGCGTGCGCGGCATCCCCGCGCTGTTCATCTTCAAGGATGGTCAGGCGGTGTCCAATCTCGCCGGCGCACGGCCCAAGGCGGCCTTGCAAAGCTGGATCGAAGATTCGATCTGATCGGTTCGCTATGGTTTGGTTTCAGGGGCGCCTCAGGGCGCCCTTGTCGTTTCGTCGGTGATGGCCCATATCGCCCTGCAACCGACAAGGAGCAGACCCATGAGCGATAACAGCTTTCCCGGCTGGCACGGCACCACCATCATCGGTGTGCGCAAGGGCGGACAGGTGGTCATCGCAGGCGATGGACAAGTCAGCCTGGGACAGACGGTGATCAAGGGAACCGCGCGCAAGGTGCGCAGACTGTCGCCCGGCGGGCATGAGGTTCTGTGCGGTTTCGCGGGGTCCACGGCCGATGCGTTTTCCCTGCTGGAACGGCTGGAGACCAAGCTGGAGGCCTCACCGGGACAGTTGCAGCGCGCCTGTGTCGAGTTGGCCAAAGATTGGCGCACCGACAAATACCTCCAAAAGCTGGAAGCCATGCTGATCGTCAGCGACGGTCGCGATCTTTACGTCATCACCGGGGCAGGCGATGTTCTGGAACCCGAGGACGACGTGACGGCCATCGGATCGGGCGGCAATTACGCGCTGGCAGCGGCGCGCGCCATGATGGACACCGACAAATCCGCAGAGGACATCGCCCGCGCCGCCATGGCCATCGCCGCCGGCATCTGTGTCTACACCAACGGCAACCTCACGGTGGAAACGCTTGCCGGCTGACCGCTCATTTGATTACGATCTCGACGTTGTTCTCGACCGTGAAGATGACGTCGCAGTATCCATAACTGTTCTCGACCACCCAGACATGGCGATAGAGCGTCGGCTGCACATACCGCCCGTTGGGCGGAATGCTCGTGTAGAAAATCGGATTCCCGTCGAAGTCGATCCAGTAGAGATTGGCTGTCCGGTCACCGACCCGATTGACCACGGTCAACTCGCGGTCCTCATCCGTGGCTTCGGAGCGCATCATGCCCCAGTTGCACGCAGTCTGGGCGCTGGCAGTCCCGGCTGTCAGTATGCAGAAAAAGGCAAAGGTCGCTGTCTTCATGTCGGAAATCCCTTCGTACAATGGCATAGACCCTCGACCGTAAGGCACCCCGCCGAAAGAAACAGTGATTCCCTGCCCCGGACGACGTTCTGAAAGGATTCCCATGACCGACCTGACCCCCCGCGAAATCGTCTCCGAGCTTGATCGCTTCATCATCGGACAGGCCGACGCCAAGCGCGCCGTCGCCGTGGCCCTGCGCAACAGGTGGCGGCGCAAACAGCTGTCCGACGATCTTCGCGACGAGGTCTATCCGAAGAACATCCTGATGATCGGCCCGACCGGTGTCGGCAAGACCGAAATCAGCCGACGGCTGGCGAAACTGGCGCGCGCGCCTTTCATCAAGGTCGAAGCCACCAAATTCACCGAGGTCGGCTATGTCGGGCGCGACGTGGAACAGATCATCCGAGATCTGGTGGATTCGGCAATCGCCATGATCCGCGATCAAATGCGCGACGACGTCAAATCCCGCGCCCATGAGGCCGCCGAAGAACGGGTGATCACGGCGATCGCCGGAACAGACGCAAGGGAAGGCACCCGGGAGATGTTTCGCCGCAAGTTGAAGGCGGGCGAGCTGGACGACACGATGATCGAACTGGATGTGGCCGAAACGGCCTCACCCTTTCCGAACATGGAAATTCCGGGCCAGCCGGGCGCCAATATGGGCATGATGAATCTTGGCGATATCTTCGGCAAGGCCTTTGGCGGCCGGACCACGCGCAAACGCATGACCGTCTCGGAAAGCTATGACACGCTGATCTCGGAAGAGGCGGACAAGCTTCTGGACGATGAGCAGATAAAGGAAGCCGCGTTGGAGGCGGTCGAGCAGAACGGTATCGTCTTTCTCGACGAGATCGACAAGGTCACGGCGCGGCAGGAGGCGCGTGGGGGCGACGTGTCCAGAGAAGGGGTCCAGCGCGATCTGCTGCCGCTGATCGAAGGGACGACCGTCAGCACAAAGCATGGCACGGTCAAGACCGACCATATCCTGTTCATCGCCTCGGGGGCGTTTCACATTGCCAAGCCGTCCGATCTGTTGCCGGAACTTCAGGGGCGCCTGCCGATCCGGGTCAACCTGCGTCCGCTGACAGAGGCGGATTTCGTGCGCATCCTGACCGAGACGGACAACGCGCTGACGCGGCAATACACGGCGCTGATGGCCACCGAAAAGGTTACCGTCGGGTTCACCGAGGACGGGATCGCGGCGTTGGCCAAGATTGCCGCGGAGGTCAACACGTCGGTCGAGAATATCGGCGCGCGGCGCCTTTATACCGTGATGGAACGGGTGTTCGAGGAGTTGAGCTTTGCAGCGCCGGACAAGGCAGGCGAAACCGTGACGGTGGATGACGCTTTCGTGGAACGGCATCTGGGTGAATTGACGAGGTCGACAGATCTGAGCCGTTACGTCCTGTGATCAACTGTTCGGGTGGGGGCGCTGCCCCCGGCCTTCGGCCTCCCCCGGAGGTATTTCAGGAGAGAAGAAACGCGCTGAGGCTCAAGTCGCCTGCGCCCTGACAAGAGGCCGCTTTTCGGCGGAAGAGGACGGTGCCGGCGCGCAGTCTGGAAATTTTTTCAAACGGAAGCCCCTGGAGAGCAATGCGAAACGCCCCGCCTTTCGGCGGGGCGTCTTGCATCGTTCAGAGGGCTCCGGCCAATGCCTTGGAAAGGGCTCAGGCCATCCACCACCGTTCCGCCATACGGGCATTGTCCATCCGGTAGAGATTGCCGACCACGTCCGGGTTTGCGACGTTGTTGGATACCGCCTGAACCCAGTTGGCGAACATGGGAATAATGACCCCCCCTTCGTCGCGCAGGATCACTTGCATCTCGGTATACATTTCGCGACGCTTGGCGGGGTCGAGTTCGGCCCGTGCCTCCAGCAGGAGATTCTGGAAGCGTTCGCTGTCGTCGCGGCCCCATTGGCTGTCGTTCCACGGCACGCCTTCCTCGAAGGCGTTCGAGAACATCCAATCCTCCGTCGCACGGCCTGACCAATAGGCGGCGGAGAAAGGCTTTTTCAGCCAGACGTTCGACCAGTAGCCGTCCGCAGGCTCCTGCACGATATTGAGGTTGATCCCGGCAGGCTTGGCCGAGGCCTGATAGAGTTGTGCCGCATCCACCGCGCCGGCAAAGGCCGCGGAAGAGGCCGACAGATCCAGATCGAGCGAGTCCATTCCGGCTTCTTTCAGGTAGAAGGCGGCCTTGTCCGGGTCATAGGACAGTTGTTCGATGTCGTCCGCGAAATACTGGTTTGCGGGGCCGATCGGGGAGTCGTTGCCGACACGTCCATGGCCAAGCAGGATCTTGTCGACCATTTCCTGACGGTTGACGCCATATTTCAGGGCCTTGCGCACATTCACATTGTCCAGAGGCGACACATTGGTCAGCATCGGGAAAGTGAAATGCTGGTTGCCCGTCAATTCCTGAATGCGAACCATGGGGTTTGCGCGCAGCAGCGCCTCTGTTTTGAAGTCGACGCGGTCGATCGTGTCGACCTGTCCGGTCAACAGGGCGTTGGTGCGTGCCGTTGCATCGTTGACGGCAATGAACTCGATCTCGTCGAACCAGCCGGCGGTCCCGTCCTTGTAGTGGCTGTCGACCCGCTTGCCGACGAAACGGACACCGGGCTCAAAGCTCTGGACCGAGTACAGACCTGTCCCGATGCCCTTGGCGATCGCCTCTTCGATCTGGCCCGCGGGATAAATCAGGAGGTGGTAGTCGGACATCAGATAGGGGAAATCGGCATTGCCGTTTTCCAAGGTGAACTGAACCTGATGAGGTCCGGTCTTCTTCATCTCTGTGATCGCGGATACAAGCGGCTCTGCTGCGGATTTGGCACCCTCGGCCACATGCATCTGCAAGGATTCGATCACGTCGTCGGCACCGAAGGGTTTGCCATTGTGGAAGGTCACCCCCTGGCGCAGATCGAAGGTCCAGACCTTTGCGTCCGGCGTCGCTTCCCATTCGGTCGCCAGTTCCCCGACAAGCGAGCCATCGGCGGCCACTTCGGTCAGGCTGTCGAATACCGCGCCCTGGGCCGCGGCCTGCATGAAGATGTCGGAATGCGTGCGTGCGTCCCAATTGTCGGACGAGTTCGATCCGGACAGGGCCACCCGCAGGCGACCGCCCTTTTTGGCCTGCGCGCGCAGCGGCAGGCCTGAAGCGGCAAGCACGCCGGCGGCGGCACCCGTGGTCAATAGTCCGCGTCTGCTAATTCTGGTCATTCAAGTCTCCCTTGGTCGGTCCCTGCCTTGCTGTGAAGCCGGGCACATTTTTCTGCATGATGATTCTCATGCCATTTTATCAATTGCGGCGTCGCCGATGTTATCAACTCCGCGTTCCTGCAGCAGATTTGTCAGCCAGTCCGGGTCCATCTCCGGGACCGAGGACAGCAGAAGATCCGTGTAGGGGTGATGCGGCGGCTTGAACATCTCCAGCTTGGGCCCTTGTTCGACCACGACGCCGTTTTTCATCACCACCACCTCATCCGAGATCGCCTTGACCGTCGCAAGGTCATGGGTGATGAACATATAGCTCAATTTCAGCTCATCCTGGAGTCGCGCAAGCAATTTCAGTATTCCCTCAGCGACCAGTTGATCCAGAGCCGAGGTGACCTCATCGCAGATGATGAACTTCGGCTCTGCCGCCAGCGCCCGGGCGATGCCGATGCGCTGTTTCTGCCCCCCCGACAGTTCGGAGGGCAGACGATCGATATATTCACTGGCCGGCATTTCGATCTGTTCCAGCAGGTCGGCGACCCGCTTGCGTTTGGCCTTTCCCGTAAGGCCCATGTAGAATTGCACAGGTCGGCCGACGATTTCGCCGATGGTCTTGCGCGGATTCAGCGCCGTGTCGGCCATCTGGTAGATCATCTGAACCTGTCGCAGTTGATCCTTTGACCGTTTGCGGTAGTCCAGCGGAAGGTCCTCACCGTCGAGTTCGATGCGTCCGATGCGTGGCGGCAGCAGGCCGGTGATGCAGCGGGCCGCAGTCGATTTTCCCGATCCGCTCTCTCCCACGACAGCGACGGTGCGACCCTCGTGGATGTCAAAGCTCACGTCATGCAGGATGTCCACCGTGCCATAGGCTGCGGTGATCCCTTGCACGGAAACCACCGGCACGGCATCCGCCGCCACAGGCGGTTTCGTCGGCCGCTCAAAGGCCCGAACCGCCCAAAGGCTTTTGGTATATTCCTCCGACGGCGTCGCCAGCATGGTGCGCGTGTCGGATTCCTCGACCTCTTCGCCTCTGAGCAGAACCTTGATCCGGTCCGCCATCTGGGCCACCACCGCAAGATCATGGGTGATGTAGATTGCCGCTGTGTCGAATTCCTCCACGATCTGGCGGATCGCGGCCAACACCTCGATCTGGGTGGTCACGTCCAGCGCCGTTGTCGGTTCGTCAAAGATGATCAGATCCGGGCGACAGGCCATCGCCATGGCCGTCATCGCGCGCTGCAATTGTCCCCCGGACACCTGATGCGGGTAGCGGAACCCGATTTCGTCCGGGTTGGGCAAGCGCAGCTTGCGGTAGAGTTCCATTGCGTCGTGTTCGGAATCGTGTCGCGACGCAACCCCATGCTGCACGGGTGCCTCGGTGTGCTGGTCGATCAGCCGATGCGCGGGATTGAAACTGGCCGCGGCGGATTGCGCGACATAGGCGATGCGTTTGCCAAGCAGCTGGCGCTTCACCTCGGAGCTGGCCGACAGCAGATCGACGCCGTCAAACATCACGGAGCCGCCAGAGATCCGAACCCCGTCCCGGCAAAAGCCCATCGCCGCCAGACCCAGCGTCGATTTTCCGGCGCCCGATTCCCCGATGAGGCCCAGAACCTCCCCCTTTTTCAGGGTCAGGTCGATGCCCTTGATGATCGGCATCCAGGTTTCGTCCGCGCGGCCCTCGATCCGGACATCGCGCATCTCGACCAGAAATTCGTCCTTGTGCGTCTCTGTCATCCCTCAGTCCTTCAGGCCAGAACTGCGATTCAACATCCAGTCCACGACAA
Source organism: uncultured Rhodobacterales bacterium (assembly GCA_964604565.1). Lineage (GTDB taxonomy): Bacteria > Pseudomonadota > Alphaproteobacteria > Rhodobacterales > Rhodobacteraceae > CAZRZN01. The sequence goes on from CAZRZN010000001.1 coordinate 7,468, forward strand.
AATTGACCGCCACCGTCAACAGCGCGATGGCCCCCGCCGCCAGCAGGGGCACGCTGGCCGCAAGGGGTGCAAAACTGGCGTAGTTGATGAGGGCGGACAGATCCTTGACCATCGTGCCCCAGTCCGCCAGCGGCGGCTGAATGCCAAGACCAAGAAAGCTGAGCGCGGAAATCGTCAGGAACACAAAGCAGAAGCGCAGCCCGAATTCCGCAAGCAAGGGCGCCATGGCATTTGGCAGGATTTCGCGGAAGATCAGGTAGCGCATTCCCTCGCCGCGCAGCTTGGCCGCTTCGATGTAATCCATCACGACGATATTCATCCCTACGGCGCGGGACAGTCGAAAGACGCGGGTGGAATCGATCACGGCGATGATGACGACCATGGCCACCGTCAGCCCGAACCCCGAAACCCACGCCGAAGCCACCGTGATCAGCAACAACGAAAAGATAAGCGACGGTATGGCCATCAGGACATCGACCGCGCGGCTGAGGATCTGATCCATCCAGCCGCGCAAAGTCGCCGCCAGAAACCCGAGCGATCCGCCCAGAAAGAACGCCAGAACCGTCGTGGCAAAGGCGATGCCCACGGTGTTCTGCGCGCCGTAGATGAGCCTTGACAGGATGTCCCGCCCGATCTGATCGGTGCCCAGCGGAAAATCCGGATTGCCACCAAGGGCCGGATTGCCGCCCGGGACGATGTTGGCCTGAGCAAAGACCTGTTCCTGCCCATGCGGCGCCAGAAGCGGCGCAAAGATCGCGAGAATGGCGTAGATCAGGATGATCAGAAGACCGAAGGAGGCGGTCAGCGGCATTTTCCGGAAAAGCTTGCGCGTTGCATCCGTTCCGATGGTGCGCCCGGCCAGACGAAAGAGCCATGCCGCTACGGCAAAGACCGCGAACAGATGCAATCCCCACCGAAAGAAAATCACCCCGGCAATCGGTGTTCCCTGTTCGCTTTCGACGGGTTGGAAATAATACCATGCGCCGAAGATCAGAAGCGCCGCGCCCAAGACATAACCAAAGGCGACCGCCAACGGCATGTCACGAAAGACAGGCTTGTTCCCCGTCGCCTTCTGACCGGCAAATCGCATGACCCAACCGCCCGCAAGCAGCACGATGACCGCCAAGAGAACCCACAGGAACGTGCTCATTTCGGATTCCTCAGGCGCGGATTGGACGCGATCGACAGGATGTCCGCCGTCAGGTTCAGCAGGATGTAGGCGGCAGCAAAGATGAGGCAGCAGGCCTGAACCACGGGAATATCACGGATCTTGACGCTATCGACGAAAAGCTGCCCGATACCCGGATAGACAAAGACCACCTCGACCACCACGACCCCTGTGATCAGGTAGGCCAGGTTCAGCGCGATCACATTGATGATCGGAGCCAGCGCATTGGGCAGCGCATGTCGGACGATCACGCGCATCGGCTTGATCCCCTTCAGGCGCGCCATCTCGATATAGGGGCTGGCAAGAAGGTTGATGATCGCTGCGCGTGTCATCCGCATCATGTGCGCCGTGACCACAAGGGTCAGGGTCAGGGCCGGCAGCAGCGTCTTTTGCAGACGCTCACTGAAATCCATCCCCTCGTAGATGTTCGACAAGGATGGCAGAATGGGGTTCAGCACCGCAAGGAACAGGATGAGAATGTAGGCCAGAAAGAACTCCGGCGAAGAGATCGAGGTCAGGGTCGAGACATTGGCCACCCGGTCAAAGACAGAGTTGCGGTAGAGCGCCGCCAGAATACCCAGTGTCACCGCGAAGGGCACCGCGATGGCCGCCGTCACACCCGCAAGAAACATCGTATTGGCAAATCGCGGCGCGATCTGTTGCGCGACGGTGGTCCGGACGCCCGAACTATCGCCCACGAAAGAGGCAAAATTGGCTTGGGCAAAGGAATTTCCAAGATCGCCCTGAAGCGTGCCGGCCAGCCATTGGAAATAACGGACCACGGGATGCTGATTGAGACCAAGGTCACGGCGGATCGCCTCGACCGCCTCCGGTGTCGCCCCTTGTCCAAGGATCGCCTCGGCGAAGTCCCCGGGCAGCATGTTCACGGCTGTGAAAATGACGATGGAGACAATGAGCAGCGTCAATAACCCCAAGGCCAGTCGCTGGAGAACAATTTTCAGAACTGCGTTCAAGATCCCTGTCGATCTGTTGTTACCATCTCACGCAAGTTAACGTCTGCACTGTGAGTGTAAACCCCGCTTGGACCTTCGGGAACGCGGATCATGACGCCAGGCTAGCCCTGTTGCGTGGCCAGTTCGTCCATGACGCGCACAAGCTCTGCGCTGATCCCGGGTTCCGACAGCGCATGTCCCGCGTTTCTGACCATGCGCAGATCCGCCCCCGCCCAGGCCTGCGCAAGCTGCCAGGCCCGCCGCGGTGGGCAGATCATGTCGTATCGGCCCTGGACGATCACACCGGGAATGCGCGACAGGCGATCCACGTTCTTCAGGATCCAGCCATCCTCTTCTAGGAAACCGTTATTGATGAAGTAATGATTTTCCAGCCGGGCAAAGGCACGTGCATATTCTCCGGGCGCCTCTCCGCCGTGCCCGTTCGAATAGACCGACGCCAGCGCGTTTTCCCACGATGACCAGGCCTGCGCGAACCGGGTTTCCGTTTGAAGATCGCCACTGAACAGGCGTCTGTGATATGCGGCGATCAGATCGTCACGCTCGTCCGGCGGGATCATGTCCGTGAACCGCGCCCAGGGTTCCGGCCAGAACTGCCCCGCGCCGCCGCCGTAGAACCAGTCCAGCTCCGCCCGGGTCATCATGAAGACGCCCCGCAGGATCAGCCGCCGCACCTGCTCCGGGTGTCGGATCGCATAGATCAGCGCCAGCGTCGCACCCCAGCTGCCGCCGAACACGATCGACGAGTCGATTTTCAGCGTCTTGCGGATGAGTTCAAGGTCGGCGACCAGATCCCAGGTCGTGTTGTTGGCCACGCTGGCATGAGGGCGTGACCGTCCGCAGCCACGCTGATCGAACAGCACCACACGGTAGCGTTGCGGGTCGAAATACCGCCGCATCGCCGGGCTGCATCCGCCGCCCGGGCCGCCATGCACCACAATAACGGGGATCCCGTTCGGATTGCCGCACTGTTCGACATACAAAGAATGCCCATCCCCCACATCCAGCATCTGCTGATCGAAGGGGTCAATGGCTGGATATAGATATTGCACTGCGCGCTTTTGGCCCGGGATTTTATCCATGCCCTACCTATATTGGCGTTCAAGGGCAAAAGACCATGGGGAAAGTCATGACAACCACTGTCGACGCATCCGAAATCGCAAAGTTTGAGGCAATGGCCGCAGAGTGGTGGGATCCCTCTGGCAAATTCAAGCCCCTGCATATGCTGAACCCTTGCCGGCTGGATTACATCACCAGCCAGATTGCCGCCGAATTCGACCGCGACCTGACCGCGGCGCAACCGTTCGCGGGGCTGCGCATTCTGGATATCGGCTGCGGCGGCGGGCTGCTGGCGGAACCCATGGCCCGTCTTGGCGCGGATGTGGTTGGCGTTGATGCCGCCGAGCGCAATATTCCAGTGGCCCAGACCCACGCGGCGCAATCCGGCCTCGAGATAGATTACCGCCATACCACCGCAGAGGCGATGGCCGCCAATGGCGAGCAATTCGATGCGGTGCTGAACATGGAGGTCGTCGAACACGTGGCAAACCCGCTGGCCTATCTGACCGCTTGCCGTGAACTTCTGAAGCCCGGCGGTTTGCACATCTGCTCGACCCTCAACCGAAATCCAAAAAGTTTCGCCATGGCCATCGTGGGTGCGGAATATGTGATGCGCTGGCTGCCCAAGGGCACCCATCAGTGGTCGAAATTCATCACGCCCGACGAGCTTTACGCGCTGCTGTCGGACGCCGGACTGGATCCGGTCGACCGCAAGGGGTTTGTCTTCAACCCGGTCAGCTGGTCATGGCGTCTTTCGGACCGCGATCTCAGCGTGAATTACGTGACCGCCAGCCTGAAACCCGCCTGACAGGCATCCGCAGGGATGGATTGCGGCTATTCGGCATGAATTTATGCGCTTGGCCTCATGCGGTCGGGCGGTTTACGAGGTTGGTCCCGACACGCGCCCGCGCCTGTGGGCCTTTGCCGATAGGGGGTCCAATAGCCTTCTCTGGCGGGCGCCTCGATCGGTCCCGTCACCCTTCGAGCCGCAGACGCAATTCACGCAGGACCGGCAACGCGGCTTTGACACGGTCCTCACCCAACTCGGCCAGCATCTCGTCGAAAAAGGGGGTGATCGCCTCCAATGCGGCGGCCCGCGCCATCTGCCCGGCGGGTGAAATCGAAACCATTTTGCGGCGTGCGTCATCCCAGTCCGGACGGATATGGACATATCCCGCCATCTCCAGCTTGGACACCGTGTTGGTCATGGCCCCGCGGGTGACATGAAACACCCGCGCCAATTGGGCCGGAGTCCGTTCGCCGCCGCGGGCCAGATGGTTCAGCACGGAAAAATGTGAGATCTCCATGCGATTTGGCAGGACACGGGTGAGGCGCGCGCGCAACAATTGATCCGCCGTCAAAAGTTCGCTGAACAGCGAAATGGCCAGCGCGCTGGCATCGCTCATGTCACGACTCCAACGCCTGTTCGCTTATCCGCGCGCGGATCCTCCACTGCGCAGGTCAGCAACTGAACAGTCGGCATCAGCCAGCCAGCAACGAATCCAGCTTGCCCTGCCTTTCCAGGGAGGACAGATCGTCATACCCGCCCACGTGGGTCTCACCGATGAAAATCTGCGGCACGGTATGGCGGCCATGCGCACGGTCCATCATCTCTGACTTGCGTTGCGGTTGGGCGAGGACGTCCACCTCGGAGTAGGTCACGCCCTTGCTGTCCAGCAGACGCTTGGCCGCGTGGCAGAAACCGCAAAGTGGCGAGGAATAGATTTCGACCGGTTGCATCAGGATCCTCCAAACAAAAGATGTTACCCGTGATCTAGGTATCTTTTGCCGCGCGTGCCAGCACGGTGACGCAAACTTCTGTCGCACCGGCCGAAAGACAGGCCTCCGTCGCCGCCGCCAAGGTGGCCCCAGTTGTCATGACATCATCGACGATGAGCACAGCGCGCCCGGCAATGAGGGTATCCCTGCCATCGGCAATCGAAATGCGCCCACAGAGCGTCTCGAACCGTTCCGCCCGGCTTTTCCCCTCCAGCGCCGGCGTGGCCTGCAACCGTTGCAGCGCATCGGGACACCAGTCACAGGTCAATTCCCTTGCAAGCCCTTCGGCCAGCAACGCCGCCTGATTGTAGCGGCGTTTCAGGTGGCGATGCAGGTGCAGGGGCACGGGCACCACCACCATGTTGTCCCGCCGCAGATCGCGCGACACCCGCGCCATCCAGCGCGCCGCCGGTCGGGCGATATCGTGACGGTCGCCGTGTTTCAGCCCGAGAACCAGCCGCCGCGCCCGGTCACGATAGACGAGGGCGGCCCGCCCATGCGCCCAGGGCCGGGCGATGGTCACGCAGTCATCACAGATTTCCGCACGGTCTGACTGCCCAGGCAGGGGCACGCCGCAAAGATCGCACGCCAACCCCGACACGAACGGCGTATCGCGCCAGCAGGTGCCGCACAGACCGAAATCCGTCTCCACCAGACCGCCGCAGGACAAGCAACGCGGCGGATACAATACCTGCACCAGCGTTTGCATCCCGGCCGACCACAGCCTATGAGCCACCATATGGCCAATCCTCCGCGCCTTACAGACCGGCACGCCCTGACGTTGCATCGCGCCCGCGCCCGACGCGATGCCTTGTTTCTGCATGACGCCGCCTGCGACGACGCGCAGGATCGGCTTTCGATGGTTAACAGGGCATTTACGGACACCGCGATCGTCACGCCTTTTCCAACGGTGTGGCAGGATCGCTTTCCTGAGGCGCAGATCATCCCGGATACCGATGTCCTCGATCTGGAGGAGGCGGGACAGGATCTGGTGATCCACGGCCTGTGTCTGCATTGGTGCGATGATCCGGTGGGCCAGCTCATCCAGTGCCGTCGCGCCCTGCGCCCTGACGGCCTGTGCATTGTCCTGACCCTTGGCGGGCAAACCTTGTTCGAATTGCGCGCGGCCCTTGGACAGGCCGAAATCGAGGTGACCGGCGGTCTGTCTCCGCGCGTCGCTCCGATGGGAGAGATCCGCGATCTTGGCGCGCTGCTTCAGCGCGCGGGCTTTTCGCTCCCTGTGGCGGATGCCGCGCCGCTGAATGTCAGTTATCAAAGCGCCCTTCATCTGATGCGCGACTTGCGTGCCATGGGGGAAAACAACGCCTTGGATGGCCGCCTGCGGCATCCGACACGGCGGGCCGTCTTCATGCGGGCCGCAGAAATCTACGCGGAAACCTACGGCCTTTCAGAGGGCCGCATTCCCGCCACGTTCGAGGTAATTACCCTGACGGGCTGGGCGCCGGACCCATCCCAACAGCAGCCCTTGCGCCCGGGCTCCGCCGCGCATCGCCTGTCAGAGGCGTTGGGGACATCCGAAACGCCTCTGAAAGATTGACGCTGTGGCGAAAAACCATAACTACATCGCAACTCGCGATCATGGGACCTTACCGATGCTGGACACGACCAAAGCCGCCGTCAGGCCGACCGCCGCCCCGAAAGACCACCCCAAAATCGCGCCCGCGCGTGTGGGCATCCTGCTGGCCAACCTCGGCACGCCGGACAATTATGACTACTGGTCGATGCGCAGGTATCTGAACGAATTCCTCTCGGACCGCCGGGTGATCGATTATTCCCCATGGCTGTGGCAGCCCTTGTTGCAACTGGTGATCCTCAGCAAGCGGCCCTTCAGTTCGGGTGAAAACTACAAATCGATCTGGAACGAGGAAGCCGGCGAAAGCCCCCTCATGACGATCACGAAATCCCAGACAGCCAAGATCGCGCGCCAGATGTCAGCCCAATATGGCGACGACGTCATGGTGGATTTCTGTATGCGCTACGGCAACCCCTCCACCACCTCAAAGGTCCGCGAGATGACAGAGGCCGGGTGCCGCAAAATCCTGTTCTTTCCGCTGTATCCGCATTACGCGGGCGCCACGTCGGCCACAGCGAACGATCAGTTTTTTCGCGCGCTGATGAAGGAAAAATGGCAACCGACGGCGCGGGTCGTAGATCCCTACTTCGAACATCCGAAATATATCGAGGCCTTGGCGCAGTCGATCGAGAGCGCCTACGAAAACGCCGACTCCCGGCCCGAGATCCTTGTCTGCTCCTATCACGGCGTCCCGAAGCGTTACCTGATGGAGGGTGATCCGTATCACTGCCAGTGCCAGAAGACGACGCGCCTGTTGCGGGAACGTCTGGGTTGGGACGAGACGGAAATCACGACCACTTTTCAAAGTCGATTCGGCCCTGAAGAGTGGCTTCAGCCCTACACGGTCGAAGAGGTCGCGCGCCTTGCCGAAGAGGACGGCAAGAAACATATCGCCGTTTGCGCCCCCGCGTTTTCGGCCGACTGCATTGAGACGCTTGAAGAGATCAACGAAGAGATCAAGGAAAGCTTTGAGGAGGCAGGGGGCGAACAGTTCACCTATATTCCATGCCTCAACGACAATGATGCCCACATAGAGGCATTGTCCCGGATCATAGATGAAAATTTGTCAGGTTGGGTTACCTGAACACGTCCATTTTAAACTTGGTTTCAATGACATACGCACAATATCTAGTAAATAAAAAAGGCGGTGCCGTCGCACCGCCTTTTTCAAATGACCGCTAAGGCCGTCGGCTTAGTCGGCAGCAGCAGCTGCAACGATCGCGAGAAGGAGAAGCGGGATCAGAATAGCAGCAGAGGACGACGCCTCTTTTGTGTCTTCCACGACCACGACAGGCTCCATGACGACTTCGTCCTTGGCATAGGAACCGGCGAATGCGGTCGATGCTGCGCCAGCGAACACGGCTGCGAGTGCGAGTTTTTTCATGTTATCCTCCAGAAATTCGCCCACCGTGGTCATTATCAATCACACGACAGGCACCCAAGACTACCTCGTAGGTTCGTCTAAGCAGCATTTCAAAGGCTTTGCAATTGCTACGACAGCAGCGGATTTTGCCACTCAGCCGCTTGTCGTCAAATTAGCAACACCTGCGTCCCGACACGTGCCATCTGGTATAGCTGTTCGATATGTTCATTGTACAAACCGATGCATCCGTTGGAGGAACGGCGCCCGATCTTGCGCGTGTCGTGGGTTCCGTGAATGCGATAATAGGTCCACGACAGATGCAGCGCACGCGTGCCCAGCGGATTGTCCGGCCCCGGCGCCACGTAATCGGGCCAGCTTGGGTTGCGAAGCTTCATGTTGGGGGTCGGGCGCCAATCCGGTTCGGGATCCTTCAGGGTCACCCGTGTGCGACCCCGCCGCGTCAGATCCTCTGACACCGGCACCGAAGAAGGGTAGAGATAATAGCTGCCATCCTCACGCCAGAAATGCAGCGCCCTCGACGAGATGTCGACAAGGATCGCCCCCTTGTTCAGGTTGCTGAAATAATCCTGCCATGCCAAGGTTCTAAAGCTGGAGATATTGTGGCGCACGGCGCCGCTGATGTCGCGTTCGATTTCCGTAGTGCCCCGATTCACGTCTTGGGCCAGAGCGGGGGTTCCTATCAGAGCAGCCCCACCTGCGAGGAAGGCACGACGGTCAAAGGGTTTTCCTGCCGAATCGTTCATGTTGCATCATCCTTGGGCGGTTACATGTCTGATCACCAAGTATATGGCGCGAAAGCCTCAGTCGCAATTCAAACGACCGTCAACTGGCTGGCTGACGGTCATGTGGGTTTGATTGGCCACGCAACCTTCGATAGTCAGAGATACACCAATAGATTCAAGAGCTGTCAATATGAACCGTCGTGCCTTCCTTGCCCTGTCCTCCGTTGCCGCCATTGGCGCCTGCACAACGACACCGACCGACACGGCGCCACAGTTGGGTCCGGATGGCAAACCCCTGCCCAAAGTCTACCGCATTTCAAGCTTTGATCGCGGTCCCATCCAGTTTCGCATGCTCGACGCGGTGAATGCTCTTCGGCAAGAAGCAGGCGCACCGCCGGTCGCACTGGATGCCAAGCTGAACGCGGCCGCGGCCACCCATGCAAGGGACATGTCCGTTCAGAACAGACCATGGCATTTCGGATCGGACGGATCCTCGCCGATCGACCGCGTGCGGCGGGTTGGGTATGAGGGGCGACTGGTCGGTGAAACGATCTCGGAAACCTATGAGACGGAACTGGAAACCCTTGGCGCCTGGATGGAAACCCAGACGACCCGGAACGTGATTCTCGACAGTTCGGCGCGCGATCTTGGGTTTTCGTGGTATCAGGAAGACAACGGCAAGATCTGGTGGACCATGGTGCTGGGCGCACCGGGAACCAACCCGATCCCGTCAGAGACTCCGCAATCCACGATCTGACTTGATCCCATAATTTCAGGATCTCTTGGCCTCATGCGACTTGCACCGGCTGATGCAATGACCCCGTGATGGCGCGATTGGCCACGCGTGAGGCGATGGCCTCGTTCCAAAATCATTTGGTGTTGGCCCGCGCCGCCTCCGGCTTGGATGGCCATTCAAGTTTGCTCTGCTCAAGGGCGGGCGGGCACGCCGGTCAGATGGATGCCCCTTAACGGGACATCCCACGCAATCCTTCCCACATTTACAAGATCTTCAGGGATTGATCGTGATCGGCGTGCCATCCTTGACCATCGAATAGACCTGCCGCATCTCTCGATTGGTGACGGCGATACACCCTGCGGTCCAGTCCTGCCCCGCATCGCGGTACTTGCGCGGTCGGCCATGGATGAAGATATCCCCACCCGGACTTTTTCCCAGTTTCTTGGCCTCGGCCCTGTCCACATGGTTGGGATACGAAACGCCGATACTGAGATAAAAGGCGCTGTTCGGGTTTCGGCGGTCGATGATGTAGGTGCCTTCGGGCGTCCGGCCGTCACCCTCCACCTGCTTGTGCCCTGTGGGCGCAAAACCCAGCCCCACATCGTAATCTTTCAGCACCCCCTGCGCGCTCAGAAGATACATGCGCCGCGCCTCCTTGTTGACGACAACATGGGTGACTTCCGGCCCGTGGTAGGTGGGAAACTTGTTGCTGCATGCCGTCAGGCTCAGTCCCAGCCCCAAAAAGACAAGAACCCTTAAAATCCACATCTTACTGCCTCATTCGCTTTTTTAGGCAGTATACCTCAATCCTTGCGATTTGCGTAGCTCACTTCTTTGGCATCTGTGTGCTCTGCAAGCCTTTTTTCGATGCCTTCCAGTCGCGCCAGAACCTCGTCCCGGTAGGCGTCTGTCCGCTCGTTGGACTCCTCTGCATGGGCATCCTGCATCGAGTTCACGATGAGACCGACCAAAAGGTTCACCACCGCAAATGTCGTGACCATGATGAAGGGAACGAAAAACACCCAGGCGTAGGGATAGACCTCCATCACCGGCCGCACGATCCCCATCGACCACGACTCCAGCGTCATGATCTGGAACAGAGAATAGGCCGACAGGCCGAGATCACCGAACCATTCCGGAAAGCTGTTGCCGAACAGCTTTGTCGCCATGACGCTGCCGATGTAGAAGATGATTGCCATCAACAGGAACACGCTGCCCATCCCGGGCAGGGCCGTGACGAACCCCTCGACCACGCGGCGCAGGCGCGGCGCGACCGAAATCACGCGCAGCACCCGGAGAATCCGCAAGGCTCGCAGGACAGAGAAGCTGTGTGCGGCCGGCACCAACGCGATCCCCACGATCAGGAAATCGAAGACGTTCCAGCCACTGCGAAAGAACCGTGCGCCGCGCGCAAACAGTTTCGCCGCAATTTCCACGACAAAGACACCCAGACAGAAGGTATCGACCGCCACGATCACCGGGCCAAAGGCGCTCATCAACTCCGGGGAGGTTTCCATGCCCAGCACCACGGCATTCACAAGGATCACCGCGATGATGACATTCTGAATACGTGGGTCTTCCACAAACGCCCCGACCCTTGAACGGAACTTCATTTTCAATCCTCAAGCCTGAACGCCGCGACCATCTCCACATGGGTGGACCAGCGAAACTGGTCAACCACCTGCACCCAATCAAGCCGGTATCCCGCCGCCACAAGCTGCGCCGCCTCTCGCGCAAAGGTCACGGGGTTGCAGGAGACATGAGCCAGCCTCGGCACGCGGGCGCGGGCAATCTCGGCGACCTGCGCCTCCGCCCCGGCGCGGGGCGGGTCAATCACCACCGCGTCGAACCGGGACAGTTCATCCGGCAGCAAAGGATTGCGAAACAGATCGCGCGCGGCATGCGTCACTTGCTTCAGCCCTTTTGACATCCGCCAACCCTTGTCGAGAGCATCCAGCATCGCGGCATCGCTTTCCACGGCGTGGACACGCGCCTGCTCTGCCAGCGGCAGGGCAAAGGTGCCGCAGCCCGCGAAAAGATCCGCAACATGCCCCGCGCCCTCCACGGCCTCCTGCACGCCGGCCAGCAGCGCCGCCTGCCCCGCAGCGGTCGCCTGCAGGAACGCACCGGGCGGCGGCACGACCAGCGCCGCGCCGAACCTTTGATGCGGCGGCAGCAACGTCAGAACCTCATCATCCCATGCCAGCCGGGCAAGCGCCTCTTGCTGCGCGATGGTTGCCAATTCGGGTCGCAGGGCATCATCGACCGGTTTTCCGCCACGCACAGTCACGTCGAGCCCCGAAAGGCTTTCGGTGACCAAGACCGTTAATTCAGCCTTGCGCGAGGCACCCGCGACAGCCAGCCGCTCGACCACGGGTAGCGCATTGACGAGGGCGGGCGTAACCAGACGGCAGTCCGGCACCGCAACGATCACGTCAGAGGATTTTTGATGAAACCCGGCAAGGGCACCCTTCTTGGTCCGGCGCGCGGAAAATCCGGCCCGGCGACGGGACCGTTCGGGCGAGGTCACGGTGGCCCGCATCTCGCATGTCAGCCCTTGGGCATCGAGCGCGCGGCGGACGACATCCTCCTTCCAGGATGTGACGAATCCGTCCGCGGCATGTTGCAATTGACAGCCACCGCAGGCCTTTGCATGGCGGCACGGGGGCGTCACACGTTGTGGCGAGGGCGTGATGATCCGGGGCGATTTGACGACGCCGCCCGCGACCTCGCCTTCGACTTCTTCGCCAGGCAGGGTGCCGGGGACGTAGACCGGCCCGGGGGCAATGCCATCGCCATGATGGCCCAATCGTTCAATGTGCAGGCGTTCCATGATGCGCGTCATGCCCGCTTTCTTCCGGCAGGTCGAGATGGTTCAGGAAATTCATCACCGCACGGCGGCTGCACAGGACATGGACATCCACCCCCGAGCCGGCCGCCGCGGGGAGGTCAAGGATCCGCCGCCGTGCAAGGTTGCGCGTGCGCCAGATGTAGGACCAGAATTCGGCATCGAACCGCTCGGGGCAGTTTTCGGGAAGCTCGGCACGCGTCTTGCCATAACCCGTCAATGTTCGCCGAAACACGCGCCAGACCCGCAATGGAAACGGCATGTCCAGAATCACCAGTGTGTCCGCGCGCGACAGCCGATGCGAAAAAGTTGCGGAAAAATAGCCCTCAAGGATCCAGCGGTCGGAACTCTCGATGTCATGCGCGAGCGCGATCTTGGCATCCCGCTCCCGCGCAACCCATCCCGGCAGCCAATGGACGCGGTCCATGTGATGCACCGGCAGTCCGGTGCGGACCCCCATGCGGCGTGCCAGCCATGATTTTCCGGACCCCGGAAGGCCGACAATCATCACGCGTTTCATTCTGCCGCCTGCGTATCCTCAGCCGTGATGAACCCACCGGATTGCCGTTCCCAATACCGCGAATATAGCCCGCCGTGAGCCAACAGGGCCTCATGCGTGCCTTCCTCGACGATGCGTCCGCGTTCCAGAACCACGATCCTGTCCATCTGGGCGATGGTCGACAACCGGTGCGCGATGGCCAGAACCGTCTTGCCGCGCATCACTTCGCCCAGCGCGGTCTGGATCTCGGCCTCAACCTCACTGTCGAGAGCCGAGGTCGCCTCATCCAGCACCAGCACCGGCGCGTCCTTCAGGATCGCGCGGGCCAATGCGATGCGTTGCCGCTGTCCACCGGACAGCTTCACGCCGCGCTCCCCCAGCCGCGCATCATAGCCGCTGTTGCCCTTGTGGTCCTTCAGATCAAGGATGAACTCATGCGCTGCGGCCCTGCGGGCGGCGGCAAAGACCTCTTCCTCGCTGGCCTCGGGCCGACCGTAGCGAATGTTTTCCAGCGCGGACCGGTTGAACATCGCGGTTTCCTGACGCACGACGGAAATCTGCCGCCTCAGGGCGTGCTGCGTCAGATCGCGGATATCAGTTCCACCCAACGAAATCCGCCCCTGCTCCACATCATAGAGGCGCAATAGCAGGGAGACGGCAGTCGACTTTCCCGCGCCGGAGGCCCCGACCAGCGCGACCTTTTCCCCCTGCGCCACGGTCAGATTGAACCCGGACAGCGCATGTGATTCGCCCCCATAGGCAAATCCGACCCCGTCAAAGCGGATGTCGCCCCGGTCGGCCCGTGGCGCCGCACCCGGCCGGTCCGTGATCGCATGCGGCGGTGTCAGCGTGCCGATCCCGTCCTGCATCTCGCCAATATTGGTGAAGATGGAAATGGCAACGCGTCCCAGCCGATTGGTCAACATCGAAAGCCGCGTGGTGACCATGGCCGTCACCGCGATGTCGCCCGCGCTGGCGGTGCCCGCGCTCCAGAGATACAGCGCGCCAAGGATCGAGACCACCGGGAGGATGCCGCCCAAGGTCATCAAGACCATCCGAAAGACGGCAGACAGCTCACCGAAATTCAGCGCCTTTGCGCGATAGGTTTCCAAGGCATCGCGGGTCGCGGCATCCTCATCCTCATCCCGGGCGAACAGCTTCACCGTCGAGATGTTGGAAAACGTATCGACAATCTGGCCGGTAACAGCGGTTCGCGCACCGGCCCGTGCGGCGGAACGTGCTTGCACCCTTGGAATGAAATACCGCAGCGCCAGCGCGTAAAGCACCGCCCAGACCGCAAAGACCGACAGCAACCATGGGTCGATGGCCGCAAGCAGCACAAACGCCCCGACGAACATCGCAATCGAATAGACCACGACATCCGACGTCTCCAGCACCAGGTCGGTCAAGGCCCGCGCAGTCTGAAGTGCCTTCTGGCTGAGACGGCCGGCAAAATCGTTTTCGAAGAAACGCAGGGAATGGCCCAGCACATGCGCGTTCAGCCGTTGCAGAACCATCGGAAACAGGTTCGGCCCCAGCATCACACCCGACACGCTGGCGTCAAAGACAAACAGCACGGGTCGCACAAGCAGGAAAAAGATCAGGCCAAAGGCGATCAGTGGCCAGAAAGGCCCCCAGAAGGCCCCCGGACCGGTAACCTCCGCACTGTCGATCACCCAACCGGTGAAGCGTGCCGCCACCAGTTCCGAAACGCCTGTCAGAAAGGTGATGCAGACCGCCAGCAGGATCGCCCTTTCGGACCCGCGCAGACCCCAGCGCATGAAAGGCAGCAAGGCCTGTGGCGGCGGTCCATCGGCAGGTTGAAATGGATCGATCTGCGGCAGGAGGCGGCGGATCATTCAGCGGCCTCCACCGCGTCTTCGCCCAGAAAGCCACCGGATTGCCGTTCCCAATAGCGCGCATAAAGCCCGCCCAGCGCCAGCAGTTCGTCATGCGTGCCCTGTTCCGCGATATGCCCCTGATCAAGCACCACGATCCGGTCCATGCTGGAAATCGTGCTAAGGCGGTGCGCGATGGCCAGCACCGTCTTACCCTCCATCACCCTCGCCAGCGCATCCTGAATGGAGGCTTCGACCTCGGAGTCGAGCGCGCTTGTCGCCTCGTCCAGAACGAGGATCGGGGCGTCCTTCAGAATGGCGCGGGCAAGTGCGATCCGTTGACGCTGTCCACCAGACAGCTTGACCCCGCGTTCGCCCAGATAGGCCCCGTATCCTGTCCGGCCGCGAAAATCGGCTAGGTCGAGGATGAACTCATGCGCCTCGGCCCTTTTCGCCGCGGCGATGACCTCATCCTCGGTCGCGTCGGGCCGGCCATAGCGGATGTTGTCCAGTGCGGACCGGTTGAACATCGCGGTTTCCTGCGTGACCATTCCGATCTGGTGCCGCAGGCTGTCCTGCGTCACGCCTGCCACATCCCTGCCGTCGATCCGCACTTCGCCGCTTTCGGTGTCGTAAAGCCGCAGCAAGAGAGAGACGAGCGTGGACTTGCCCGCGCCGGAGGCCCCGACAATTGCCAGTTTCTCACCCGCCGCGATGGTTAGCGAAATGCCCGATACGCCGCCGGTCTTTCCACCATAAGCAAAATTCACATTATCGAACACGATTTCGCCCTCGGTCACCCGCAGGTCCTGCGCGTTGGGCGGGTCCGTCAGCGTGTGCGGAACGCTGAGGGTCTGCATCCCATCCTCGACCTCGCCAAGATGGCCGTAGATCACCATCAAGGTAAAGCTGATCCAGCCGGTCATCTGGGCCAGCCGGATGGTTACCGCGCCAACGGCCGCAATGTCACCGGGCGACACGCCCGCGCTGCCCATGGCGATGGCCGCCCCGACCATGATCACCGGCAGGGTTCCCGCGATAAAGATCAGACCAAGGCGAAAAGCGGTCGTCGCCTCGCCGAAATGCAGCGTCTTGCCGCGCAGGTTCTCCATCGAGCCCAGCGCCATGCGGTCCTCATGCATGTCCCCGGCAAAAAGCTTGACCGTCTTGATGTTGGAAATCGTGTCCACCACCTGCCCCGTCACCATGGCCTGCGCCTCTGCCCGCGCGGCGGATCGGGTGCGAATGACCGGGAGGGTCACCCGCAAAAAGGCCAGATATACCACGAACCAGCCCGCCAGCAGCAGCAGCATGAGGGGGTGGATAGACCCCAGCAGCACCGCCGTCCCGAGGACCGTCGCAAGGCCGAAGGTCACGGCGTTGACCGTTTCGATCACGATTTCCGTCAGAGATCGGGCCGCCTGCATCTGCTTTTGCGCGACGCGACCCGCGTAATCGTCATCGAAGAACGTGACCGCCTGACCCAGCGTCCAGCGATACAGGCGCGCGAGGATCAGCTTGAAGATATTCGGCCCGATCATCACCGACTGCGTCAATGCCAGCCCGCCGAAAAGCAGGGGCCGCAACACCAGCAAGAGGCCAACCGCCGCGACGATCAGCATGCCGTGGTCCGCCAGAAAGCCACCCTCTACCGGGCCGCCGACCGCATCGACGACACGGCCGAGCAGATACATGGACAGCACTTCGGTGATCCCGGCAGCGACCGAGATGGCCACGCCCAGCCAGATGATCGGCCAGCCCCCCTTCAGCGCCCATTGCATGAAGGCGCGCAAGCGGTCCGGTGGCATGCCCTCGGCTTGCCGTTCGGGATCGATCATGTTGCCCGCACGATGGACGACTTGTTGAAATACGGTCTTCATCACTCTGCTGCCTGCGTATCAGGGTCGAGGAACCCGCCCGATTGACGTGCCCAGAAGCTGGCATATAGCCCGCCCTTGGCCAAAAGCGCGTCATGGCTCCCCTGTTCGACGATGCGCCCCTGGTCCATGACCAGAATGCGGTCCATCTTTGCGATGGTGCTCAGACGGTGGGCAATGGCAATCACGGTCTTGCCTTCCATCATGCCATAAAGCGTGTCCTGTATCGCAGCCTCAACCTCGGAGTCGAGCGCACTTGTCGCCTCGTCCAGCAGCAGGATCGGCGCATTTTTCAGGATCACGCGGGCCAGCGTCACCCGCTGGCGCTGACCGCCGGACAGCTTGACCCCGCGTTCCCCGACATGCGCATCATAGCCGGTCCGACCCTGCGGATCCTCCAGATCAAGAATGAAATCATGCGCCTGCGCCTGCGCGGCGGCGGCCAGCATCTCTGCCTCTGTGGCATCGGGACGACCGTAGAGGATGTTGTCGCGCACCGACCGGTGCAGCAGCGACGACTCCTGCTGGACCATCCCGATATTCAGGCGCAGGCTGTCCTGCGTAACTTGCGATATATCCTGTCCGTCGATCAGGATGCGCCCCTGTTCCACGTCGTAAAAGCGCAGCAACAGTTTGACCAGCGTCGACTTCCCAGCGCCCGACCGTCCCACGAGACCCAGCTTTTCGCCCGGTCTGATCGTCAGGGTAATGTCATCGAGGCCGCCCATCCCGCGCCCATAATGATGCGACAGGCCTTCCAACGCGATCTCCCCCTTGTCGAGCCGCAGCGGTTTGGCACCATCGCGGTCGACCAGTGTGATCGGCTGGGCAATCGTCTCCATCCCCTCGGCCACGACACCGAGCTGCCGGAAAAAGGTCGTCAGCGCCCACATGATCCAGCCGGTCATCGCGTTCAGTCGCAGGGTCAACGCCGTCGCGGCCGCGACCGCACCGGTCGAGGCTGCGCCCTGCATCCAGAGCGCAATCGCCCAGCCCACGACCCCGACGATCAGCAATCCGTTCAGCAGAACCAGAGCAATGTCCATCAGCGTGTAAAGCCGCATCTCCACCTGAAAGGTCTGGCGCGTCTCCTCGATGGCTTCCTTTGCGTAGTCGAGTTCCCGGCTGTGATGCGCGAACATCTTGACCGAATGGATGTTGGTGTAGCTGTCCACGACGCGCCCGGTCACGAGGCTGCGCGCATCCGACGCCGCCTTTGACGCGGGACCGACACGCACCACAACCCAGCGCATCAAAACGGCATAAAGCGCAAACCAAACCACCAGCGGGATCATCAGGCGCGGGTCGGCATCGCCAAGCAGGACCATTGCCCCCAAAAGATAGGCAAGCGAAAAGGTGATCGCGTCGAACACCTGGAACACCGCCTCACCCGCGGCGGGAGGCGTCTGCATGATCCGGTTGGCGATTCGGCCGGCAAAGTCGTTTTCGAACCAGCCAACCGATTGACGCAGCACGTGGTTGTGGGACCGCCAGCGGATCAATGTGCCGAAATTCGGCATCACGGCATTGTTGAGCAAGAGCACATCCAGCGCCTGAATCGCCGGCCTCAGCAACAGGATGAACGCCGCAAGCGCGATAAGGGCGGTGCCGTGGTTCTGCCAGACCTGCGTGGGATCGCCGCCATCGGTCATGATGTCCACGACCCAGCCCATCGCCCAGATCAGCCAGACCT
The DNA here is from genome assembly GCA_964604565.1 of uncultured Rhodobacterales bacterium. Lineage (GTDB taxonomy): Bacteria > Pseudomonadota > Alphaproteobacteria > Rhodobacterales > Rhodobacteraceae > CAZRZN01. The sequence continues at coordinate 25,636 of CAZRZN010000001.1, forward strand.
CGACCGCTGCAACGACCACCGACATCAGCGCCGTGACAACGAAAATGCGCCGGAAAGGGCGGGCATAATCCATCATGAAGGGCAACAGCCGGCGCGGCGGATGATCCTTTGCCGGATAGTCGCAATATGGATCAACAAGGTTTTCAAAGAAACGGAACATGCCGGGCGCTCCTCGGCGCTCAAGTAAGGACTGAATAGGATCAAGCGGGATTTTCCAAAGCCGATCCGGCTGTTCGGACCGGCTCAGGCGAAGCGGATAGTGGCCCTGTCGCGCACCATCATGTCTTCCCGGCAGGGTAGAGTCGGCATTCTCTTAGGACAGAACGTCGGGCAAGTCACCCCTCGCCAAGACGGTTGAGCAGCGCGGCCTTGTCAAGCGTGAACCCGGAGTCGATCCATAGCGTCTCTGCACGTTTCAGTGCATCGCCTAGATACGGCCCTTGATACCCGGGCATCAAGTCCTTGGCTTTCAGTGGAAACCGCGCCTGCGCACCGGCGTCGACCTCTTCGGACAGGCCGGATGGCAACGGACCGCCAAGGCTGGCCGCCCGCAAGCCAGCGGCGGTCAACCCGACCGTCGCCCCGTGGCGGTAGGCGATGGCCCCGGGTTTCTCGGAGGTTGCCATCAACGCGCGATACAGGGACAGACGCCTCTGATTCGCCTTGGACAGGCGCAGGGCCGCGCCGTCTTCGCACCCGATGGCCGCCATGCGGGCCATCGGATCCACGGAGAGTTCCAGTTGCGCCTCATGCAGAAGATAGGGACCGAGGGCATGAACAGAGGTGCCCGGCAACACGCGGGCCAGCACACCGATCTGGTCCATCACGCAGACCGCCATCAGGGGATCCGGCGCACTGAACAGCTTGATCAGTTCCGCCCCCACGCGTTCCCGCGAGAGTTGATCCAGACCATCCTGACAGGCTGCGATCGCTGACAGCGCCTCTGCATCCATGCCCTGCGCGGGATCGCCATACCATGCCGTGAAGCGGAAAAACCGAAGGATGCGCAGATAATCCTCCCGGATGCGCGTCTCCGCATCGAGGATGAACCGAAACCGCCGCGCTGCCAGATCGGGCAAGCCGCCCAGCGGATCGATCACCGTGCCGCGCCGGTCGGCATAAAGCGCGTTCATGGTGAAATCCCGGCGCACCGCGTCCGCATGCAGGTCATCGGCAAAACGAACGACAGCCCGCCGCCCATCCGTTTCGACATCTGCACGAAAGGTGGTGACCTCAAACCCCTCCCCGTGGGCGACCACCGTCACCGTCCCGTGGTCGATCCCGGTCGGCACCACCTTCAGGCCCGCCGCCTTGGCAAGGTTCATCACCCGCAATGGCCGCGCATCGGTGGAGATATCGACATCGCTTACGGGCACACCCAAGAGGGCATTGCGCACGCAGCCACCCACCGCATAGGCCAGATGCCCCGCATCCTCCAACAGTCCCATGACGATCTGGGTGGCGTCTGCCTCCAGCCAGATGCCAGACACTCTGGTCAAGGCTGCACCCGTTCGGCCAGCCCGCGAAGCATCCGCGCCGTCGCGCCCCAGATGTAATAGGGTCCGAAGGGAACGGTGTAATACAGGCGCCTCTGCCCCCGCCAGCGGCGTCCCTGCACCGAAAATCGCGTCAAATCAATCACATGCGAATAAGGCACCGTAAACACTTCCTCGACTTCGCCAAGCTCCGGCACCGGCGTGAAATCACCCTTTATAAGTCCCAGAACGGGTGTGACACGAAAGCCGGTCACGGTTTCATGCGGCGGCAAGGTGCCAAGCACCTCCACCTGACCGGGTTCAAGCGCGACCTCTTCATGCGCTTCGCGCAAGGCGGCGGCGATCTCATCCCTGTCGCCGGGATCGACCTTGCCACCCGGAAAGGCGATCTGCCCCGGATGATGCTTCAATCGGCTGGAACGCTTTGTCAGGACAAGATCCAACCCTGCGGCCCCCTTCTGAAACGCGATCAGAACCCCGGCATCGCGCAACTTGCGCCCTTCAGGCAGAGAGATATTGGCATTCAGATCAAAATCCGATGAGGCCACACCCTGAAAATGCGGCGCCTGACGCAGCGCCGATTCCTGATCAGTCACCGTCATCGGCGTCGAAGCCAACGGTCGACGGGTCCAGATCGTAATGCGCGCCGCAGAACTGGCAATCTGCTGTCACCCGGCCATCGTCCGTCGTCATCTTTTCGATGTCACGGGCCGAATAGATCGACAGGCTCTGGCGCACCCGATCCTCCGAACAGCTGCACCCGAAGCGGACCGGCTGGCTGTCGAAGACCCGCGGCGATTCCTCATGGAACAGGCGCAACAAAAGCTCTGTCGGGGGAACGCTGGGACCGATCAATTCCAGCTGCTCGACCGTGCGCAGATGGCTGTTGACGCGGTTCCAGTTTTCTTCGCTGTCGCCCTCGACCAAATCCTCGGCCGTCAGCAGCCCCGCCTCGCCCGATCCGCCATCGGTGGCAAATGGCGACGCCTTCGGCATATGTTGCAGCATCATGCCGCCAGCTCGCCAATGTTCCGGCGCGCCGCCCTCTGTCGAACGGTCATAGGACAGCGCAAAGGTCGTGGGGAGCTGTTCGGACTGCGCGAAATAGGCGGCGGCACAATCCGACAAGCTGTCGCCCGCGATTGGCGTGATGCCCTGATAGGGCTGCATGCCCTCGCCCTGATTGATGATAATGGCGAAATAGCCGGACCCCAACTGCTGAAAGGGCGGCTCGTCGGTGATGCGGTCGCGGTCAAAGCTTGCGTAGGCACGGATGCGCGCGGGCTGGCCGGGTTCCTGCGGACCGTAGTAATCGGTTGCGATCATGCGGACGGGTCCGTTGGTCTGCACCTGAAGGGACAGTTTCCAACGCAGTTTGATCGTTTGTCCGATCAGCGCCGTTAGCAGCGTCATCTCTGCGACCAGCGCCTCGACCGAGGCCGGGTAATCATGTTGTTTCAGAACGCCCGATAGCACGCCGTCAAGGCGTGCCACCCGCCCGCGCATGTCCGAACGCTCAAGCTGAAAGGGAAGGACTGTATCGTCCCAAGCGAGTTTATTGCCGATGCTCATGGGGTTTCCTTGTGTGCCTGCGGGTGGCATATCGCGATGATATAAGATGAATGGACCGCGACGCAAAGGGGGCTGCGCATGACACCGAGAGTCGGCAGACCGCCGCAGACCGGACAGCGTTACCGGTTGCGAGCCGGGGTTTACGCAATCCTGCCCCGGAACGGAAAGCTTTTGCTGACCCATCAGGCCGAACCGACGCCCGAGGTCCAGCTGCCCGGTGGCGGCATCGATCCCGGGGAAAACCCGCTGCCCGCTTTGTATCGCGAAGTGATGGAAGAAACGGGCTGGCTGATTACCCGTCCTCGTCGGTTGGGTGCCTTTCGAAGATTCACTTTCATGCCCGAATACGATCTCTGGGCGGAAAAGCTTTGTATCATCTACACGGCCGAACCGGTGCGGCCGCATGGCCCGCCAACAGAAAAGGGGCATGTCGCCCTTTGGCGAACGGCGCAGGACGCTGTCCACGACCTCGGCAATCCGGGTGATCGCGAATTCGTCCGCCGATGGGCTCCGATACGATTCTGACGCTATCCGGCGTTGCCCGGCCTTCGGTTCCGTCTGTCGAGAATATCATATTCGAGCAAGGCGGCTGACACGTCGTCACCCAGTTTTTCCGGATTCTGCATGATCGTCGTGAGACGCCAGAACATATCCTCCATCAGGTCCGGTCCAGTGCTGGCACGGGCACTTTCACGGAAGATTTCCACTAGCCCTTCTTCACCCAGCATCGTTCCATCCTTTAGGACCGCCTCTGTGAACCCGTCGGAATAAAGCAGAAGAAGATCCCCGGAGGACAGCGTGAAACTGTACTGATCGTAGGTGGCGTTCTCAACAAGGCCGATCGGCAAGCCACCGTCGCCAATGAACTCATGACTGCCATCGGGTCGCAGCAGCAAGGCAGGGGAATGGCCGGCCTGCACCATCCGCATGACGCCAGAGGTCAGATCGGCGACGACATAGGCCATTGTCAGATATTCATCGGCGCCCGGGTCCGCCGAAAGACGTTGGTTCAAAAGCCGCGCCGTTTCAGCCGGTTCGATCATGGCATAGAACCGGTCGAACCTTCGTTGCAGCGCGATGTTCTGTTCGGGAAAACTGCTGGAAAGATAGCCAGCGACCCGCGCCGTCACCATCGCGGAGGTGATACCGTGACCGGAGACGTCGATACTATACAATCCCAACCGCCCATGACCCGGTTTGAACATGCCGACAAGATCGCCGCCCACATGGCCGCATGGTCGCAGCAACAGACTGACGCGCGAGGTCTGGATTTCACAGACTCGTTGGGGGATCAGGGATTCCTGGATCTTTCGCGCCTGCCGCAGATCATTGTCGATCGCAGAATGGATCCCGCGCAATTCGGCAAGTGCCTCGGAAATCTGGCGGTTCTTTTCCGACAACTGCCGTTCCATCGATACCACACGTTCCCCGGCGTTTATCCGCGCGCGCAGCTCATGCGCGTTCACCGGTTTCGTGAGGAAATCGTCGGCCCCCGCCCCCAGACCCTCAGCGATGTCATTCGTCTCGCTCTTGGAGGTGAGAAGAATGAAATACCCGTAACGATCGCTGGGCAAGTCACGGAACTGGCGACAGAAATCCAGGCCGTTCATCCCGGGCATGATCCAGTCAGACAACACCAGATCCGGGGGGTGCGCCTGACAGATCTCCAGCGCGGAGGCGCCGGAATCGGCGGTCAGGACCTCGAAACCCCAGCGTTGCATCATGATGCTGAGCATCCTGAGTTGCGCGCGACTGTCATCCACCAGAAGAACGCGCTGGATCGCACCGGTCAATTGCACCCCGCTGTCGATTTTCTGGGTCTGCACGACGCTTCCTTCCAGCGATGGACCTGTGACACTGCTCTCAAGGGACCCCTAGCGCGACATCTTTAACGGGGACTGAAAGGTAAAATGCCATCAAACCCGGCCCGATCGTAGGACAAGTCGAAAGGCCGCATTTACCCCAAGACGTTAAGAACAATCACGTAGAGGGAGTTTCGGCATGATTGACTGGTCACGTGTAGAAGAACTGCTGGAGGAAATCGGCGCCGAAGATTTCGGCGAGGTGGTGGAGATGTTTCTCGACGAGGTAGAAACCGTCATCGTGCAACTGGAAAATGATCCAGACAATTTTTCGAATGCCGAGGAACAAATGCATTTTCTCAAGGGCGCCGCGCTGAATCTGGGATTCCTGTCGCTGGCGCAACTCTGCCAGAAAGGCGAGACATCCGCCGCCTCCGGTCACCCGGGGACTGTCAGCGCCGCAGAGGTCCGCACCATTTTTGAACTGTCGCGCAGCCGTTTCGAAAAGGATCTGCCAGACCGTCTCGCCGCCTGACAGCGGATCCGCTCAAATCCTTCGGTGCAGGTCGGCCAGATCGGCTGGCAGGCCGTCGGCGAAGGCGCCACGCCGCAGGCGGCGCATTCCCTCTATCCAGCGATCCATGTCCGCCGCACGGCGCTGAAAAAACGACTCCGCTTCGGGATGTGGCAAGATCAGGAAACGACCTTGCCGAACGCCTTTCAGAATGACGTCTGCAACCTGTTCAGGCGTAAGCACACGGTCATGCGGCCGGTCATCTGGCGCCGCCTCGGCATAGCCCAGAAGGGGCGTCGCGACATACAAGGGGCAGACCACGGACACATGGATTCCTTCGTCGCCATGTTCAATTGCGAGGGACTGGGCCAGACTGACGGCGGCATGTTTGCTGGCCGAATAGGGAGCATCGCCAATCTGGCTCAACAGGCCGGCAGCGGAGGCGACATTGATCAGCCAACCGGCACCCCGCGCGCGCATACCGGGTAGGACCAGTCGCGACGCCCGAAGATGCGCCATCACATGGACGTCCCAACTGTCCTGCCACTGGTCGTCCGACGCAGTGCAAGGCCCCTCCATCGCGCCCACGGCAAAACCCGCGTTCGAAATCAGCATGTCGATCCCGCCCAGCGCGCCCTCTGCCGCCGCGACCATCCCGGCGATCTGCTGGGTGTCCCGGAGATCCGCCGGGGCGGATACCGCATCCAAGTTTGACGCAAGGTCGTGCAGACGGTCCGCATCTATATCACTCAGGCACAGTTTCGCACCTGCGGCCGACAGTCTTTCGGCCAGCGCGCGTCCGATGCCCTGCGCCGCACCCGTCAACAGAACCCGTTTGCCCGACAGCATCAGATCAGGAACTGCGCCAGGATCTCATCCTCCGTGATGTCCTGGTAAGTGAACCCGTGGGTGTCGAGCTGCGCAAAGAGTTGCTGGAAATTCTCCGGCGCGGTGGTTTCGATCCCGATCAGGACGGAGCCGAAGTTGCGCGCCGATTTCTTGAGATACTCAAACCGGGCGATGTCATCTTCCGGCCCCAGAAATCCAAGGAAATCCTTCAACGCACCGGGGCGTTGAGGCAGGCGCAGGATGAAATACTTTTTGACGCCAGAATATCTCTGGGCCCGTTCCTTGACCTCTGGCAGGCGTTCAAAATCGAAATTTCCCCCGGTTGTCACGCAGACAACCGTGCGGCCCGCGATCCCCTGACCCAGATCCTTCAGCGCGTCGACGGACAGGGCACCGGCAGGTTCCAGCACGATCCCCTCGACATTCAGCATTTCGAGGATGGTCAGGCACAACCGGTCCTCGTCGATGGTCAGTGTATTGGCAAGGCCCACGCCCTTGAGCCGCTCGAACGTGCGCGCACCTATCCGCGCCACGGCGGCCCCGTCGGCAAAGGTGTTCACGGACGGCAGGGACACCGGCTGCCCGGCCTGCAACGCCGCACGCAGGGACGCACCCCCGGCCGGCTCGACAAAAGTATATTGCGCCTTCGTTCCGAAATAGCTCCGCATACCGGCGGACAGTCCGCCGCCACCGACAGGAACCACGATATGATCAGGAGTGCCGCCCAGTTGCTGTTCGATCTCCACAGCGACAGAGGCCTGTCCTTCGATCACGTCCTCATCGTCGAAGGGTGACAGGAAATGACCGCCCTGCTCTGCGCAAAAGGCCTGAGCGGCCTTCAGGCAATCGTCGAAGTAGTCGCCGATCATCCGGATTTCGATCGTGTCGCCACCGAAAATGCGAGTCTTCTGGATCTTTTGTTGCGGCGTTGTCACCGGCATGAAGATCACGCCTTTGACGTCAAAGTGTCGGCACATGAAGGCAACGCCCTGCGCGTGATTGCCGGCCGAGGCGCAAACGAACAGTTTTTCATCCGAGGCCTTGCGCATGGCGTTGAATGCGCCGCGCAGTTTGTAACTGCGCACGGGGCTCAGATCCTCGCGCTTCAGCAGGATCTCGGCGCCAAAGCGGTCGGACAGATGGGCATTGCGCAAAAGCGGCGTTGGCGGGAATACGGCGCGCATGGCTTCTTCGGCGGCGCGGGCCTGTTGGATGAAGTCACTCATGCCATCAGAAGTGGCGTAAGCACCGCGCGCGCGCAAGTCAGTCAATGCTGCGTTTCTCGACACAGATCCCGTAAAGGGATGTCAGGACGGACGAACCGACCATCGTGGCCAGCCAGCCGAAGGCAAGACCGTAGACAAGGCCAAACGCCGAATTGCCATCCGGAACAAGGATCAGCGGGATCTGGAGCAGCACGATGAACCCGACGCTGACAAGACACAGGCCAAGGATGGCCCGTTGTTCCGACCCGGTTGCCGTCCATGCCTGCCGAAGCGTCATCTTGCGGTCCACGGCCCCCGCGGGGAGGATCACGCCCAGTCTGAGAAAGATGTAGAATCCCACAACCACCGTCACCAGAAGCAGCGCGATGGTCGCGGCCGGGACGATCGTCATGAAGACGCCCGCCGGTATCGCCACGATCAACATCGCGATCAGCACCAGCAGACCCAGCATCACCGACCGTCCAAAATAGCCCAGCACCAGATCGCCTCGTAGCGGCGGCAGCCAGCCAGCGGTAAATTCTTCGGTCAGAACGTACCGGTGCCAGGCGACGGCGATCCAAAGGCTTGCCACGAGACTGGCGATCTGGAGCAGCAGAAAGATCCCGTATTGCGCCGGTTCGACCTGCGGCAGGTCACCGCCCAACCCGGAAGGCACGGAAACCAGATCAGGATTGACGAAAAGGTAGAGTTGCGCGGCAAGATGGGCACAATAGGGGACCAGAGACAGCCGCAACGCAACGGGGAGATTGCGAAACACCAGGCCGGCGGAATGGGTAAAAATCTGCCAGCCGCGCATTGTCTGCTCCCCGATTTGCTGATCAATGGCTATCAGGTTCCGCCCCCGCGTCAACGGCTGCGCCTTGCCGAAGCGCCGAAAACCGGCTAACCCGCGCGCCGTATCAGAGAGGACCCACCAATGAATGCCCCCAAGAAAGTTGTCCTCGCCTACTCCGGCGGTCTCGACACTTCGATCATCCTGAAATGGCTGCAGACGGAATATGGCTGCGAGGTGGTGACCTTCACGGCCGACCTTGGCCAGGGTGAAGAGTTGGAGCCCGCCCGCGAAAAGGCCCTGATGCTGGGGATCGCCCCCGAAAACATCTATATCGAGGACGTGCGCGAGGAATTCGTTTCCGACTTCGTCTTTCCGATGTTCCGTGCCAATGCGGTCTATGAGGGGCTTTACCTCTTGGGGACCTCCATCGCGCGCCCGCTGATCTCCAAGCGCCTCGTCGAAATCGCCGAGGAAACCGGGGCCGACGCTGTCGCGCATGGCGCGACCGGCAAAGGCAACGATCAGGTGCGGTTCGAACTCAGCGCCGCGGCTCTGAACCCGGACATCAAGGTGATTGCGCCTTGGCGGGAATGGGATCTGAACTCGCGCACCTCGCTGCTGGAATTCGCAGAGCAGAACCAGATCCCGATCGCCAAGGACAAGCGGGGCGAGGCGCCCTTTTCCGTCGACGCCAATCTCCTGCACACGTCCTCGGAGGGCAAGGTCCTGGAGGATCCCGCCGTCGAGGCCCCCGATTACGTCTATCAACGCAGCGTCCACCCTGAAGACGCGCCGGATACCCCCGAACACATCGAAATCACCTTTGAAAAGGGCGATCCCGTTGCCATCAATGGCGAAGCGATGAGCCCCGCGACACTGTTGACCAAACTCAATGAATATGGCGGAAGGCATGGGATCGGGCGGCTTGATCTGGTCGAAGGACGCTTTGTCGGCATGAAATCTCGCGGGATCTACGAAACCCCGGGCGGCACGCTGCTGCTGGAGGCGCATCGCGGGATCGAACAGATCACGCTTGACCGGGGCGCTGCGCATCTCAAGGACGAACTGATGCCGCGCTACGCCGAACTGATCTACAACGGCTTCTGGTTCTCGCCAGAGCGCGAAATGCTGCAAGCGGCGATAGACGCCAGTCAGGCCCATGTGACCGGCACAGTAAAGCTGAAGCTTTACAAAGGCCTAGCCAGGACTGTCGGTCGCTGGTCTGATCATTCGCTCTATTCCGAAGCGCATGTCACTTTCGAGGATGACGCCGGCGCCTACGATCAAAAGGATGCGGCAGGCTTTATTCAGCTCAATGCGCTGCGCCTGCGCCTTCTGGCGGCGCGCAAACGGCGACTGGGTCAATAACGCGACAAGACAGCGCGGCAGGGGAATAGGTCATGCCGCGCAGGTCACACCCCAGACATACACGCGGCAGATCCGATGGCCTTTCGGTTTTGCCAAAGGGCCAACCTGTCGGCTTGGGCCAATCTGTCTGACGCCAAAACAGTAGTCAAAATGTGCCGCGGACATTCTCCCTTGTGCCGTGATCTTTGCGCCGCATGCGGTGACTTGGATCGGCATGGCAACCGGCTCCATTCGTCCATTTCCTCACCGGGGCACACTTTCGTTTCCTGAACCGGTGTTCTTTCTCTTGCCATGCCACGGATACAAACGCGGCCCGCCATCGATAGAACCCTGGACAGGAGAACCGTTCATTTCAAACGGCTTTCACCATCCAGTGAGCGGAGCGCACAGGGCATTGCCAGACGGCGAGCGCGGAGTCACCTTCTGTCGAAAGGAGTTTTTCAATGTATGTCCTGATCGCCCGCCTTTTCGGCATCGCCCTCTTGGCCCTTTCGACACTGCCTCTCGCCGCCCAGCGCGTCGCCGCAGCCGAAATCATCGTCGCAGGTGGCTGCTTTTGGTGCGTCGAGGCTGACTTCGAAAAGGTTCGCGGAGTGACAAAGGCCGTCTCTGGCTACACCGGTGGCACGACGGACGATCCGACGTATAACCAGGTCACAGGCGGCAACACCGGCCATTACGAAGCGGTCGAAATCACCTATGACGAGGATCGCGTGACAGCCCGTCAGCTATACGACCTGTTTTTCCGCTCCATTGATCCCACCGATGCCGGGGGCCAGTTCTGCGATCGCGGGGACAGTTACAGAACGGCGATTTTCTATACCGGACCCGAACAGAAGGCCGCCGCCGAGGCCGCAAAAGCCGACGCGCAATCTGAACTTGGACAGGACATCGTGACGCCGATCCTGCCGGCCAGCACCTTTTTCCGCGCCGAAGACTATCATCAAGACTACTACAAGGGCACTAATCGCGTGGTCACCCGGTTTGGCATCGTCCGGCAGAAGGATGCCTACGACCGCTATCGCGAGGCTTGCCAGCGCGACCAACGGGTCAGGGAACTCTGGGGAAAGGGTGCACCGTTTATCAACTGATTTCGGTCAACTTCCCCAAACTGCGCATCCGGTTATGTTCCCCGTCGCACCACGCGGTCAGACGGATGCATCACTGCTTGAAATCCTGCACATCCTTGAGGTCGGGGATCACGTCCGATGCGCCATGGCGCGTGACCACAATGGCCCCGGCAATCATCGCCTGTCCAATCGCCTGAGCCATGGGCATTCCCCGGTCGAGCCCCGCAAGCACATATCCGGTGAAGGTATCCCCCGCCCCGGTTGTGTCCACCGCCACCACCGGGATCGCGGGGAACTCCCGCGTTTGACCGGTATCGGTGTTGTACCAACGCGCACCCTGCGCACCCAGTGTGACAATCACATCCCGAACCGGCAGATCAGCTGGCCCCTGTCCCGTTGCTGCCTCCAGTTGCTCGGCCTCCACCGCGTTGAGAAATAGCAAGTCCAACAAGGGCAACACCGCTTGCACAGCGCGAACATCGAACGGCGCGGCTGCATATGCGACGCGCATCCCGCGCCCGGAGGCAACCTCGGCAGCGAGTCTTTGCGCGTTTGTCTCGTTCTGCGTCAGGAAAATATCCGCCGCGCCCGCCTCGTCAAAACCAGCGGCGATATGAGCCTCGCTGATCATGTGATTGGCGCCGGGTAGAAGGATGATATTGTTCTCGCCATCGTCATCCACGGCAATGACCGCGTTGCCCGTCACCGCGTCGACGGTGGCGATATGACGTGTGTCGACACCATATTCCATCAGCCGCTCAACGGCCCAGGCGCCGTCCCTGCCCACGGCCCCGATATGCACGCAATGCGCTGCCGCCCTGGCCGCTGCCACGGACATGTTGGCACCCTTGCCGCCCAGCCCGCGATGAAAGGACCGCGCGGACAGCGTTTCGCCGGGACCGGGCAGATGCGGCACCCGGTAGACCAGATCCGCATTGATCGAGCCAAGATTGAAGATCGCCATCTTGCTTCTTCTCTCTTTCCAAATACTCAAATCCGACGTTGGGATGCCTTGTCTCAGCCGATCTTGCAGGCCGCCAGAACCGCCATGTTAAGAATGTCGTTGGCCGTCATCGAGGTCGAGCAGATCTGGATCGACTTGTCGACACCGGCGAGGATCGGACCGATCACCGTGGCACCGGCCATTTCCTGCATCAATTTCACGGAAATCGAGGCGGAATGGCGCGCCGGCACGACCAAGATATTCGCGGGGCCGGTCAACCGCTGGAATGGATAATGCTCCTGCGCCTTGACGTTCAGCGCTACGTCCACGGTCATCTCACCTTCGTATTCGAAACTCACGCCACGCCGGTCCAGAACGCGCGGCGCAAGGTGCATCTTTACCGCGCGCTCAGACACCGGGTAGCCGAAGGTCGAGAAGGACACGAATGCCACGCGGGGTTCCAACCCCAGATAGCGCGCGACGCGCGCCGCGCGTTCGGCAATGGTGGCGAGGTCTTCTTCGTCGGGCCATTCATGCACCAATGTATCGGCGATGAGAACGATCCGCCCCTTGTGCAGCAGGGCCGTCACACCTGCGGCCCCGTGCTCTGCATCCGCGTCAAAAACGTGGTTGATCAATTCCATCACATGCGCCGATTTCCGGGTTGCGCCGGTGACCAAACCGTCCCCGTGGCCATGTTGCAGCATCAAGGCTGCAAAGACATGCCGGTCGCGGGCCGCGAGACGATGAATGTCCTGCCGGTCCATCCCCCTTCTCTGCAATCGTTCGTAGAGGAAGGATTTGTAGGTCTCCAGATGGGTGGTATTGGCCGCGTTGACCACTTCCAGCTCGCGCACAGCATCGGCCAGCCCGGCCGCCTCGAGCTTTTGCTTTACATCCGCTGACCGCCCGACGACCAAGGCCTTGCCAAGGCCGGAACGCTGATACATCACCGCGGCCCGCAGGATCCTTGGATCGTCCCCTTCGGCAAAGATCATGCGTGCTTGTGCTGCCCGCGCCCGCGCGTTTATCGACCGCAGGATGGAGGCCGTGGGATCCATCCGACCCTGCAACATGTGCTCATAGGCTTCCATGTCGATGATCGGCCGGCGCGCAGCACCTGTATCCATACCCGCCCGGGCGACAGCCGGCGGAATGCGATGGATCAGACGCGGATCAAACGGCGTGGGAATGATGTAATCGCGCCCGAAGGACAACGATTTGCCATAGGCCAGCGCAACCTCATCCGGCACATCCTCGCGGGCGAGCGCAGCCAACGCCTGTGCGCAGGCGATCTTCATCTCGTCGTTGATGGCGCGGGCATGAATGTCCAGCGCCCCACGAAAAAGGTAGGGGAAGCCAAGCACATTGTTGACCTGATTGGGATAATCCGACCGCCCGGTGGCAACGATCGCATCTACCCGCACCTCATGCGCTTCTTCCGGGGTGATCTCCGGATCCGGGTTCGCCATGGCGAAAATCACCGGATTGTCGGCCATGCTGGCGACCATCTCCTGCGTCACGGCACCTCTGACGGACACGCCTAGAAACACATCTGCGTCGACCATCGCATCTTCGAGCGTGCGCAGCTCGGTCTTGATGGCATGGGCCGATTTCCACTGGTTCATCCCATCGACGCGGCCCTGAAAGATCACGCCCTTGGTATCGCAAACAATGCAGTTGTCATGCCGCGCGCCCATTCGCTTGAGCAGTTCAATACAGGCAATGCCCGCCGCCCCTGCCCCATTGAGGACGATCTTCACATCCTCGATCTTCTTGCCTGAGATATGCAGCGCATTCAGAAGACCGGCGGCACAGATCACGGCGGTGCCATGCTGGTCATCATGAAAGACGGGGATGTCCATCTCTTCCTTGAGCCGCTGCTCGATAATGAAACATTCCGGCGCCTTGATGTCCTCAAGGTTGATGCCGCCAAAGGTCGGTCCCATCAGGCGAACGGCCTTGCAGAACTCATCGGGATCTTCGGTGTCCAGTTCGATGTCGATGGAATTCACGTCGGCGAAACGTTTGAACAGGACCGCCTTGCCCTCCATCACCGGTTTGGAACCCAAAGCGCCCAAATTTCCCAGTCCCAGAACGGCTGTCCCGTTAGAGATGACAGCAACAAGATTTCCTTTGTTGGTGTAATCGTAGGCCGTTTCCGGATTGGCGGCGATTTCCTCGCAAGGCACTGCGACACCCGGAGAATAGGCAAGGCTGAGATCCCGTTGGGTCGTCATGGGAACAGTGGCCTGCACCTCCCATTTTCCCGGGGTCGGTTCCAGGTGAAAGGCCAGGGCCTCTTCGCGGGTGTATCGGTTCTTGGTCATGTCCCCTCCGTCCGGCGGATTTTCGGTTTTCCCCGCTGTTTGACACCTTTAATGTCATGCAAAATCGCCGGGGGAAAGCTGCGTGAGCGCTAACAAAACAGCAAAGGAGACCACCGTCACGCCGATGATGGCGCAGTACCTTGAGATCAAGGCGCAGTATCCGGACGCGCTGTTGTTCTACCGGATGGGAGATTTCTACGAGCTGTTCTTTGACGACGCGGTTGCCGCCAGTGCCGCCTTGGACATCGCGCTGACAAAACGCGGAAAACATGCAGGCGACGACATTCCGATGTGCGGCGTGCCAGTCCATTCTGCGGAGAATTATCTGCTGACACTGATCCGCAAGGGATTTCGGGTGGCGGTAGGAGAACAGATGGAAAGCCCCGAACAGGCGAAGAAGCGCGGGTCGAAGTCTGTCGTTCAACGGGATGTAGTGCGCCTTGTGACGCCTGGCACGCTGACTGAGGAAAGTCTGCTGGAGGCGCGCCGCCACAACTACCTTGCCGCGCTTGCCAGGGTGCGCGATGAATGGGCACTGGCATGGACAGATATCTCGACGGGCGCGTTTCATGTCATGTTCCTTGGCCGAGCGCGAATTGGCGCTGAACTCGCGCGGCTTGCCCCCTCGGAGGTGTTGACCACAGAAGGCGTGGAACAGGATCTTCGCGAAGTCTTGGGCGATTTGGGTCTGGACCCAACGATCCTTGGCGCGGCCAGCTTTGATTCCGCGGCTGCGGAAGACCGGCTTCAAAAGCTGTTCAAAGTGCAAACCCTTTCTGGGTTTGGTGCGTTCGGGCGCGCGGAGCTTTCTGCAATGGGCGCCCTCGTGGATTACCTGGACATTACGCAAAAGGGCCGCTTGCCGATGTTGCTGCCACCGCGGCAGGAACAGGTTTCGCGGATCTTGCAGATCGACGCGGCCACGCGCCGTAATCTCGAACTGACCCAAAGCTTGCAAGGCGGCCGCACCGGATCGTTGCTGTCCGTGATCGACATGACGGTCACCTCGGCAGGTGCGCGGCTTCTGGAACGCCGAGTCGGGTCCCCCTCCCGCGATCTTTCGGTGATACAGGAACGGTTGCAGGCCGTTCAATGGGCTGTCGAAGGGACGATGTCGGCACCGCTGCGTGACGCACTCAAGCATGTTCCGGATGTTGATCGGGCGCTGTCGAGACTGGCGCTTGACCGGGCCGGACCGAGGGACCTTGCCGCGGTCCGGTCGGCCATCGCACAGGCAGGTGTGATCGCAATGAACGTGTCCGATCAGGATTTGCCGGATTTGTTGAAACGCTCCTGCGAGGCGCTTTGCGGTCACGAAGCCTTGCTTGGATTGCTCGACGCCGCATTGGTTGCGGAACCGGGCCTGCGTGTCAGCGATGGCGGTTTCGTCACGCAGGGCTACGACAGTGCGCTGGACGAGGCGCGGACCCTGCGCGACGAGGGGCGCGGCGTCATTGCGCGGATGCAGGGAGACTATACCCAGGAGACCGGCGTCCCCTCCCTAAAGATCAAGCACAACAACGTGCTTGGCTATTTCATCGAGACCACGTCAGTGCATGCGGAAAAAATGTTCGCCTTGTCGGACAGGTTCATTCATCGGCAGACCACGGCCAATCAAGTCCGTTTCACGACGGTTGAACTGTCAGAGCTTGAACGGCGGATTCTGAACGCTGGGAACGAGGCGCTGGATATCGAACGGCGGATCTTCGAAGAGGTGCGGGCAGCCATACTGGAAGTGTCCGAGGCGCTCTCTGATCTGGCGCTGGCGCTGGCGGAAATGGATCTGACTCTGGCCTTGGCAGAACTGGCAAGGCAACGGGATTGGTGTTTGCCCAAAGTCGATGAAAGCAGGGCCTTTGCCATTCAAGGCGGACGGCATCCAGTGGTTGAGGCATCACTCCGCAGCAGTGGTGCGCCCTTCATAGCCAATGATTGCGACCTTAGCGCTGGCGCTGACGACGCGGCCCTCACACTGTTGACCGGGCCGAACATGGCGGGCAAGTCCACCTATCTCAGACAGAACGCATTGATCGCCCTTCTTGCGCAGATGGGCGCCTACGTGCCCGCCCAAGCCGCGCATGTGGGACTGGTCAGCCAGATTTTTTCCCGCGTGGGGGCAAGCGACGATCTCGCGCGGGGACGGTCCACTTTCATGGTCGAAATGGTCGAAACCGCTGCCATCCTGAACCAGGCGGATGAACAGGCCTTGGTCATTCTCGACGAGATCGGGCGTGGAACGGCAACCTATGATGGCCTGTCGATTGCCTGGGCCACCTTGGAACATCTTCAGGCGGTCAATCGGGTGCGCGGGTTGTTCGCGACGCATTACCATGAACTGACCGTGTTGGCTGGCAGATTGCAGGGTGTGAAGAATGCGACCGTGGCCGTCAAGGAATGGAACGGCGAAGTGATCTTTCTGCACGAGGTGCGGGAGGGTGCAGCCGACCGGTCCTACGGGGTGCAGGTCGCTCAACTGGCAGGCCTTCCCGCACCGGTGATCCTGCGCGCGCGTGACATTCTGGACGCGCTTGAAAAGGGCGAACGGGACAGGGCAGCGCCCAAGGCACTGATTGATGACCTGCCCCTCTTTTCCGCGGCCGCCCGTATGCCTGACAAGGTTTCACGGGAAACATCGCAGGTCGAAACGCTTTTGCAAACGCTTGTGCCGGACGAAATGTCACCCAGAGAGGCGATTCAGGCGATCTATGAGCTCAAAGCCTTGTTGAAGGAAAAACCGGCCTGAAGCCAAGGCGCCAAGTGATCGGATCCCGCAATCCCTATGTGTGGATCGGGCGGAGCCAGCTTGTGGTCCGCCCGGTTCGCGTCAGGATGCGGGTGTGGAACTTACGCCGACCTGTGCCGGCCGCAACAGGCGATCATAGAGCATGAACCCCTCTGCGGAGACCTGAATGATCTCTCCGGCGCGGGTCCCGGGAACCGGTGCCTCGAACATCGCTTCGTGTTCCTTGGGATCGAAGCGATCACCGACCTGCGGGGTGATCCGCGTGACACCATGCCGGTCGAAAACAGCCATCAATTCTTTCAAGGTCAACTCGACGCCTTCTACGAGGGCGGTTGTTGCCTCTCCTTCGCTTTCCTTGGCCACGGCAAGCGCGCGATTGAGATTGTCGTACACAGGGAGAAGGTCACGCGCGATCCGCGTTCCGCCGTAGGCCTGTGCCTCCCGTCTGTCCTTGTCTGCGCGTTTGCGGGCATTTTCCGCGTCCGCCAGGGCGCGCATGAAACGGTCCTTGTAATCGTCCCGTTCAGCGCGGAGTGTTTCTAACGCAAGTGCGATATCATCGATCTCCTCGGTCAACTCAGCCTGTTCTTCATCGGCGGCTGCGTCGATGTCGTCAAGAAAATCATCCTTTTTCGGGTCTGCCATGCCTTCACCTCTAACTCCGGTCAGCGATCATTCGACCAACCAGTTGAGCCGTATAGTCCACGATCGGAACGATCCGACCGTAATTGAGGCGCGTCGGGCCGATTACCCCTACCGCACCAATGATCTTTCGGTCTGCGTTCATATATGGAGAGACCACCAGAGAGGAACCCGAAAGTGAGAAAAGTTTGTTCTCCGAACCTATAAAAATGCGAACGCCCTCTCCCTCATCGGTGAGTTCGAGGAAATCAGCGATGTCCCGCTTGCGTTCAAGATCATCAAAGAGGCTGCGGATCCGGTCAAGTTCATCCTGAGCGGACTCATCACCGAGCAGATTCGCCCTGCCCCGCACGATCAGCCGCTCTGCACTGTCGCCGGAGCCATCCCAGACAGCTATGCCTGCATCGATCAGTTGCGCGGCGATCCCGTCAATTTCGCGCCGCCGTCTCGAAATTTCATCCTGCATCGTCTTGCGAAGATCCGTCAGGGTGCGTCCCTCGACCAGTGCATTCGTGAAATTCGCGGCCTCGCGCATCGCGCTGGGGGTCAAGCCCGGAGGCGGTGTGAACACCCGGTTTTCAACATGTCCATCGGCAAAGACGATGACAACCAACGCGCGGTCCTTCGCCAAACTCACGAATTCGATATGTTTTAGAGGCGCCTCGTGTTTTGGCGTGAGGACCAGCGAAGCCCCGTGAGACACGCCGGACAAGGCCGATCCAACGGCATCCAGCAGACCGGAAACATCCCCTGAATTGCTGCCGAGCGTGGCGTCCAGCTTTTGCCGGTCCTCGTCTTCGAGGTTTCGCACCTCCAGAAGGCTGTCGACGAACATCCGCAGACCCATCTGCGTCGGAATGCGCCCTGCTGAGACATGCGGACTGTCCAGCAGACCGAGGTATTCAAGGTCTTGCATGACATTCCGGATCGTGGCTGCGGAAACCTTTTCCGACAGGCTGCGGGTTAGCGTCCGCGAGCCGACGGGCCCACCGCTCGCAAGATACCCTTCGACCACGCGGCGAAAGACCTCGCGCGAGCGATCGTTCATCTGGGATAGAAGTTCACTGGCCTCAATCATTTTTTTCCCTCTCGGACCTCATTAAAGAGCGCCGGTCCAAGACGTCAATCGGGGTTGCATATCTGGGCTGCGGCTGTCTATCCCGGTTTCGATCATACAAGGGATGCACCATGCGACCATCGGGACGACAGTTAAGCCAAATGCGTGAGGTTTCAATTGAAACCGGCGTTGCGAAACATGCGGAAGGATCATGCATGATCCGCATGGGGGAGACGCATGTTCTTTGCACAGCGTCACTCGAAGAACGGGTGCCCCCGTTCATCAAGGGGTCCGGGCAAGGGTGGGTCACCGCTGAATATGGAATGTTGCCGCGGTCTACCTCCACCCGGATGCGCCGCGAGGCGCAGGCCGGCAAACAAGGCGGCCGCACCGTGGAAATCCAGAGGTTGATCGGCAGGGCCCTGCGCGCGGGTGTGGATCGCAACGCGCTGGGCGAACGCCAGATCACGGTGGATTGCGACGTGATTCAGGCGGACGGTGGAACGCGTTGCGCCTCGATCACCGGGGGCTGGGTGGCGCTTCGTCTTGCGGTGAACAAGCTGATCAAGGCTGGTGATATCATCACGGATCCGTTGGTGTCCGAAGTGGCTGCCGTGAGTTGCGGGATCTATGCCGGACAGCCGGTGCTCGATCTGGATTACCCCGAAGACAGCGAAGCAGGCGTGGACGGAAACTTCATCCTGCGGGGCGACGGTCGTTTGATCGAGGTTCAGATGAGCGCCGAGGGATCGACCTATTCGCGCGACGACATGGGCAAACTCATGGATCTTGCGGAGTTGGGCGTCGCCGAGCTTGTCGCCGCACAGCGGGCAGCCGTGGGATGACACCACGGAACCTTGGAAATCGGCTGCTGGTGGCCACGCACAATCAAGGCAAGTTGGAAGAAATTGCCCAGTTGCTGAAGCCGTTCGGTGTCGCCTGCGTCAGTGCAGGCGACATGAACCTTCCCGAGCCGGACGAAACCGGAACGACCTTTGTCGAAAACGCTCGGATCAAGGCGCATACGGCCGCAAAGGCGACAGGTTTGCCAGCGCTTGCTGATGATTCGGGGATCGAAGTGGATGCGCTGGACAAGGCGCCGGGCGTTTATACCGCTGACTGGGCCGAGTCCGACCAAGGGCGCGATTTCGAGATGGCAATGGAAAAGACCCATCGCATGCTGATTGAACGCAAGGCAAAGCAGCCATGGACGGCACGTTTTTGCTGCACGCTGGTGCTGGCCTGGCCGGATGGCAGTGACGCGGTCTTCCCCGGGGTGATGGAAGGACAGGTGGTCTGGCCGATGCGTGGATCACAAGGCCATGGGTACGATCCGATCTTTCAACCCAAGGGTTTCGAGCTAACCTTCGGTGAAATGGACCGCTGGGAAAAGAACCGGATTTCCCATCGAGCGGATGCTTTCAACAAGTTCGTGGCGGAATATTTTGACGGATAGCACGCTTGAAAACTGGCAAGTCGGTGGCTTTGCCCTTTATGTGCATTGGCCCTTCTGCGAGGCCAAATGCCCCTACTGTGATTTTAACAGTCACGTGGTCCAACAGGTCGATCAGACGCGCTGGGCACGCGCCTTAGCTAAGGAGATCAGGCGCGCAGGCGAAACCACGAGAAATCGGATCCTTTCGTCTATCTTTTTTGGTGGAGGAACGCCGTCCCTGATGACCCCACAGACCGTCGCAACAGTGATCGAGGCCGCGCAGGATACCTGGACCTTTGCGAATGATATCGAAGTCACACTGGAAGCGAACCCGCGGTCGGTGGAAGCGGCAAGGTTTGCCGGATATGCGTCCGCAGGGGTGAACAGGGTGTCGTTGGGCGTGCAGGCACTGCGCGATGGGGATTTGCGCCGCTTGGGGCGACTCCATGACGTGAAGGAAGCCCGTGACGCTGTTGCGGTGGCCCAGTCGACGTTTGATCGCGTCAGTTTTGATCTCATCTATGCAAGGCAGAGCCAAAGTCTGGAGGACTGGGCAGAGGAGCTTGCAGAGGCGCTCGACATGGCGGGTGGGCACTTGTCGCTCTATCAATTGACCATCGAGGAGGGCACGGCCTTCTGGGACAGAGCGCAGGCTGGTAGGTTGCGCGGGCTACCCAAAGAAGATCTTGCCGCCGACATGTACGAACTGACCCAACAAATGTGTGCCGATGCCGGGCTATCGGCCTACGAGGTTTCGAATCATGCGGAACAAGGCGCGCAGTCACGGCATAATCTGGTCTATTGGCAGGCAGGTGACTGGGTTGGAGTTGGGCCGGGCGCACATGGCCGAATTGGCAGTGGATCAGATCGCTGGGCAACAGAGGCGCTGAGACAACCGGGCGCCTGGCTGAAAGCATCTGAAGATGGATCATCGGTTGACAGTCAGGAACGCCTGAGTCTGGAAGATCAAGCCGCTGAATACCTCATGATGGGCCTTCGACTTCAAGATGGACTAGATATAGACCGATTGCACCGAATGGATCCACGTGTGGCGCAAAAAACCGCCATAGACGAATTGCAGGACCTTGGGTTTGTTACGTGGGAACCTGGCCTGTTGCGCACCACGTCCGCCGGTCGATTGGTTTTGAACTCCGTGATCAGCGCACTGATTCCCTGACAGTCATCGGGAAGTGCTCAACAACGCACAGAGCGCGTCCAGTTGTTCAAGCGTTTCGTAGGAAATGGACAGTTGTCCCCGTTCATTTCCAGGCGGATGATCTATACGCACCTTCATTCCCAATGCGGCGCTGAGGTCACCCTCCAAAGCACGGGTATCGGCGTCCTTGTCGATTCCGGACTGATCATTCGATCCCTTGCGACGTGTGGCTTGGGGTGCGCCGGATTTAACAAGTTTCTCCGTATCTCGAACGGACAGACCCTTGGAAACGACCTTTTGTGCCAAAGATGCAGGATCGGTCGCCGTGATCAAAGCGCGCGCGTGCCCTGCGCTGAGGCTACCCTGTGAGACAAGTCCTTGCACGTCATCGGGGAGATTTAATAGCCGCATCAGGTTGGCAATGTGACTGCGGCTTTTGCCCAATGCCTCGGCCAATTTTTCCTGCGTATGTCCAAATTTATACATCAGCTGACGGTAACCGGCCGCTTCTTCGATCGCATTCAAGTCCGCGCGCTGGATGTTCTCAATTATGGCAACTTCAAGAACCTCTGTATCATTGAAGTCCCTAATGATAACAGGCACTTCGTGCAGCTGCGCCAACTGTGCAGCCCGCCAACGCCGTTCACCCGCAACAATTTCAAACTTTTCAGAATTGCGTGGGTCGGGTCGCACGATCAAAGGTTGGATAACACCCTTGGTCCGAATCGATGCGGCAAGTTCAGACAGCTGTGATTCTGTGAAACTGCGCCTTGGCTGATCAGGATTGGGCACCAACGCCTCTACCGGCATGACCCGATCTGCCCGCCTGGTAACATCGGCCTGCGTCGTGCCGCCTTCGGGCGTGACGTCTGCCATCAGGGCGGATAATCCCCGCCCAAGGCCCCGGCGCATTTCCTTTTTTGGTTTATCTTCCATGCGGTTACTCTCCGGGTGTCGATCCATCACGCAGCGTGTTTTTCATTTTTCTTCAATAACTCCGCCGCAAGAGCCCGATACGCTTGGGCACCCTTGGACGAACCATCATAGGCGAGTACGGGCAACGCATATGACGGCGCTTCTGACACACGGACATTCCGGGGAATGACTGTCGAAAAAACGAGATCGCCAAGATTGGCCCGCGCGTCCGCTTCTACATGTTGTGAAAGGTTGTTGCGAGCGTCGTACATCGTGAGCACGATACCTTCTATTCGCAACGTCGGATTTGCTGTTTGCCGAACCTCTCGAATTGTCAGCATGAGTTGCGACAGGCCCTCCAGCGCAAAAAACTCGCTTTGCAAAGGCACCAGAACCGAATGCGCTGCAACCATTGCGTTGACAGTAAGCAGGTTCAGGGATGGCGGACAATCGATGAGGACAACATCATATCCAAAGGCATCGATATCCGGCTGACGCAAAGCGTCATGCAACAGGAAGCTTCGCTTTTCATTGGAAAAAAGCTCTATATCAGCAGAGCTCAGGTCCACGGTCGCCGGAATGAGAGACAAACCTTGCGTGGAGGTGGGCAAGATCAACTGGTTCAGTGCAACCTCACCCAAAAGCAAGTCGTAGGTTGTGTATTCACGATCCTCCGCCTCGATCCCAAGACCTGTGGAGGCATTGCCCTGAGGATCCAGATCCACGACCAGAACCTTGTTTCCCCGCTCGCAAAGAGCAGCGCCCAAGTTGATTGTCGTGGTCGTCTTGCCAACGCCACCCTTTTGGTTGGCGATGGTAATAATTTTTGGACCCGGCGGGCGTGTCGGATCAGACATGGGCGAGGTCTCCGATTTCAAGGATTACAGCATTTGCGTCGGTTTTACTTTTATGCGGGGTGAAGGCGAAATGCCATCGCCTCTCTGCATCGGCTACTTCTTTTTCCCAAGTCTGGCCTTTCTGAAACAAGGCGTATCCATTGCTCGACAAGTGCCTGGATGCAAAATCCAAAAGCTGGGGCAAAGGTGCGAGCGCCCGCGCAGACAAAACATCTGCCTGACGTGAGTCAAGCGTCTCAATTCTTTGAGAAAAAACTCTCGCTGTGATACCAGTTACCCTGAGTACATTTCGCAGGAATGTTGCCTTCCGCATGTCAGATTCAATCATTTCGACTTCGGTGTCTGGTGATATCTGCGCAAGGATGATCGCTACGACCAGCCCTGGAAAGCCGGCCCCACTCCCCATATCAACCCATCTATGGATCGGATGACGTGCGAGGTCCAGGAGTTGAGCGGAATCTTTGAAGTGGCGGACAGAAGCATTCTCCAGTGTAGTAGGACTTACAAGGTTTATGCTCTGGTTCCATTTTTTCAAAAGCTGCAAATAGTCATCAAGCCGCTGAGATGTTTCACGTGAAACATTCACTCCAACATCCCGCAGATCTATCATACGGCTTCCTTGCGCCCCTTTTGACGCAACTTCGCAAGTATCAAGGTCAGCGCCGCCGGTGTCATCCCGTCGATACGCCCCGCCTGCGCAATGGTTTCCGGTCGCGCTGCATCAAGCTTGCTCTTGAGTTCATTCGACAATCCCTGCAAACTCGCGTATGAAAAATCTGCAGGAATTACATGAGCTTCGTCCCTTTTCAGAACATCGACGTCCCGAGCTTGGCGTTCAATGTAGTTCACATACAGTGCGTCTCTCTCAAGCTGACACGCGATGTCGTCGTCTAACTCATGCAAGCCTTCCGCTAGCGGCGTCAACGAACGGATTGTTACCCCTTTAAATGATAGCATCTGAAACGCGGTCCGCTTCGATCCATCACGCGCTACATCGAAACCCGCTTCCTTAAGGACATTGCTGCTGAATTTGACCGATTCGAGCAGAGTTCGTCCTTGCTCCAAAGCCGTTGCCTTGGTCGTAAAAGCCGCCTCCCGTTCGTCGGAAACCGCGCCCAAAGAAATGGCAACAGGGGTCAAGCGCTGGTCCGCATTATCAGCACGTAGAGACAATCTATATTCCGCCCTGCTCGTAAACATGCGGTAGGGCTCGTTCACGCCACGCGTCGTAAGATCGTCGACCATGACCCCAATGTAGCTGTCCGTCCGGGAAAACCGGATCGGATCGCGCCCAAGTGACTCTGCGGCTGCGTTGAGCCCTGCCACGAGGCCCTGCGCCGCTGCCTCTTCATACCCCGTTGTGCCATTGATCTGACCAGCGAGAAATAGTCCAGAGACATTCCGAAGCGATAGACTGGCATTCAGGGCCCGTGGGTCGACATAGTCGTACTCAATTGCATAGCCAGGCTGCATGATTTCGGCTCTTTCAAGCCCGGGGATACTGCGAACATATTCTTCCTGCACGTCTTGTGGGAGCGACGTGGAAATGCCGTTCGGATAGATCGTCGGAACATCAAGGCCTTCAGGTTCAAGGAATATCTGATGCGACTCCTTTTCAGAAAATCGGACCACCTTGTCCTCAATGGATGGACAGTACCGCGGTCCCACGCCGTCGATCTGTCCACCGTACATGGCTGAGCGATCCAGGTTGTCACGTATTATACGGTGCGTACGCTCGGTCGTGTGCGTGATCCCGCAGACAATCTGACGGGCCATCGGTTGCTTTGACAAAAATGAAAACAACACGGGATTGTCATCACCTGGCTGCGTGTCGAGGCCGCTCCAGTCAATTGATCGCCCATCAAGGCGTGGAGGCGTTCCGGTCTTCAACCTTCCCAACTTCAGGTCCATATCGGAAATGCGCTCGGCGAGTCGTATCGAAGGTTCATCTCCCATTCGCCCACCCGGGTGCGTTTTATCACCTATGTGAATAACGCCACGCAGAAATGTTCCGCTGGTGAGGACAACCGTATTACCGGAAATCTTGGTATCATCGGCGAGAACGACGCCACTTACCCGCGTCGAGTACATTATGAAGTCAACGACTTCGCCTTCAATAACGTGGAGAAGCGGATAGGAACCAATTTCTCTCTGCATTGCCTTGGCATAGAGTTTTCGATCCGCTTGGGTGCGTGGACCCTGAACCGCTGGCCCTTTCCGACGATTCAACAAGCGGAATTGTATCCCAGCCTCGTCTGCAACACGGCCCATCAGCCCATCCATCGCGTCAATTTCCCGAACAAGATGCCCTTTCCCAAGACCACCAATCGCAGGATTGCAGGACATGACACCCAGATCACCTTTCCGCAAGGTGATCAGCGCGGTGCGTGCGCCCATCCGCGCAGAGGCTGCGGCAGCTTCGGTTCCAGCGTGGCCGCCTCCAATCACGATCACATCAAAGGTATCATGTTTCACGTGAAACACTCCTTACTTGCCGATACAGAAACTTGAGAAAATCTGGTCCAAGACATGTTCCACGTCCACGTGCCCGATCAACTGTTCAAGCTTGCGTTGCGAAATCCGTATTTCTTCACTCGTGATATCGTATACATCACTCCCCTCTGCAAGAAGATCCCGTGCCGTCTCAAGGTGGGCGTATCCCTCCATAAGCGCAACCCGGTGCCGTTCCCGGCTCGCCAAGCCCGCCCCCTGAACCATGCCCAAAAGACGGTTCTCAATCTCATCCAAGAGTTCTCGAACACCGTGACCCGTCTTTCCGGAAATACCCCGAGAACCGCCAAGATCTCCTTTCGCCGTCCTGACGATATCCCCGGGTTTGACATCCAAAACAGGAACATCCCGCTCAGGAACCAGATGCACCCGCAAATCCGATGCTTTCGCACGTTCTTTTGCACGGGCGACACCTATCTGTTCAATCAAATCATCCGTTTCACGCAAACCGGCGGTATCCAAGATGGTCACAGCAAACCCACCTATTTCCATCCGCACTTCAATGACATCTCGGGTGGTTCCGGCGATATCCGATGTTATCGCCGCCTCCCTCCCCGCCAAGTAGTTAAGTAGCGTTGACTTTCCAGCGTTTGTCGGTCCGACGATCGCGATTTCAAAGCCTGTTCGAACCCGTTCCGCCGAGGCCAACCCTTGCAGTTCTACCCCAATCCCTTCCAGAACACCGGACAACAAATCCGCCACCTCGCCGGATACATCCACAGGCACGTCTTCATCGACGAAGTCTATCGTGGCTTCCAAAAGCGACACCGCGCGAATGATATCCCTTCGCCACTCTCCAACTCGAACGGATAACGCTCCCGACAATAATCGCAGAGCCTGACGGCGTTGTTGTTCTGTTTCTGCCTCGATGAGATCTCCGAGGGCTTCCACCTGCGTCAGATCCAGACGGCCGTTTTCAAGCGCACGGCGAGTGAATTCACCTGGATCTGCATGTCGAAATCCGGGTATCTCACCAAGATCGCGAAGCAAGGCTTGAATAACCGCTATACTACCATGCACCTGGAATTCAGCAATCCGCTCACCGGTAAAGCTCGCACCCTTCTCAAAAATGAGAACAAGCGACTCATCAATGAAGTCACCTGTATTTCCGATAAGACGCCGCACTGAGGCTTGTCGTGGCGTTGGCATGGATCCCGCCAAGCGGTCCACGGCCTCCCAAGCATCCGGCCCAGAGACCCGCACCACCGAAACACCCGCTTTACCGGCCGCGCTCGCAAGAGCAAAGATGGTGTCCATAGCCAAATCAGCTGTTCATAGAGTCAAAGAATTCTGAGTTCGTCTTGGTCTGCTTCAATTTAGAGATCAGAAATTCCACCGCATCCGTTGTTCCCATCGGGTTCAAGATTCGCCGAAGAACAAATGTTTTTTGCAGGTCTCCCTTGTCGACGAGCAACTCTTCCTTGCGGGTGCCAGATTTCAGAATATCCAGCGCCGGGAAAATCCTCTTGTCAGCCACTTTCCGGTCAAGGACAATCTCAGAGTTGCCAGTCCCTTTGAATTCTTCAAAGATAACCTCGTCCATCCTCGATCCTGTATCGATCAGAGCCGTTGCAATGATCGTCAGCGATCCACCCTCTTCGATGTTCCGCGCAGCCCCGAAGAAGCGCTTCGGCCGTTGCAGGGCGTTCGCATCGACACCACCGGTCAAAACCTTGCCCGAAGAAGGCACCACGGTGTTGAAGGCTCTACCAAGTCTTGTGATCGAATCCAAAAGGATCACAACATCTCGCTTATGCTCAACAAGCCGCTTTGCCTTTTCAATCACCATTTCCGATACAGCCACGTGCCGAGTTGCCGGCTCGTCAAAGGTGGAGGAAATGACCTCGCCCTTGACTGAGCGCTGCATGTCCGTCACTTCCTCCGGCCGCTCGTCGATGAGCAGGACGATCAGGTAACATTCGGGATGGTTCTGTTCGATCGAATTGGCAATGTTCTGCAGAAGAACGGTTTTACCGGTTCTTGGTGGTGCAACAATCAGACCTCGCTGTCCTTTGCCGATCGGCGCGACCAGATCGATAATCCTTGCGGAGCGATCCTTGATCGTCGGATCCTCGATCTCCATCTTCAGCCGTTCGTCCGGATACAAAGGCGTGAGGTTGTCAAAGGCAATCTTGTGACGGGCGCGTTCTGGATCCTGGAAATTGATCTCTGCCACTGACACTAGGGCAAAATATCTTTCGTCACCGTCGGGCGCTTTCATCTCTCCCTGGATGGAATCACCGGTGCGCAGCGAATATTTTCTGATCATGTCAGGCGAAACATAAATATCGTCCGGCCCTGGCAGGTAGTTTGCTTCGGGGGACCGCAAGAAGCCGAACCCGTCCTGAAGCACCTCCAGAACGCCGTCGCCAAAGATGGTCCAGCCCTCATCCGCCCGCTCGCGGAGGATCTGGAACATCATCTCGCCCTTCCGCATGGTCGATGCATTCTCGACTTCCAGCTCTTCAGCCATCGCGAGAAGATCCTGGGGGCTTTTTGCCTTGAGATCGGACAGGTTTAGTTTTTCTTCACTCATCGCATATGAGGTGTCACCCACGGGCGCACGTTTCCTTGTCTAACGGGAGATGCAGGTCTTCGGACGAAGCCTGTAGATCGCGTAACGCATAGGCCCCGACAGTGTCAACTTGGTTCAGGTGAAAGGCTAACTTTCTTAAAAAGGAGTTAAATGAAAAGGTTTATGAAGGTTTAGTGTTTGGATTTTCTGGGGATTATTTTGTTTCCCACAAGGTTTCAAAGATGTCGCGGGTCGCGGGAGAAGTCTCTGGAAAACATGTGGGATTCACAGATCAAAGCGAAATATTTCATTTACTTTACAATAACTTCCGAGATTCTTAATTAATTCTCATCTTGGGGACAAACAACTGAACAACCTTGCCGAAACAAGGGTTTTCCCTCTTCAGGACTTTTCCGCATCCACAGTCGGAGAAACCCGACCGACACCGGGCGAGACTTGCCTGCCATCCCCAAGCTTGCAACCCGGCGGCTTTTTCCTCAAAACCATCATCACGCCTGTGCACCCGTTTATGCTCGATATTATCCCCATGTCTGAAGACCTCATTCTCGCTTCCAGCTCCCGGATCCGCGCAGACATGCTGCGGGCGGCCGGTCTGCGAATTGAAATCGAATCGCCAAAGGTGGATGAGCAGAGCCTCAAAGCGGCTCTGCAGGCCGAAGAAGCACCCCCGCGCGATATCGCCGACACATTGGCAGAGGCCAAGGCGCGGAAGGTCAGCGCGCGCCATCCAGACAAACTTGTTCTGGGCTGTGATCAGGTTTTGGAAATCGATCGCGAAATTCTGACGAAACCAGAATCTAAAAAGCAAGCCCGCGAACAACTTGTTCGCCTTCGCGGCCAAAAGCATCGCCTGCTTTCCGCCGCAGTGCTGTATGAGGATGCACAGCCGATCTGGCGACATGTCGGAACCGCTCGGTTGACGATGCGGAAGTTTTCCGACGACTACCTCGAGGCATACCTCCAACGGAATTGGCCGGATGTCGCGACGTCAGTCGGCGGCTACAAGCTGGAGGCGGAGGGCGTCCGCCTTTTTTCCGTTGTGGAAGGGGACCATTTCACCATTCTTGGCTTGCCTCTCTTGGAATTGCTGAGTTATTTGACGAACAGAGGAACCCTTCCTGCATGAGCCTGCCACGCATCCCCCTTGCTGCGGTCATCGGGTCCCCCGTTGCCCATTCCCGCTCTCCACGTCTTTTTGCGCATTGGCTGAACGCGCTCGATCTGCCGGGCTATTATATCCCGGTTGAAGTTCCGGAAGAGAAGCTCGCCGAAACCATCCGCCTTTTGCCAGACCTGGGGTTCGTCGGGCTGAACGTGACCGTTCCCTATAAGGAAAAGGTGATGGAGATTGCCGATCTTGTCTCTGATCGGGCAACATTGATTGGCGCCTCAAACACGTTGATCTTTCGACAGGATGGCCGGATTCATGCTGACAATACAGATGGTTATGGCTTCATGGAAAACCTGCGGAACAATGCCTCGGACTGGCAACCAGCCGCTGGTCCTGTGACGGTGTTCGGGGCAGGGGGCGCGGCGCGTGCTGTCATTGCATCGCTTTTGGATGTGGGGGTTCCGGAAATCCGTCTGACTAATCGCACCCGCCTGCGGGCGGAAAAACTGGCAGATGACTTTGGACAGCGGGTGCGGGTTCATGACTGGGTCCAAGCCGGGAACATCATCGAGGGGTGCTCGACCGTGGTGAATACCACGGCGCTTGGAATGGCGGGCAAGCCGCAACTCAGGGTGCCGCTGGATGCGCTGGAACCCGGCATGCTGGTCACCGATCTTGTCTATACCCCTCTGGAGACGCGGCTTCTCCGGGAGGGTCGCGCGCGGGGATGCATGGTGGTCGACGGTCTCGGGATGTTGCTTCACCAGGCTGTCCCGGGTTTCGAGCGGTGGTTCGGAACACGCCCGGAGGTAGACGAAGCGACACGCCAAGCCGTTCTGGGATGAGGTTCAAGCTGGGCCTGACCGGATCAATCGGCATGGGTAAATCCACCACGGCCGATATGTTTGCCAAGGCAGGGTGTGCGGTTTGGGATGCAGATGCCGCAGTCCATCGCATCTACGCAAAGGGTGGCGCTGCAGTAGAGCCTCTGCGACAGATTTTCCCCGACGCGGTAGAAGATGGATCAGTCTCGAGACAAGCATTGAGACAGAAAATTGCGGCGGATGCCGATGCGCTGCAAAAGATTGAATCGATTGTGCATCCGCTGGTTCAGCAGGACCGGGAATCCTTTGTTTCATCTCATGCTGAGGCGATCGGCGTTTTCGACATACCGCTTTTGTTCGAAACGGGAGGAGATGCCCTGATGGACGCAACGGCTTGCGTGACGGTTTCACGTGAAACGCAAGAGACCCGCGTGCTTGCCCGGGGGACCATGACGGACGAGGATCTCGCGCGCGTCCTTGCGCGCCAGATGCCGAATGAGGAAAAATGCGCCCGTTCCAACTATGTGATTGAAACAGACACACTTGAGCATGCGCGTGCGCAGGTGCAGAAGATCGTCGAAGATATCGAGCGGAGGTTGTCAGATGCGGGAGATCGTGCTGGACACGGAGACCACGGGATTTGAACCGGGGCAGGGGGATCGCATCGTCGAGATCGGTGCGCTGGAACTTTATAACCACGTCCCTACGGGAAAGACCTATCACCAGTATATCAACCCGGAACGTGGGATGCCCGACGATGCCTTTGGGGTCCATGGGATCGGTCCGGATCTTCTGTCTGTTCCGCGTCCACCGAACCCGGGTGAGGTCACACTCAGGGACAAGCCGGTCTTTGCCCAGATTGTCGACGAATTTCGCGCTTTTATCGGTGACTCCAAGCTGGTGATCCACAATGCCGCATTTGATGTGAAGTTCCTCAACGCAGAGCTGAAATGGACAAATCGTCCTTTGCTGCCTCAGGACTGTGCCATCGACACATTGGATATGGCGCGCCGCCGGTTTCCTGGATCCCCCGCATCCCTTGACGCGCTGTGTCGCCGTTTCAGCATCGACAACTCATCCCGCAGTTTGCATGGCGCGCTGCTGGACAGCGAGATCCTTGCAGAAGTTTATTTGGAGCTCATCGGTGGAAAGCAACCAGATTTCGGGCTGACGACCAATGACGGGACGAGCCAGATAAACGGCGCGGACACCGTATGGAGAGCCCGCGCCAGAAGTAAGCCGCTTCCGCCCAGAGTAACTGAAAATGAAAAGGCGGCTCACGCCGCCTTCATAGAAAAGCTTGGTAGTGATGCGCTCTGGACAAAGGCGTGACCGCCAGCTTGCTCAGGAGGCGGGAGTTTCGCCAGCAGGTTGCTTTGCTGCCTGCCGCCGCGCCAGTTCGTTGCGATACAAAGCGAGGAAGTCGATCGTCTCGAGATTCAGCGGCGGGAAACCGCCGTCGCGGGACACGTCGGACACAATCCGCCGAACAAAGGGGAACAGCATCCTCGGGCACTCGATCAGCAGGAAAGGGTGCAGTTGGTCTTCGGGAACGTTTTCAATGTTGAAGACGCCGGTATAGTCCAACTCAAGAATGAACAGCATGTCGCCGCTCTCCTTGGCCTTTGACTCCACCTTTAGTTTCATCACGACTTCGTATTGGTTCTCCGCGC
The DNA here is from genome assembly GCA_964604565.1 of uncultured Rhodobacterales bacterium. Classification (GTDB taxonomy): domain Bacteria; phylum Pseudomonadota; class Alphaproteobacteria; order Rhodobacterales; family Rhodobacteraceae; genus CAZRZN01. The sequence goes on from CAZRZN010000001.1 coordinate 57,041, forward strand.
TCCGCTTCTTGGCGTCAAGGTTCACCTGAACCTGAACGTCGGGCTGCACTTCACCACTTACACCTTTCTGCGAAAGAATGTTTTCAAAGGAAAGGTCCCGTATGAATTGTGCGAGGACGCTCATTTTCGGCTGCTGTGGGGCCGTTTGGCCCGCGCCGTTTGTCTCTGCCATGGATGGTCTCCCGATAAATACCGCTTGGACGAATAGCAGCGCCGGATGGAACGCTCAATGCCTTGTCCATCCGGAACCGGGATGATTGGGCGGCTTCTCTTTCGAAACCTCGGTGAATTCGCCTTCAATGACATCGTCTCGCCGGTCGCGCGATGCCGGATCCCGAAAATCTGGCTGACGGGGGCGAGGCCCCATTTCAAATCTGGCGACGTTGATGCGCTTGCGGGCCCAATTGAAAACAGCGGTGCGCACCGGGGGTGCGAGAAGGGCGAAACCGACAACGTCGGTGAAAAATCCCGGTGTCAGAAGCAGCGCACCGGAAACGAGGATCATGGCTCCATGTGCAAGCGGCTCGCTCGGGTCATCAAGCTCCGAGAAACTGCGGCGCAGGTTTTCTATCGCCCAACGGCCCTGCGCCCTGACGAGCCAGGTGCCGATGATCGCCGTCAAGACAACGACGGCCAAGGTTGGCCACAGACCAATCGCCCCCCCAACCTGGATGAACAGGGCAATTTCGATCAGTGGCACAAGCAGAAAGGCCAGAAGTAGCCACATGAGAACATCCTCCATATCATCCCGGCAGGTGGACTCACCCACACACGTCACCTACATAAGGATGCGACCACGATGTTTAAATGCTGGCCGCAATGAGGTGCTGATGAACTCCCCCATTCTCCAACTTCTGGTTCTTGCCGGAATTGCTATTTTCCTCGTTCTGCGCTTGCGGAGCGTGCTCGGTACGCGGGAAGGGTTCGAGAAACAGCCGCAACCCACGCAAACCCAAGGTCGCAGCCGTCCCCATGACTTCGAAGTGATCGAAGGCGGCCCGGACCATGACATCATCGATCATGTTGCGGAAGACAGCGATGCGGCAAAGGCCTTGGCTCAAATGAAACGCATTGAGCCAAGTTTTTCCGTTTCCGAATTTCTTTCTGGTGCACGCGGCGCCTATGAAATGATCCTTATGGGCTTCGAACGTGGAAATATGAGTGATATCAAAGACTTTCTAGCAGACGATGTCTACGAAAGCTTTGCCGAAGTCGTTGCTCAACGCGAGCAGGAGGGCCTCACGATCGAAGCTGAATTTGTCGGGGTGAGAGAACTGACCCTCGCTGATGCCACCTTTGATGAAGGATCACGACTGGCTGAGATAACGGTTCGCTATGTCGGTGAATTGACCTCTTTGGTTAAAGATGCAGAGGGTGAAATCATCGAAGGTTCCAAAACCGCCATTAAACGCCAGAAAGATGTCTGGACCTATGCGCGGACCATGGGCAGCGACGATCCAAACTGGCGGCTTGTCGCAACGGACGAATGATCCGGCTGATCCTTGCCTTCCTTTTTGCGATACCTTCAGTGAGCAGCCCTGCTTTCCCCGAGCCGGGGCTGCAATACGAGATCATTGATTTTGACAACCTCAAGGGATGGAAGGACGACAGTCACGCCGAAGCACTGTCAGTTTTTCTGGAGACTTGTGGCGATCTTGATGATCCCCACTGGACAGCACTGTGCGCGCTGGCGGCAGAGACCAAAGACGCGCGCGCTTTCTTTGAGTTGTTCTTCCGCCCGGTCTTGATCCGTGACGGGGCCGACATGCTCTTTACCGGATATTACGAACCCGAGCTGCGGGGAGCACCGTTTCGCACTGAGCGGTTCAGGTATCCCGTGCACAGCATGCCGCCGGAGGCGCTGACCAACCGTCCGTGGCTTACACGTCAGCAGATCCTGACATCTAACGTAATGGAAGACCGTGGTTTGGAAATCGCGTGGGTCGATGATCCTGTTGAGCTGTTCTTTCTGCAAATTCAGGGTTCCGGCCGCATTCGATTTCCTGACGGGCGGGTTATCAGGGTGGGATATGGTGGTTCCAACGGGCACCCTTATCGATCCATTGGGCAAGAACTCGTGCGTCGCGGTATCTACCAGGCACATCAGGTTTCCATGCAGGTGATACGCCGTTGGGTTGACCGCAATCCCGTCGCCGGACCAAGCCTTCTATACCACAATGCGGCCTATGTGTTCTTTCGCGAAGTAAGCGAGGTTCCCGCCGATAAGGGTCCGCTTGGCGCGATGAACCGCTCCATCACCACTTTGAGGTCCATCGCGGTCGACCCACGGTTTACACCCCTTGGCGCACCGGTCTGGATCGAAAAGCTTGGAAGTGATCCAATGAACAGATTGATGATCGCTCAGGATACCGGATCGGCGATCAAGGGAGCACAAAGAGCGGATGTGTTCTATGGAACCGGGGACGAGGCAGGACAGCGTGCTGGGCGTGTGAGGGATGGTGGTCGCATGGTGGTCATGATGCCCATTCAACGCGCCTACGCACTCTTGCCGGGCGAAGGGCCATGACGCGCCGTCGCCGTCTGCGCCCGGAAGAGCACGAGCTGTGGCAACAAGTTGCCCGAACGGCTGATCCGCTTCATAGCCGGAAGCACTCTACATCGGAGTTCCAGCGAAAGCCGGATCCTCCATTGACCGAGAAGAAGGATTGGCCTCAGGCTCCTATCTCTCCATTCGCGATGGGAGAGCGCGCCTTGCAGCGCACCGAAACCCACGTCTTTCCAAGAACAACGGCTGACAAGCTCCATTCAGCACCCGTTCGCATGGATGCCAAAGCCTTTGCCCGGCTAAAAAGAGGCAAGGTGGAGCCCGAGGCTCGCATGGACCTGCACGGTATGACCTTGGACCGCGCACATGGCGCGCTGACACAGTTTATTCTGAAGGCACAATCCAGAAACTTGCGTCTGGTCCTTGTCATCACTGGCAAGGGTCAGCGCGAAGATCCCTATCACTCCATGCCGCAGCGCCGTGGCGTGTTGAAGTCGCAGGTGCCACAATGGCTGCAAATGCCGCCGCTCGGTCAGGCGGTGCTTCAAGTTTCTGTGGCACACCGGAAACATGGGGGCGAAGGCGCCTATTATGTTTATTTGCGACGCCGCCGCTGACCCCTTTCAGATAGCTGCGGCGCTTCAGCAAGGGATTGATTACAAAAGTCCCTTGGCGCGGCGGACCCCTATCCACATCATGGCCGTCGTAAACAGAAAATAGACGGAGACCCCTAGATATTGTGTTTCGATCCCTAGCCCGAGGTCGATCAGGATGCCTGTGATGCCGGGCCCGATTGCGGATCCAAGCACCATGATGGCCGCGCCCATTGCCTTTATTGCCCCAAGCCTGCGGGTCCCGTAAAATTCCGCCCAAAAGGCATTTGGCAGCGTCGACGTCGCGCCCGTTGTCATGGCCACGAAGAGCAAGCCTAACAGTGTCCAGAACAGGCTGTCGCCCAAGCCAAAGCAGAGGAAGCCGATTACCATCGGCAACTGGGACCATGGGATCAATCGGGGTGTGCCCAACCGGTCCAACAATCCACCAGACACAAGCATCGCTGTCACCGAGGCAAAGGTGTAGATCGGGAAAAGCAGGACAAGGTCCAGATGAGACCAGCCTTTGACCTCTGCAAAATGCACCTGCTGGAAAAAGAAAGCGGTGTTAAAGGCTGATGGTCCAAGCAAAGCCGGGACCATGAACCAGAACAACCAGTGACGCAGAACCTCGATGCGTATCCAGTGGCGCTTTTCCATCCCAACGGAATGATCGGTTTCCGCATGGCTCTGCGGAGTCCTTTCCTGTGTCAGAAGAAGCAACAGAACGGGGATTGCCAGAAGACAAACCAATGCAGCTCCGACCCAGAGCCACCGCCAATCCATGATCAACAAGAGTGACACGAAACTGACCGGCAAGACAGCCTCGCCCAACGCGACACCAAGCCCGGCGATAGAAAGTGCCTTGCCACGCGTGGCCACAAACCAGCGTGACATGGACACGACAGCCACGTGGCTTGCCATCCCCTGGCCTGAAAACCTGAGTGCAAAGATCACAACGGGTAGAAGTGCTGCCCAAGTGTTGACGGCGGTGAACAGGCAAGCACCGGCCAGGAGACCCAGAACGACGGTGCCAATCACTCTTGTGCGGAACAAGTCCGTGAGCCCACCGGCCCATATCATGACGGCCGCGGAGGCAGACGTCCCCAGTGTATAGATACCGCCCCATTGGCCGTGGCTCAGGTCAAACCCTTCACGGATCTCGCCGGAGAAAATTGAGATGAAGAAGGTTTGCCCAAAACTGGATAGAAACGTAAGCAGAGTACCAGCCGCCAGCCAGCGTGCATTGCCGGCGAGAAATCCAAAAAGATTCATGCCCCGTTTCAGTCATATAGAAGTTTGTTTGGCCGACGCGATGCCTCCGCGTCGGCAATTTCACAGGTCAGTTGGCGACCGCGGTAGCCTGAGCCGACACACCCAGAACGGCACCTATCAGACCAAAGACGGTTTGTGCGGACGTGACCGGGCTTTCGGTTGCCAGAACGGTATCCCCCGGCTGGATATGGAACTTGCGCGCCGCGAACAAGCCATCCGCGCTTGTCAGATCAAGCGTAAAGACGACTTGCTGCATGGTCGGACCCGATCCGGAAGGGCGGATTGCGGTAGCGTCATATTCGCGCAGAACCAGAACACCTTCTGGGTCGGCACGGGAATCCGAAAGGCCGCCCATCAAGGAAACAGCTTCCAGAGCGGAAACAAAATCCTTTGGGAAGTAGATCAGGTTCTCGACGCCGCTTGCACCCAAGGCGGTAAAGCTACGATCGTCAGGGCGCACCACCACCGTATCCCGAGGAAGAAGCAGGGCGTTCTTGGCCCCATTTGCAAGCAACACCTCGGCTGAAATCTCATACGTCTTAGACCCACGAAGCAAACGAACGCGAGGGTTGCGCAAGGTGGGAACCACACCGCCCGCATCCGCCAAAAGATTGAGGATATTGTAGTTTCGCGAGGGCATCGGGTAGGCGCCCGGCTTCGCGACGCCGCCGACAACGTCGACAGCGTTGTCGCGCCCTTGCTGGAGGCGCAATTGCACTTGGGCGGAAGGCATGATCGGCTCCAGCCGTTGCTGAATCTTCGATCGCGCACCGGAGGGGGTCAAACCCCGTATTCCCACCTTGTTGACATAAGGGAGAAAGATCGAGCCTTGCGGATCGACCTCAAGACCGTCAATTTTTGTGAACCGCTGACCGGGATTGGTCAACAAGGAGTTTTCCTGGCTGTCCCAGATCGTGATGTTGACCAAGTCTCCGGTGCGAATGACCGACGAATTGCTGCCGTGGGATGTGTCTGGCCAATGGTTGCCTGCGTGCCAATCGTAAGACGCCCATGAAAGCAGTCCCGGCAAATTTTCCCGTGTTACTTCGACCACCTGAAACGTGGGCTCTGCGGAGTCCTTTTCTCGCAGAACCTCAGATTGCACGGCAGCGCCCCGGGGGAGGCTGCAGGCTGACACCGACAGGACGACGAGCAGAAGTGTGATGAGTCTCATTCTGATAAACAATCCGATCCCCAATCGGTTTTCCAACTTTCTAGCGTCTCTCTGCGCTGATAGACAGTCCATCTGTTGAACGAAAGCAATATGAGAGACAAACCGTGGCAGTAAGACAGCAATCCTATGCTGTGGTGCTTTTGGGGGCCAGTGGAAAACTTGGCCGAATGGTGCAGGCGGTCTGGCGTTCGGGCAGTTTGACGCTTGCACCTGTGGTGCGATCAGGGCCGGTGCAGCCGGGCGAAATCCGCTGGGCACCAGGCGACAGCTTTCCCGGTCTGTCGCGCGTTGCTGCCGTTTTGGCGCTGTGGGGCGTAACGCCGGGTCCGGGCCGCAATTTGAAAGCCAACACAGATCTGGCGCGGAGCGCAATGGATTTGGGTGAGGCCCTTGGGGCAGGGGCGGTGATTCACTGTTCCAGCGCGGCGGTCTACAAACCCGCCCAGACGGCGATCTCTGAAAGCGTTCAACCGGATCCCCAGTCGGCCTATGGATCGGAAAAATGGAAGATGGAGCAAGCGATCCTCGCCGAGGCCAGAAAAGATGGGCCGCGGCAGATCATTCTCAGGATTGCCAATGTGGCCGGAGCGGATAGCCTTTTCGGAAATTTGCGGGTGAACCGCAAAATCACGCTTGATCGTTTTGGTGACGGTCAGGGACCCGTGCGCAGTTATGTTTCGCCCTTTGATTTGGTCAAGGCGATCGAGGCGCTGGTCCAGGATCAGTCTGCAAGCGGCGTTTTCAACGTTGCCGCGCCAGTCCCTACGGCCATGGAAGATATCGCAAAAGCATGTGGCGCGGGTGTGAGTTGGCGTCCAGCACCGGAGACGGCCTTTCAATTGATGTGGATAGACACCGCACGTCTGGAAAAATTTGTCTCATTGTCACGTGGCGGTGCCGATGCGGCCCTTCTGGCAGACGGTGCGCGCCGAACCGGTATCTGGCCATGAAGATGCAGCGTAGGCTTTTGCATATACTGGATTTTCTTTACGCCTTTGGGCTGACGGTCCTGTTGTCTCCACTGCTGCTTTACGTTGCGGTTCTGGTTTATCGAAACGACGGGTGGCCCATCATTTATCGGTCTGAACGAATGCACAGCCCTGACAAACCTTTCATGCTGTGGAAATTCCGCACAATGACAAACGCACAGGAGGACAGTGGTGTGACCGGGCCGACAAAGCGCGCGCGGATCACCCCGACAGGAGCCTTCTTGCGTCGAAAACGGTTGGATGAATTGCCCCAGCTTTGGAACATTCTTCGGGGCCACATGGGTTTTGTCGGGCCGCGGGCCCCGCTGCGGCGTTACGTGGAGAAATACCCGGAGATCTATGCCGAGGTGCTGAAAGAACGCCCCGGAATTACGGGTCTTGCATCCATGGCCTATCACAAGACGGAGGAACGTCTGCTGGCGGCAACCGAATCCGCGGAGGACACGGAAGAGATTTATTGCCGACGTTGCATTCCTCGAAAGGCGCGGCTTGATCTCATCTATGCAAAACGTCGCAATCCCTGTTCGGATCAGAGGCTCATGTGGGCCACTATCATCAAGCGGCTGACCATGCACAGCAGACGAAAGGCACGCCGATAAAGCCTGTCCAAAGGTCGCTCAAGGCATCGAAGACATTTGCCTTCGGCAACCCGTTCTAACGTCGCAAAGCCTGCGAGACGAAATAGCCGATGGTGGGTCCCAGCCATTGACGAGCACCAAGAATGTAGCCGTCTCCAGATACTGTATAAGTATTTGTGAAGTCGGGTGAATCCTTGTTCACACCTGTGCAGACCGCCTCCATCGAAGATCCGGTTACCTGAAGGACATCCGACACAACGGGCACGGATCCACCCGGCGACACGTAACAGGAATAACGGCGAACGATCGTTAGATTTTCCGGTGTAAGGAACCGTTGGTCATAGCTTGTTCGTCCTGTTGTTCGTGATCGCACGAGAGAGAACAATCCATCTTCTTCGGATGACATCAAGTCACCCCCAAAACCCCGTGTGGCAGTGATCATCCCGTCGCGCAGGACAACTACCTGCCGGGTCGGGTTACCGTAAGTGTGATACGGGCCATTTTGTTCGATGTCCTGCAAAAGGAACTGCGCACCCAAATTCTCATATTCAAACATGAAAACAGAGGCGGTCGTGGACGATACGGCGGTGGCGATCTCTTGCAGGGTTAGTGGTTTCGGCGGCTCCTTCTTCGCAAGAAGCGTCTTCGGCAGGTTGCGTAACGCCTCTGCCCCTTCTTGGTTCACATTCCCGCATGCGCCCAGCGACAGTGCGGCGGTCAATGCAAGTGCCAGACTTGTGATGCTGCGCCGTGTCATCGCCAGAACCTTCCCCAAGAATTCACTGCGTCGGGTTTGTGATAGTCACGCACTTGTTCGTAGAGACGATCTCTCACGTTGAGCCGAGCACCGCCATCCCGTGACAGCGACTGAATGACAAGGTCGTTGCTGCTTCTCGAAGGTTTGCCAAGGAAGCTTGCCAGAGGCAGAGTGAAACGGATGCCCTTGTCAAAGGAGCCTTCCCCAAAATCCTCGAAAGAGGCATCTGTGAAAGTTGCATATGCGCCAACCCTCCAGCCATTTGCAAACTCACGATCGAGAGATAGCGTAGCGCCGTAGTCACCGGCAAGGTAACGGCCTACATCAACTTGCCCGTGAAAGCCGTTGCCAAAGGCGTAGTAGGCAGAGACATGTCCGTTCACGTCAGGGATGTCTCGTTGTGCCCCACTAACCGGGTCAATTGTCGTCATCGACTGAAAACCGAACAGTTGATCGAATTCCCGACGGCGAACATAGTTGAGTTCCGCACCCAAGGCAAAACGGCTCGTCACGGGTTTCCACAGGACCTCTGCGGAGACACCGCCATACATTTGTTCGAGATATCCAAGGGTTACGCGCGAATACAGGTTCTTTCCGGGTCGACTGTAATGAGCCAATTGCAGATATTCGATGGCAGGGTCTCCTTCCGCAGAGTAACGCGCCTGATCGGTGCGCACGCGCGGCAGATTTGAGGTGTCCTGTCTCTTGACCTCGTCGAGGTTTCCCCCGGCCTTTTTGGTGACGGACCCCGAAAGGACGAGGCTTGGCGTGATTTCGACTTCGGCGGATGCCCGCAAGCCGGTATCAACGCGGACAGGGTTCTGCGGATCGAATACGGAAAACTGGACGTAGGGTCCGATAGACCAATTGAATTTGGGATAGATACCCTTGTCGACTTGCGGCACACGCCCATAGGCGTCGACAAAGGTCGTGCGCGCAAGAATTTCGTTGGCGGCTTCATGTTCCAGCCGCTCAAGATCCGACCGCGTGAAGACCACCGCAGACATTGCCATGCCGTTGACCACGGGGATGATCTCAAAAACTTCTACAGAGGCGGGAAGACTGCGTGTCATGGCACGGGCTATACGGCCGAAAGCCTGGGATGGCGCACCAAACCTCGGATTGACGAGACGCACAGTTGCACGGTTTGCCTCTAGCTTCAGACCTTCGACAAACATGCCTTCCTTGGACGCCAGTTCCGAGAGAGAGGCTTTTGCCGATTGCTTGCGTGCCGGATCGGTCGTCCAGCCAAGATCTGCAGCAGACCCGGGGGCACGCGGTGAAACCGGTACGCCGGACGGCTCGTTTCCACCGGGGATTCCCACTGTCTTTGGGTTGATCACAAATGTGAATTGCGCGCCGATTTCCTCGCCGAGGACATGATAGACCGACAGTTGGGAGCCGTTTCGCATGCGGTAGTCAAGCGCGAGGTTCCAAGGACTGGTTTTTTCAGTGGCCCCAAGCCGCCGCTCAGGCGCATAATCGTCCGACGAGTATTCAAGTTTGATATTGAATCGGTCATTTGGAGCATAGGAAATTCCGCCAAAGGCAGCGACGTCGCCCCGAAAGAAACGTTCGATTTCCGGTATGCCGCCTCGACCAGAAAATTCTGCGTCAATCGAGCCGCCCTGAACCGTTGCGCTGCCCGGACGACTACCGATTGTGCCGATCGGATTGTATGAGCCAAGCCGCCCCCATCCCAGACCGCCGGTAATCTTGAGGCCCGGGCGCAGGGTCTTGGTCGCGACAAGATACTCGGCGCTGTAAATGCCTGTGCCGATGAAATCCTGCAGGCCCACCACAACCGAGGGACGCAGATCGGTTTCTGTCAAAAGTTGATAACGCAGGTCAAAACTTCTGTCGTAGAGGGACGTTCCCGCCACCGCTGAATACCGGAAGCTGCCGGACAAGCGCGGCGTGATCTGGAAATTGAGTGTCGTGCGCGTCGTCTCTCCGAATGCTGCAAAGGTCGCAGCGATTGTTGCGTCCGGCGCGACCTCGGCAGTTGGCATGTCTACCAGCCCCGGCGATCCGAACAGGTTGTAGGAAAGTTGGTTCCGCACGTCCTGAGCCCATGACGCACCCACCAGAACGGAAAGAAAAGTGCCCGCGAGCGCTGCGCGCCGCACGAAGCCCGATTTTCGCCCCTGAAAACCCGGCATTGTTTCACCTCTCATTGCCACAATTGTTCTGAGCCCTTGCTAATGTGTTCTGCTGGATGTGTCCATTATTCGGCGTTCGCGGATCATGCTTTGTGTGAAAATCAGCACGCATCCCCTTCCGCAGGGTCTGGATTTGCTTTTATCCAACATTTTGAAACGTTAAGCGGCTGTTAAGAGGCCACGTCCTACACCGGTTCCGGGTGAATGAAAGGTGGGAACGATGAGTGGCGACAGCAATGTTGCGCCAGTCATCATCAAACGGAAAAAGATCATTGCGGCGAGTGCGCACCATGGCGGTGCCTGGAAGGTGGCATACGCTGACTTCGTGACCGCAATGATGGCCTTTTTCATGTTGATGTGGCTGCTGAACGCGACAACCGAAAAGCAACGCAAGGGAATAGCAGACTATTTCAGTCCGACGATCGCGATCGCTAGGATTTCAGGCGGCGGAGACGGAGCCCTGGGTGGGGAGTCTGTCTTTGCCGAAAACACTTTACCGCGTGTTGGCAGTGGCGCGACGAGCCTTCGACCACAGTCCGAGAGAACCGAGAAAGACTCGTTTTCAGACGACAAGGAAGGCGGGGATCCAGTCGAGACGGAAGCCTTCGAAGAGGTGGAGGACTTTCTTCTAGGCCGCGGTGGCGAAAGCATGGTGGCGGATGATCTGTTGAAGCATATCGTCACGGAAGTGACCGACGAGGGACTGGTCGTCGAATTCTTCGAGACGGATCAGGGGCGTCTTTTCGACGATGATGCCAAGCCGACGCAATTGCTTGATGACTTGGCCCTCGCTCTGGCCCGTGCCTCAGAACTTGTCACGAATCCGGTTGCCATTGAGGCCCATACAGCCACGTATCCCATTGTTCTTGCGACTAATCCTTCCTGGGATGTCTCACAGAGACGTGCCGATGTCTTTCACGACCTCATGGTCCGTAGAGGACTGGACGAGGGAAGGGTGCAGCGGGTCACTGCCTATGCAGATCGGGAACCGCGACATGCCAATCTTATGGACATCCGGAACAGTCGCATCGAGGTCGTCTTTCTGCGCGGAGAATGAAGAGCTTTGTGTGAAATTTTACCTGTTAGCCCTGCGTTAAGCTGGCAGCCTTATCTGTAGTCCTCGAATTGAGATGGACAGCAGAAAGGCTAGTCATGACCATATCCTCTTCGCTCAACGCAGGTGTTGCAGGTCTTTCGGCCAACGCGACGCGCCTGGGCACGATCTCGGACAATATCGCGAACTCCTCGACAAAAGGATACAAGCGCGTCGAAGCCGATTTTACCTCTATGGTTATGGAGGGCAACGGCAGTACCTATACGGCTGGAGGGGTGCGGGCGACGACCCAGCGCTTGATCGGTGAAAGCGGTGCGCTGGTCGGCACGTCCAATGCGACGGATCTGGCTGTTCGAGGGCGTGGATTTCTTCCCGTGGCGCAAGCCTCCCAAGTGCTGGCCGGAAACGGTGATCCGCAAATGTACATGACGACCACCGGCTCCTTCCGGGTGGACGCTGACGGCTACCTGACCAGCAATTCGGGGCTGATGCTCATGGGATGGAAGGCAAATCCCGACGGAACCATTCCTACGAACGCCCGGGACACCTCCGCATCTCTTGAGCCGGTCAAAATTGCACTTAACCAGTATTTGAGCGAGCCGACCACGTCCATGACCCTGGGGCTCAATCTCCCGGCGACTGAAACCAACGCGGCGGCTTCTGGCGATCCTTTGACCTTACCTATTGAATATTATGATAATTTCGGCCGATCAGAAAGTCTGACGTTGACCTTTACTCCGACCATTCCGGTGGCGCCGGCGACGGGGTCTTCGAACGAGTGGACAATCGAGATGACCGACTCTGCGAGCGGCGGTAACTTGGTAGGTGAGTATGTCGTCACGTTTGATGACACACAGGCCTTGGGCGGCACCTTGGCTACAGTCGTCCCGGGTCCCAACAATCCTGCGGGAGCCTTGGCATATGATCCAGCGACGGGGTCCGTGATCGTGACCGCCGATGGAGGCCCAATCGAAATCAATCTCGGCCGTCCAGGCACAAACGATGGCTTGACCCAAAGATCTGATGCTTTCGCGCCGCTGAACATTGCCAAGGACGGATCGCCCGCAGGCAATATGACGTCTGTCGAGATTGATGAGAACGGTTTCGTGTACGCATTTTTCGATACCGGCATCACCTCGATCATATATCAAGTTCCGTTGGTCGACGTTCCCAACCCCAACGGTCTGATGGCACTGGACAAGCAAGTCTACATGCCTGCCCCTGAAAGCGGCAACTTCTTCCTGTGGAACGCAGGCAGCGGCCCCACGGGAGAGGTGGTAAGTTTTGCACGCGAGGAAAGCACGACGGATGTCGCCAGCGAACTCACGGACATGATTCAAACCCAACGAGCCTATTCGTCGAACGCAAAGGTTATCCAGACCGTCGACGAGATGCTTCAGGAAACCACCAATATCAAGCGCTGACGGTAGTCCGCCAGCTCCTTAAGGGAGTCGCAAATGTCTCTTTCCGGTGCGCTTTACAACGCGTTTAGCGGTTTAAAAGCCAATTCCCGTGCCGCGGGATTGGTTTCGACCAACATCGCAAACGCCACAACCGAAGGTTACGGTCGCCGTACACTGGGACTTGTTCCAGGGGCGATCGGCACCACCGGGGGTGTCAGAATTTCCGGCACAATTCGTCATTCAGACCCGGTCCTGACCGGTGACAGGCTGGTGTCGGATGCACATCTCGGCAATGCTGGAGTCAAATATGCTTTTGCAAGTCGAATCGAGGGTCTTGTTGGAACATCTGGGACAGCGGGTTCCTTGACTGACCGTCTCAATACCTTTGAGAATTCACTACTTACTGCATCTTCGAACCCAGCATCGACGCAAAGGTTGGAGCTTGTGGCAAATTCGGCGGATGCTTTGGCCAAAGCGCTTAATAATCTGTCTGATGAAGTGCAGACTGCACGGCAATCAGCCGATACCAGCATCGCAACGCTGGTTGGCGGACTCAACACAACCCTCGCCAGGCTGGATAAACTAAATGATAACATCGTCGCAGCGCGGAGCACAGGCAGCGAGGATGCAAGCTTTTACGATGAACGACAGCGTTTGTTGGATGATATTGCCGAAGTCGTTCCCTTGAGAATAGTTGAACGTGAAAAAGGAGATATCGCAATCTTCACACGTGGTGGGGCAGTTTTGCTTGATGGATCTCCTATAAAAATTGGTTTTGAATCAAGCTTTGCCATAGGGCCTGGGATGACACTAAATGGGGGGCAATTGAACGGTCTCACTCTCAATGGAACCCCTGTGGACAGAAATGGAATGGTTCTCTTTTCCGGAGGGAGTCTTGCGGCGCAATTTGAGATCCGTGATATTGACGCTGTCGAAAGTCAATCTCAGCTCGATGGGATCGCCCGAGATTTGATAGAGCGGCTGGGTCCGGGTGGTCCAGATACGACACTCGCTGCTACTGATCCCGGGTTATTTACCGATGCAGGCCTGAGCTTCGATCCAGTCTTGGAAACGGGAATTGCAGGCCGCATTGAGCTTAACTCTCTCGTGGCACCTGGCAGCGGGGCAGCATGGCGCTTGCGCGATGGACTTGGAGCGGCATCGCAGGGCGAAGTGGGAGATGCAAGGCTACTGCAGAGCATCAGCACAGCCTTGAACACTGCTACCATTCCAAGTTCTGGAGGCTTGTCCAGTGTATCAAAGAATTTTGCGAACCACATTTCAGAATTCTCTTCTACGGCCTCAGGTGACAGGGTGCGTGCCGAAAATGGTCAAACCTTCGTTTCAATCCAGAACACAGCCTTGAAGGAACTGGAATTATCCAAAGGAGTCGATACTGATCAAGAATTGCAAACATTGATGCAGATCGAACAACACTACACCGCCAATGCGCAGGTCATGTCAACGATCGATGACATGCTTGCACGACTTATGTCCATTTAGGGAGGGATGTTATGGAAGTCATAGGAGATATGGCTCGTGCGCTTGTTTTACGCACAAACCAAGTCCGCCTTCGCCAGGAGATGGATCAACTGGCAGTCGAAGTTGCGACTGGGTTCGTCAAGGATTCCGCTCAGCACTTACATGGGGACTTGACTGGACTACTGGCAATTGATCGATCTCTTTCTCAATTAGATACATATCGCGTGAATACAACTGAAGCGACGTTTTTATCCGGATCAATGCAGAACGCACTTGACGAAATTCAGGAGCGGAGCCAATTGCTTTCTGGCGCTCTAATCGCTGCGGAACTGACACCAAACTCAACATTACTTAATACGATGTCTGAAGATGCGAAGAGCGCATTGAATCAGGTGATGAACGGTCTGAACCGTTCTGTTGCTGGACGCTTTTTGTTTTCCGGTATAGCGACAGATCGCGGTGCAGTTGAGAGCGCAGATAAGCTTTTAAGTGACGTTCGAACGGCCCTAGTTGGACAAACAGAAATGTCAGGAATTCAGGCCGCGCTTGACACGTTTTTTGGTGCCGGAGGAGCCTACGAGACCACAACTTACCAAGGCTCGAATACTGGGCTTTCCCCAATGCAATTGAGTGAAACAGAAAGCGCCAGTTTAGACATACGTGCAACGGATCCTGTATTTCGTGAAGTATTGAAGCCAATCGTGATGGCATCACTAGCGACCGATGGTTCCTTAGGGTTCACGAACAAAGTTCAGGTTCAAATGCTGACGACTGCTGGGCAGGATCTTCTTGGTGCGCAGCAGAATGTTGTGGAGTTGCGAGCTGGTCTGGGTGCCCTAGAAGCACGCGTTGAGGAAACCAAAGCGCGAAATTCGGCTGAATACACATCAACTAATATTGCTCGTCTCGATCTTGTTGGAACCGATCAATATTATACAGCATCGCGTTATGAAAATATCCGTTCTCAACTTGAGAGTATATATACTATCACCGCACGGTCTCAACGGCTGTCGCTAGCGGAGTATCTTTGATGATATATCGGACTGTCGTCTTCGTATTTCTGCTGACTTCATTTTTTTTACCTGCGGCCGCACAGTCTGTCCGAATCAAAGATCTAGTTGAGGTCGACGGTGTACGATCTAACGATCTTGTTGGTTATGGCTTGGTAGTTGGGTTGAATGGAACTGGTGATGGACTCCGTAATTCTCCGTTTACGGAGGAAATAATGTCCAATATTCTCGAGCGATTGGGTGTGAACGTTACTGGCGAACAATTTCGTCCTCGAAATGTTGCTGCGGTGCTTGTTACTGCCCGTCTCCCACCTTTTGCGCGAGTTGGCAACCAGATTGATATCACGGTTTCTGCTATAGGAGATGCGCAAAGTTTGCTTGGAGGGACCCTCATCATGACCCCTCTAAACGCTGCCGATGGTCAGATCTATGCTGTTGCCCAAGGTACCATTATCGCGGGTGGTGTTGCAGCGGAAGGTGATGCCGCGCGTGTAGTCCAAGGTGTACCAACGGCCGGTGTGATCCCTTCCGGTGCCCGTGTGGAACGAGAAGTTCCATTTGACTTCACAAAGCTGTCCACATTGCGACTGGCTCTTCGTGAACCGGATTTCACGACCGCGGCGCGGATCGAGGATGTGATAAATAGATCGACTGGTCGCCGCGCTGCCACAATGCTGGACTCTGGAACAATCACAGTCGACTTGGCGCGAACGGGAGCTCCATCGCCCGCCCGTGCAGTTGTTGCGATAGAAAACCTATCGGTCGAACCTGAGCGTAAAGCTCGGGTAGTGGTGGACCAGCGTTCTGGCACCATCGTGATGGGCGCGGATGTCCGTATTTCCAGAGTGGCAGTTTCACAGGGCAACCTCACTCTCCGAATCGAGGAGGCTCCTCTTGCGATCCAGCCAAATCCGTTCAGCGAAGGAGATACCGTTGTTGTGCCGCGAACTGGGGCCGCAATTGAAGAAGATCCAGGTATAGGCCTGGCAGAGGTCCCTACTGGAACCAATCTGTCTGAAGTCATTGCTGGGCTAAACGCCTTGGGCGTAAGTCCCAGAGACATGATCGATATCCT
>CAZRZN010000001.1:73198-76602 GCA_964604565.1 uncultured Rhodobacterales bacterium
AATGATGGTGCCACGGTAAAACACACCCTCAAAGATATTGGAAAAGTGTTCAAGGGAGTGAAGTGGCGACCGGACGACTATCGAGACCTACTTTGTCTATTGTTTGAATTAATTCGATTAGCAAGACAAAATCCTGTAGCAATCGAGGAACATATTGAAACACCTCAAGAGTCTAATATATTTGGAAAGTATCCGAAAATTTTGAGGGACCGGGCCGCTATTGAGTTGATCTGTGATACAATGCGGTCCGTCTCAATGAATTATGACGACCCTCATCAAGTTGAAGAAGTATTAGATAAACGACTGGAAACAATGCAAAATTCTGCGTTACATTCGAGCCATGCCCTCCAATCGATGGCTGATGCGCTACCAGCACTTGGAATTGTAGCGGCAGTACTTGGGGTGATTAAAACTATGGGATCAATTGATCAACCACCGGAAGTTCTTGGAAAACTCATCGGTGGGGCATTGGTTGGTACGTTTCTTGGAGTCTTTCTGGCTTATGGATTTGTGGGGCCATTTGCAACCAAAGTAAAATCAGTGGCGGAGGAAGATTTGCACTTTTACCATTTGATAAGAGAAGTGTTAGTTGCCAATTTGCATAACCATGCAACAAATATTTGTATTGAAGTTGGACGGCAAAACACCCCTGATCTTTGTCGACCAAGCTTTGAGGCTTTGGAAGAGGCTCTAAAATCTGTCAAGCAGGAAGTAGCATGATTAGAAAACTAGTATTTCTCCTAATTCTTCTTCCGCAATTATTACTGGCTCAGAACGTCACTGTACGGAGTGGTGAACATGGCCGTTTTACTAGACTGGTCTTGACTCTGCCAGTGGAAGCTAATTGGAATCTAGTCGAAAATTCGTCTACTAATGAGCTGGAAGTTCTGTTTCCAGATCAGGCCTTTAACTATGATACGTCTACCACGTTTGACCGAATTGGAAGGAGTCGCATAAATGATGTTAGACCAAAGGAGGGCGGTACCGGTCTGATAGTTTCATTGGCCTGCGACTGTGACGCACAAGCATTTACTCTAAATAACAGTTTGCTTGTTATCGACGTTTCTGAGACTTCAAACTCTCCCAAAACCATATCAAGAGCGAATGATGATATTTTCGAACTAAAAAACTTTGAGAAAAATAACCGGGGAGCCGTAGAACTTTCTGATATTCGCTTAGGATATAACCCTGGTGTTGGTCCAATTCCTTATAAAGAATATAAATCGGTATTTTACCCATTATTTACTTCAGAATTTTCAACATATACATCACGCTTAATAGGAGTAAACTCTAAACCGAAGAGGCTGACTGAATCAAGTCCATTTATAGCTCGAGAGTTAGAAAAAGCGGTTGATAAAGGATTGCTAAACAACTCAGGAGCTAGAGATAAAGAAAAAAAGGAACTAGTTGAGGAACGATTAAATCTGTTTACTTCAGGAATAATGAAGACAGAGAAACTGCTAGAAGGTAATAGGCCACTGGAAATATTTGGTTTTTCCGATAATCAGGTCTCAATCTCTAGCGAGCATTGTGAAGCAAAATCCTCGTGGGCTTTAAATACCTGGCTTTCAGACAATCAAGATCCAAATGAAACGGTAGCAAAGAAACGGGCATCAATTTTTCAAGAATTTGATAAGGTATCAAATCAAAAGTTGAATGAATATGCCAAAGCCCTTTTGTTTTATGGGTTTGGCGCTGAAGCGCGATCAGCACTGGAAGTTTTTTCGGAAACTGAAGATCCAGGTCTTGTTGCTCTGTCCTATATTCTAGATGGGGAAGAAGATCCTAAGGGTTATTTCAATGATTTTTTAAATTGTGGTGATCTTATTCAGGTTTGGGTTCTTTTGTCAGCTGCAGAAGACAACCATTTGCAAAACCTTGATGGAAGTAAAATTTCTCGTGGATTTGAAGTGTTACCAAAACATCTACAAGTTCATCTCGGGTTATCTATAGCGCAAAGGCTTTCTGAGCGGGGGTATAATTCCACGGCAAGAGATATTTTAACTCGTGTACAGCGTATACAGGGTTACGAAACAAATGCTATACGTTTGGGTAATGGTATCGTCTCCCTTAACGTCGGGGACTTTTCAGAGGCAAGAGAGATGTTAGATTCGATAATCGGAGATAATGTTCAAGAAAAGGCTAAATCAGTTATAGGCTCCATTCATGCTACACACGCCGGTAGAGGTGAGGTTTCAGATCGGCTTGTTGATTTATCCAGGATTTTTGCAACGGAATTGCGCAACGATTTAAGTGGAGAAAAAATATGGGAAGCTCATATAAGATCGTTGCTACTGAACGCAAGATTTCAGGAGGCATTTCAAGAAATAAGCGACGCCAGTGGAATATCGAAAGATACGATCACGTCAGCTCGGGAAAATGCATTTCAGGCGTTAGTAAATAACGCCTCTGACATAGTTTTTTTGAAAATCTCAATTGACAATTTACGTAAAGGAATTTTCCCGGTATCGAATGACGTCGCTGTATCCATAGCAAACCGGACACTCGATTTGGGATTACCTGAAATGTCAATACAACTGATAAACTCTCTACCAGAAATTCAGAATAAACCAGAAGCTATACTTGCAAAGGCAAGGGCTTATCTATTTTTACTGCGCCCAGAGGAAGCAGAAATACTATTGATTGGCGTGAAAGATAACGAAGCATTGCAATTGAGGGCGGAGGCACGAAGTCAGATGGGAGATCATAAGCTTGCAACATCCCTATTTAAGGAAGCTGGAAAACCGCAATTAGCGGAGCATTCTGCTTGGCTATCTGGGGCTTGGAACTATGTCGCATCTAATAATGGTCTACTTGCACCCAGTGCAAAATTGAAGATTAAGCCGCAGAATTCACGAAACACGGAAACGATGACTCTGGAAATGGCCGAAGAGCTGCGGAGCGAAAGTAGGCAAACTCGTGATATTCTAAAGGATTTGTTTAAAGCCACAAATATTGAGCATCCGAATTGATTTTTGCAGTAAGCTAGTGGGAACCTCGAAAAATTGCCCAGAGTTTGCAGTTGCGGTATGAGACTGGACGCATTCGGCAACTTGGGGCGTGACAATGGCACAGATGGGTTTCTTTGGTCTTTCAGACCGCTATGCGAGCTTGGATGGCAAGAAAAACGTTCCACACGACGCTGGAGTGGGTTTGGCGCAAACCCGAGGCGGAGTGAAAGTCTCGTGCCAGGCGCAAGCCGATGGACGCCGTACTAATGGTCAAGACGCTGGTGCCGGACGCGCTCTACAACCTCTCGGACGACCGGATCGAATACAAAGTGCGGGACCGGTGTAAGCGGCGTCTCGACCCCACGTTGCTGATGATGGCTTCGTCAGCGAGGTGATCCCCATCTCATGATGGGGAGTGCGTTTCGCAATGTGCGCTACAAATTCGTTTCTCAA
>CAZRZN010000002.1:0-55627 GCA_964604565.1 uncultured Rhodobacterales bacterium
CCGACGTGCCTGCCGACCATTATCCCCGCGTCAATTGTTGCACAGAAATGCCTGTATATTCATGCTGTGTGTCATGGCCTCGGAATGGGCAGCCCTGCACCGAGAACTGTCCAAGAACCATGCCATGGCCGAGCACAGGGTTCACGGGCGTCTTGGCAAGAACAGGTGCAGTGGCGGATGCAGGCCCTTGCCCGGAACCTCGCACCCGGTCAATCCGCCTTGGCGGATGGCAACGCTGGAACTCGACTTTATTCGTTGGATCGTGAGTATGTCGCAAGTCTTTGGCGCTGCGGCCTTCCGGAGCTTGAAAAAGACCCTCTTGCTTCGCCTTGGGAGCAAGAAATGAGGTTCAATATTGCGTGCCGGCAAGATGATCGCGAAACAGTGATTGAGTATTTGTGGAGAGAAGAAGCCGTACGTCGGGGATTCTTCTCTCGCTAAATACTCAATTTTTCCGGCATCAAGACAGGCGGACGCATTCAGGCATCGCGTTGCGCGATCCAGTCATGATCCGGATGGTTCTTGAACCGCCATTTGCGCAGGGGCCCGGCCATGACATTGAGATAATACATCTCGTAGCCATAGGGGGCTCCGCAGGGGTGGTGCCCCTTGGGGACAAGGACCACATCGTGATCCGAGACGGACATGGTCGCATCAAGGCTGCCATCCTCGGTAAAGACGCGCTGATGGCCATATCCCTGCGCCGGGTTCAGGCGGTGGTAATAGGTCTCTTCCAGATAGGTCATGTCCGGGAAATCGTCTTCGTCATGGCGGTGTGGCGGGTAGGACGACCAGTGACCCTGCGGCGTGTAGACTTCCGTCACCAAAAGGGAGGAGGCCACGTCCCGCTCTTCCATGGCAATGGGGTGGATGTGGCGCGTGTTGGTGCCCTTGCCACGTTCCACGAGGTCGATACCGTCCGGACCGATCTGGCGTGCCGGATAATCGGCTTTTGCGGGTGCGCTGCATACCGCCAGTGTGCAATGGGTCGTCGCCTTTGCGGTCCAGTCGCTGCCGCGGGGAATGTAGACCGCGTGGGGCGGGCGCCGGTCAAAGACACTTAGTCGGTCGCCCAGTTCGCCGAACAGTTTCCCCGCGCCGCCAATCTCCGCCTTGCCCTCGACAAGGACCAGGATCACCTCGAGATCGCCCGTGCTGCCGACGGCGGTTTCGCCGGGGGCAAGCCGCCAGAGGTCAAACCCGACATAGGACCAGTCAGGACTTTCGGCTGTTCGAGCGTTCTGAATGGTAATGTTCTGCACCTGCCCGATCAGGCCGGTGGGTTTGCGGAGCAGTTGTGTCATTTTCTTTCCTCCTTGCCTCAGGGGCGGCGGCGGGCGTCTTGCGCGGCAAGCGCCTGTGCAAAGGCCTGTGGCGACAGGTCCTCTGACAGGGCACGGTGAAACAGCGCCGCCTGCGTTTCGGGGGCAAGGCCGCCAAGCGGCGGGTCATTGTCCAGGTTGGTGGGAAAGGAATATCCCTCCGCCGCGGCGCCGACCGCGGCCGTGGTGGCGGCATCGTCCAGCATGCCTTCGGCGCGCAGCGCCTGAACAGCGGGGTAGAGCGCGCGGCACATGCCGGAGCGGTCGATCACTTCCATCGCCCGACCCAGCGCCGAGGAAATCTGCAACAGGTTTGCCATGCGGTGAATGTCGGCGCTGTGGTTCTCGCCCGCGGCATGGAACAGCGCGGGATTGAAGAATATGGCATCGCCCTTGGACAAGGGCAGCTGGATGCAGTGCTCTTCGAAATAGTCGCGGAAATCCTCGCGGCGGTAGGCCATGTAGCCGGGGCGGAAAAGCTGAGAGAACGGCAGCAGTTTGGTCGGGCCGCTTTCGATGGGCATGTCGCAATGGGCCACCGCGCCCTGCAGGGTCATCACCGACGAAAGATCGTGGACATGCGCCGGAAAGCGGGCGGCTACCTCCGCGGTCTGGAACCCGAGATGATAGTCCCGATGCGCGGATTGTGCCTGCCCGCCGGGGCGGACCACATTGACCTGTGCGGTCATCTGGTAGAACGGGCCGAGCCATGCTTCGCAGACGGCTGCGATCGTGGTGTTGCCGTAATAAAGCGCAAAGGCCCGGGGATCTTCCAGGCAGTGCTTTTGCAGGGCGTTCCAGATCCTGTCGTTGGCGCCGGCCTTGGCGAAATGGTCGGCCCCGCCGCTGCTGCCGCCGTCCTTTTCGCGTGCGATGATCTGCCTGAAGATCCCGGTGGCGGCGTCGATCGGTGCCGTATCGGTGTAGGCGGACTTGAGCGCAACGACGCCGGCGCTCTGGCCCAGAACATGGGCCCATTCCGCCAGCAGCGCAGCGCGCTGGGGGGGATCGTTCAGCATGTCCTGCAATCCGGCCATGTCATAGATCGGAACATTCTTTTCCACGGACGTGGCAAAGCGCAGATCCGAGGTAGACAAGGTCTGTTCGGCCATTTGCGCGAATTCGGCCAGATCACAGGATTTCACATCGAAATAGGCTGTGTCCTTCATGACGATCCTCCTTCGTCAGTGTCGTTCGGCACATCTTTCTTGTTGTCCTTGCCGGCGATCTCGGGGTCGAACGCCAGAAAGAATTGATGTGCGCAATAAATGCCGATCCCGGCAAACAGCACGGCCCAGCCGGAGTTGCCCATGCTCAGCTCAAGAAGGCTCCAGCCAAGGCAAACCGCCACAAGGGCGATCCGCCGCCAGAGCGGGATGAAAAATGCAAGCTGCACGTTGAACAGGCGGGTCATGATGTCATCCTGCTATTTCCAGTCCGGCCTTGCCACAGACCTCAAGGATATGCTGGTAGCCCTTTTTCGAGAATTCGTAGGGCGGCGCCTTGGCGGGGTCCTGCTCCGCCTCGACCACGATCCAGCCGTCGAACTCCATCGCCTTGAGCTTGTCTGCGACCGCCTGAAAGTCGATGCACCCATCGCCCGGCACGGTAAAGGCGCCCGCGATCACCGCATCGAGAAAGCTGCGATCGTTCTCGCGGACATCCTTGACCACCTCGGGGCGGATATCCTTGAAATGCACATGCAGCACGCGGTCGGCCCAGCGGTTCAGCGTGGCCATCACGTCGCCGCCGCCAAACAGCAGATGGCCGGTGTCGAAACACAGGCTCACCTCTTTCGAGGCGGCCTCCATCAGCCAGTTGACGTCTTCCTCATCCTCGATGATGGATCCCATGTGGTGATGGTAGGCCATGGGCATGCCCTGATCGGCCATCCATTTCGCAAGGTCCGACAGGTTGGCGGCGTAGGTCTTGATCTCGTCGTGCGTCAGCTTGGGACGGGCGTTGACCGGCGTGCCGATCTGGCCCTGCACCGTGTTGGAGCATTCGGCGTAGACGATACAGGGCGCGTCGAGCGCGACGAATTGTTCGACCTGCTGGCGAACGGCTTCGATTTCCTGCGCCACATCGTTGACCAGCAAATTTCCGGAACACCAGCCACCGCACAGCGCGATGTCGTTGTCGGCAAGGGTGCGGCGCAGGCCCGGCGTGTCATGTGGCATCCGCTGGCCGCGTTCGACGCCGGTGTAGCCGATTTCGCGGGATTCCTTCAGCGCCTGTTCCATGGTGAAGGCAGCCGTCAGGTCGGGCAGATCGTCGTTCTGCCAGGCGATGGGAGAGATCCCGATTTTGACACTCATGGTCTTTGCCTTCCTTCAGACACGCTCTTTGAGCGCCGCTTCGTAACCTGTGCGGGCCGCATTCACCTCGGCACGGTCGGACACCTCCGGAACGGCCACATCCCACCAATGCCCGCCGTCCGGCGTCGTGAAATAGGGATCGGTGTCGATGACCACGACAAACGGGCCAGTGGCATCCTTGGCCCGGGCCAGAGCCTCTTCCAATTCGGCGATGGTGTTCACATGCACCGCTGCCGCCCCCATGGACGCCGCATGGGCGGCAAAGTCGATGTTGGACGGGGTCTCATGCACCGTGTCGTCGAGCATATTGTTGAACTCCGCGCCCCCGGTGCCCATTTGCAGGCGGTTGATGCAGGCAAATCCGCGATTGTCGGTGATGACCATCGTGAATTTGACCCCCATCGACACGGCGGTGGCCAGTTCGGAATTGGCCATCATGTAGCTGCCGTCGCCGATCATGCAGATCACGTCGCGGTCCGGGTCGGCCATCTTGATACCCATGGCGCCGGCAATCTCGTAACCCATGCAGCTGAACCCGTATTCCATGTGATAGGATCCGGGGCGCGGGGCCTTCCACAGCTTGTGCAATTCTCCGGGCATGGTTCCGGCGGCACACATGACCACGGTATCGGGACCGGCAGCGCGCTGCACGGCGCCGATCACCTGCTGGTCTGTGGCCAGGGCGTTTGCCTCGCCGGGGGCCTCCGTGATCGGATCTACGGCGGCGAACCAGTCGGATTTCAACGCCGGGTCCACATCCGCCGCACGGTAAGAACCCAGTTCCAGAGCCAGTTCCGTCAGACCGGTCTTGGCGTCTGATTGCAGGGGCATGGCGCCATGCTTGACTGCGTCATAGGCGTTGACGTTCAGGCTTATCAGTGTGGCCTCCGGGTTCTTGAATAGCGCCCAGGACCCTGTGGTGAAATCCTGAAACCGCGTGCCGACACCCAGCACCAGATCGGCCTGCGCGCAGACGGCATTGGCCGAGGAGGCGCCCGTCACGCCAACCGGGCCAAGGTTCAGCGGGTGATCCCACGCCAGCGCGGATTTGCCGGCCTGTGTCTCGACCACCGGAATGTTGTGCATCTCTGCAAAGCGTTGCAGATCGGCACAGGCGTCCGAATAATGCACGCCGCCCCCTGCCACGATGACCGGGTTTTTCGCGGCGCGGATCCTTGCGACTGTGCGCTGGATCTCTTGATGATCGGGGCGGATCCGGCGCTGGTGCCATGTGCGCGGCACGAAGAAGCTTTCGGGGAAATCGAACGCCTCTGCCTGCACATCCTGACAGAAGGCCAGCGTGACGGGTCCGCATTCCGCCGGATCTGTCAGGGTTGCCATGGCCCGGGGCAGGGCGGTCAGCAATTGCTCCGGCCGGGTGATGCGATCAAAATAGCGCGAAACCGGGCGGAAACAGTCGTTGGCAGAAACGGTTCCATCGCCAAAATCCTCCACCTGTTGCAGCACCGGATCGGGGCCGCGGTTGGCAAAGACATCGCCGGGCACCAGCAATACGGGCAGCCGGTTGACATGCGCCAGCGCGGCGGCGGTCACCATGTTGGTCCCGCCGGGGCCTATGGACGACGTGACCATCATCGCGCGCTGCCGTCTGGACTGTTTGGCGTAGGCGATTGCGGCATGGGCCATCGTCTGCTCGTTGTGGCCGCGATAAGTGGGCAGCGTGTCACGGGCACCATAGAGCGCCTCACCAAGACCCGCGACGTTGCCGTGCCCAAAGATTGCCCAGCAGCCGGCAAGGAAACGCTCGCCGTTTTCATTCATTTGCGCGGACAGATAGCGCACCATCGCCTGCGCCGCGGTCAGTCGGATCGTTGTCATGGTCGGTTCTCCTCTCGCACGGTGTCCCAGTATCCGCAGAGCCGTGCGTAATTGTCCTTCATTTGCGCGACAGCCGCGTCGTCGGTCATCGTGCCGGCCATCCAGTCCCGGGCTGCGTCGGCAAAGATCGTGCGGCCGACGGCAAAGCCCTTTACCAAGCCATGACGCGCCGCTGCCGCGAAACTGTCCTTCAGGGCGGCGTCCGTGGCCCCAAGACCCAAGACCAGTATACCACGTGTATGCGGGTCATGCGCCTCGATCGCGTCGACCGTGGCCTGCCAAGCCGCATCGCCGGTCATCGGTTCCAGTTTCCACCAATCCGGATAGACGCCGATCTGGTAGAACCTGCGGATCACCTGCGCGGTGGTGTCGTCGTCGACCGGACCGGCCTTGGACGGGATCACCTCCAGCAGAAATTCCAGCCGGTTCCGGCGCGCGGCATGGAACAGGCGCAGGACGGTCGCCTCCTGATCGGCGCGCATCTCCGCGGGATCGTCCGGATGGTAGAAGCACAAGACCTTCACCACATGCTCCAGCGGCCATTCGTTCAAACCGCCGAAATCCGGACCAATCTCCGGCTCAAGCATCAGGGGCCGCGAGCCGGGCCATTCCACCGGCCGCCCGATCCACAGTCCGCGCCCCGCCGCCCGGTAAAGCGCGTCGCGGCCAAGGCGGCTGTCGCAGAGCAGGCCATAACCCGTGCCGTCGCCTGCCACCTGCGTGCATGCGTCGAGGCACAGTGTCTTGAACCGATCGATCCGTTCGGGCGTTGCGCCCTCCAGCGTTTCCAGCTGCATCCGGTGGTCGAAGGCAAAGATGCGCATCACCGGCCAGTCGCCCTTGCGGTTGGTGGCCCAATGCACCTGTTCCAGGGTCTGATCCTTGCGCAACGCCTTATCCACGACGCCCCGTTCAAGGAAGAATTGCAGTTCCGTCCAAGAGGGACAGGCGGGCGCGCAGCCGTGGCGCGACACTGCCAAGGCGCCACAGGCATTGGCGTATGTCAGGGCGGTTGGCCAGTCTTCTCCATCCAGCCACCCCTTGAGCAGACCGGACATGAACCCGTCGCCGGCCCCAAGCACGTTGAAGACCTCGATGGGAAAGCCCGGTCCGCTCTGGCCCTCGTCCAGCGTGTCGGGGATTGCACCGGTAAAGGCCGCGGCCCCCATCGGACCGCGTTTGCAGACCAGCGTGGCGCCGGACACCTTGCGAACGTTGCGCAGGGCCTGGAGCGTATCCGTGCTGCCACCCGCGATGTGGAATTCCTCCTCGGTGCCGACGATCAGGTCGAAGAGGTGAAGGGAGGATTGCAGTTTGGCGGTGACCTTCTCCGACGCGATGAACCGTTCCTCGCCCGCGCCATGACCGGCCAGACCCCAGAGATTGGGCCTGTAGTCGATGTCCAGCGCGGTCTGCATCTCGTTGTCCCGCGCGTAGTTCAGCGCCTTGAGCACGGCCGCCTCCGTGCGGGGGTGCGACAGATGAGTGCCGGTCGCGACGACCGCGCGCGCCTGCGCCAGAAAGGCGTCGTCGATGTCGTCCTCGCACAGGGCCATGTCGGCACAGTTCTCGCGGTAGAAAATCAAGGGAAACTGTTCCTGATCGCGGATCCCCAGCAGCACCAGCGCGGTCAGCCGCTCCGGATCTGTCACGACGCCGCGGGTATCGACGCCCTCTCGGGCCAGTTCCTCGCGGATGAACCGGCCCATGTGTTCATCGCCAACGCGGGTGATGAGCGCGGATTTCAGGCCAAGTCGCGCGGTTCCGGCGGCCATGTTGGTGGGTGATCCGCCGATATATTTGTTGAAGCTTGCCATGTCCTCTAGCCGCCCGCCGATCTGCGCCCCGTAGAGGTCGACCGAGGATCGTCCAATGGTGATCACATCCAGGGTCTTGCCCATGCCGTCTGCCTTTCCGGATCATAGAGTGTGCGCCGTTCTCCCGTCACGACGCGTGCTGCCGTGAAATTGGGCCGGGAAGGGCTGTCTGGTCAATTCCCTTTCGTGTGCTTCCTATCATTCATGACAGGTCTTGAGGGAAAACGCAGAGAGACTTTCCTCATGTGGAATGACCAGTAGAGGAGGGGGGGCTTGCTTGAACGGGGCAATGGCGGATGCTGTCGGCACCGCATGTGTGTGGTTAAGATTTCAGACGGCAGTTGGGTCAGCGTCCTGGGTTTCGTTACAGCACGATTTTCGCCCGCGCCATCACGGCCGCGCATACTCGGTCGCAAGACGGCGTTGGCGCGCAAGGTCGTTGCCGTCACGTATGACGCTCAGACGGATTCGGGCAGGTAGAGGTCCGGGCGCAAGAAATGCTGACCAGGTGTGGCCGCATCGCGCGATTGCACTGCTTCTGTCATAAGGGTGATCGTGTCGTTGCAAAGCTGTTCCAGAGGCGTTGCTATGGCCATCTCGGCATATCGATCGGCCAGCGCCGCGCGGGATTCGGGGATGATCTCATGCAGGATCATTGCGACCTGTCCGGGCGCGCGAACTTCCCGCAGTGCGGCGATAGCGCCTTCCATGCCACCACCCGCGCAGTAAAGCCCCTTCAGGTCCGGGTGCCGCTGCAACAGTTCCAGCGTGGTCTCATAGGTCAGCTGCCGGGTCTCAAGGTTCACCATCGTGTCCAGCACGGTAAAGTCCGGCCCATATTCGCGGAAATAACTGCGAAACCCTGTCTCACGCAGCTCATGGCCGTGCCAGCGGTAGCCGCCGACAAAAACCGCGAGCTTCCCGGGGCGGCCCACGGTCTTGTACATCATGTGGGCCGCGATCCGCCCCACCTTCATGTTGTTCAGGCCGATATACCCTTGGCGGACGCCCTGAGCATAGTCGTTGAGCATGGAAAAGCAGGGGACGCCGCCAGCCTGCAACTGGCTGACCGTGTCGGTGATCTGGACATGGTTCACCGCCGAAGATGCCAGCGCATCGCACTGTGGTGCAAGGCCCGTCATCAGCCCGGCGATGTCTCCCGGGCTTTGCGACGGGGCGAATTCAATAACGATCTTGCCGCGGATACCGGGCGCGCGGGCAACCGCGGCCTCCATTTCGCGGGCGACATCCTGCCAGAACGGCTGGCGGGCCTTGGGAAAGACAAAGCCAAAGCGGATCTCGGGCAGATCGGCGAACATGCGCTGCCCGATCAATGCGGCGGCATGATAGCCGATGCGCTGCGCGGCCTCGTAGACGCGGCGCGCGGTTTCTTCGCGCACCTTGGCGCGACCGTTCAATACGCGGTCCACAGTGGCGACGCTGACGCCAGACTCGCGGGCCAGATCGGTGATTGTCGGGCGCTTTGCCATCAAGATCCTTGCGTGGTGATGATGTTTTTCTCGCCTACTAATGACATTTTTTGAAAGAAATCTAGCGTCACCTTTTCATGGTCGTGCATCCCGGGGGACCGCCAAGAAGCGAAAGGCCTGTTCCGCGCTGTCCCGTGGTCGCCCGGCGGGCACGGGGGCGCGATTGTCACAGCACCCTGCGAGAGCGCGACAGCCCGTGCGGTGCCGCTGTCTTCGCCCTGTGCCGGGCCAACCGGCCGCCGGGGGAATGGCTGTCCGCAGGACAGTTTACAAGACACCGTCGGGCATGCACGAAAAAGGCGGGCGGTGCTGTCGCACCCGCCCGCCCGCAGGATTGCCGCCGTGTCAGGCCGGGGAAGCCCCTGTCAGTAACGGCACACGGAGCTGGCCGTCTGCAACACCGCCCCCGGCGTATCGGGCAACCGCAGGAAGGTCACGCGACGGTTCTCCGCCGCGTTCGGATAAGCCTCATCCTTGAGCACATATTCCCCCCACCCCACCGGGTAGAGCGGCACATTGGCATAGCCGCTTTCCAGCAGCCGCGTCACCGATGCGGCCCGCCGCAGGGAAAGATCGCAGTTGTAACCCTCGGACCCGACGGCATCGGTATGGCCGATCACCGCATAGGACGTGCCTTGGAGTGCCGGATCGTTCAATGCCGCGATGAGGCTGTCGATCTTGCCGCGCTGGTCCCCACGAACGCGGTCGCTGTCATAATCGAACTCGATCGTGATCGCGACCGAGGGCAGGGTGACCTTGCCCGTCCTGGGCGGTTCCGGGGCGTCGTACCGGGGTGGTTCCGGCGG
Source organism: uncultured Rhodobacterales bacterium (assembly GCA_964604565.1). Classification (GTDB taxonomy): domain Bacteria; phylum Pseudomonadota; class Alphaproteobacteria; order Rhodobacterales; family Rhodobacteraceae; genus CAZRZN01. The sequence continues at coordinate 9,593 of CAZRZN010000002.1, forward strand.
GGGGGCCTTACTGACGACGACCTTGTTTTCGTCAAGATCCAGAACCAGTGTCTCGAACTGAACTGCGGGCCCCGCGCTTTCAAAGGATATTCCTCCCGGATCGATGTCCACATCGGCGCAACTGGCGGCATTGGCATCAAGGAGGCAGCCGGCCATACGGTTTTGCGGCTGTGGGTCGGGTTTGAACTCGATGACCGGATCGTCCCCGGGGATGAAGATTTCGCCGCTCTGCGCATGGCCTGCCATCGGCAGACCAAGGCAGAGAGCGACGCTCAGGGTCAACTTGCGCATCGCTCTCATCTCCTCAGTATTCCCGAACCATGACCGAGATCTGGGCCTTGGTCACGTCAGGATTGTGCTTGCTGACGGCGCGGTAGTCGACGCCGCTGTCGGTTTTCTTCTGGTCCTTGGCGCCGCCATTCAGATCCAGCACCAGGGTTTCGTTCACGACACTTTCGTAACGATCCTTGGAGACGGTCTTGTGTCCGGCCGAGCAGGAGACCTTGGATGTGTCGCGGGTCACCTTGTCAATTGCCGCCTGACCGCCGTTGCAGATCGCAAGGATCGTCTCGAGGCCCGGTTCGGAGGTGCGCAGCGCCCCCTTCGGCGGAAAGACATACTGGGTGCCGCCCGGGATGACGATATCCTCAAGTCCCGGAAAGGGATAGAGCACACAGCTGTCGTGATCGTCGTCGATCGAGATCAACGTCAGGCGGCAATCGTGGCGCGGTTCGATGAAGATTCTCAGTTCATCGCCGACCTTGTAGGTGGGCCGGTCGGTGTAGACCGTCAGGTGACTCTGCGCTGCGGCGGAATGCTGCACCGGATCGTAGTCGGCGCCGTATTTCCTGGCGTCGTCATGGGTCTTGATCGGTTCATTACCCTTCACGACATAGTCGTTGCCGGTGACCTTGTAATCGCCATCCTTCACGACAGAGGGTGTCTTGTAACCGTCATCCTTGACCACGACGACCTTCTTCGCAGGCGGCTCATAGTCGGTGTCCTTGACCACCTGCTTGATCGAATGGGACAGGTCGGCCGTAACGACATAGTCTGTCTTGTAGGGGCGGTAGTCGGTCAGCGTGTCGAGCAGGACCGGATAGGCCGCAGTCCATTCGTCCCGCGCGATGGGTGAGACGTCCAGACGTGTCAGAAGACCGGCCATGTCCCGTGTGGCAAAGGCCATGCGCGAGCGCAGCGCGTCCGAGGTCAGACCGAGTTCGTTGGCCGCCTGGTCGAAGTCGATGAAGTAATCGACGTGATAGACGAACAGACCGCGCACGGGTTCCAGACCGGCAACCTTGGTGTCCGGTTCGATCCCCGCCTGGTCCAGCGTGTTGAGGAAATCCTCCATGTCGCGCTGGAAATACTCGTTGACGACATCCTTGCCCGGATAGATCGCGTCGATTGTCTGCCGCGCCGAGGACGGCAGGGCCAGGTTGTTCAGCGCGACCTCCCGCACCGAGTCATCGTTGAAGCGCATTCCCTTGACGTGGCAGGAGATGCAGGAGATGCCGTTGACGACCTCACCGGTGCCATCGGGATAGTCCGTGTCGCGCACGATCGACGTCGGGCCGACGTTCAGACGCTCCCCATCGGCGGTGTTGAGATAGTAGGCGTGAAACCCGTTCGGCAGGGTAAAGATCGACTCGCCCCCATCATGTTCGAAAGCCAGGTCGGGACCGTAGGCCTCGATCGGGCCCAGCGGATATTCGAAAAAGCTCTGTCTGCCCTGTGACCCGGCAAAGTCATAGGACGTCCAGAAAAAGCCTGTTCCCATGGGGTGACGTTCGATGAGACGATTGTGCGTGGAGACGCCCGAGTCCTGAAAGCCGGCGCGCACGACCTGCTCGTTCAGGATGTTCTTGGCCATGTCGATGCCCAGCTTGGCCTCCAAACCCGCGACGGTGTCCGGCAGACCCAGCATGTCATAGTAGAGGGGCGAAACGGACGCGGTCGCCGTAAACCAGTCGGCGCGGATCACGGGAACCTGCGTCCCGGCGAGGTTTTGCAGCGATCCGAGATACGGATCGGTATCGCTCTGCATGGCATAGGGATATTCCGCTTCGAGGTAGCCCCATGTTTCATGCGTCCAGTCGAGATCCGGCAAGAAGACGCGCAGCAGCACGCCATGGTCATCGACCTTTTCGAACTTGTAGATGTTCGGGTTCCAGCTGAGCGCGTTCAGCAGCTTGACCGTGGCCGCCAGATACCCTTGATAGTTTTCATCGGTGACTTCGGGATCGTTCCACATCGGCCGCATCGAGATATAGCGGATGCGGTCGCGGCGGTTCGTCGGCTGGCTTTGCAGATCGGTATGGGCCATGGCATACATATCGGCCAGCGAGATGAACTTGCGTGGTTCGGGCGCGGTTTCACCCAGCGCGACGATCCAGTCCTCAAGCTGCTTCAATTCGGTCTCGTCCGGCACGCAATCGGGGTCCCAGCAGTTGTCGGGCATGGCGGGGGCGCCGCCGGTGATCACCTGATAGAGCTTGGATTTGGTCGGATCGCCCAGAATGACCAGCTTGGGGTCCTGGGCCAGACGGCGCAGGTCAAGCACATGCCCGAAGCCGGCCTTTGGCTTGTCCAGACCGTCGCCCAGAGCCCCCTGCTGGTGGCAGTCCGCGCAATATTTCTGCAACACGCCGTAGGCGGCGGTTTCATACTCCGTCGCGTCGGCGGGCAGGCTGTAGTCGAGGTCTTCGGCAACGACAAGCTTGCTCTGGTCCTGAGCCATCGCTGGAAGGGCGAAGGCGGTCGACAGGGCGACGACGCTCACCTTCATCAGATCATGTGGTTTCATCTCATTATCTCCTTTGAAAGGGCGTTTGGTTTGGAATTCTGATTACCGGCACTGGATTGATAGATATTTTTTCGAGGCCCAGCCGGTCACACCGCCGGAGCCGCGATAGGGATTCATGCATTGCCCGGAGAGGCAGCGGATCTGCGCCCAGTTGCCGCTCTGGTTCAGCACCTGAAGGGTGTCGCCGAGATACGTCTCGGAGATGATCCGACCGCGGGTGCTGGCCTGCGTCCGGATGTTCAGAAACCCCGAGCCGTCCGCACGCGTGCGGTTGCTGTAGCGGTTCAGGTTGACGACCTGCGCCCGGCATTGTGGCGAAGGTTGCGTCCGGGGCTTGTTCGAGGTCAGGTAGCGGTCCGAAACCCAGCCCGTCTGGCCATTGGAAAGGCGGATGTTGGACCAGTCGTCGCGCCGGTCCATCACTGAAACCTTGGTGGCAAAGTTGATCGTCGTGATGACGCCAAATTGCGTTCCCGGGCCGCCCCGCACGTTCAGGTTGTCCGTTCCGGTGACATACATATCATAGGATGGGCGGGGTGCGGGCTTTGGCGCGGGTGCGACGGGGGTCATCAGATCGGTGATGCGTTCGATCACGACGCGGGCGATGCAATCCTCATCGGCGCCGCACCGGTCGCGGGTGCCGAGGCGCCAGCTTCCCTGTTCGGCGGAGGTGACAGGCCGGGCCGGATCGGCGTAGGCGCGTTCCATTTCTTCGTCGAGACCGGCCAGATAGCGGCTGCCGCATATCGCGCGCTCTGTCGGGGTCAGGCGGCCGTTGTCGCACCACGGGCGCAGGGGGTCCGCTACCTGCGGTTCCTCCGGCGGTGGCGGGGGCGTATTGTCAACCACGGCGCTGCATTCGCGGGCAATGTAGGACTTGGCGAGGATTGCATAGGTGTGGTCGCCGCAGACCTCCAGATATGCCTCGTAGGCAAAGCATTGGGCGAAATCCTTCGCCTCGTCGAAGAGGGCATCGCACATGGTCAACGCGCTTTCGTCGTCTCCCGGCTCCGGCGGGCGGATCGGGTCGTCGTCCTGTTGCGGGTCGGGGGCGGGTTCGTTTACGTCCGGCGTGACGGGTTGAGGGCCGGACGTAGCCTTCAGCACCTTGGAGTCGGCAAGGATGTCCGACATCGGGATGGCATAGTTTACGGCGTCCCGGCTGGAGCCGGCGTGGTGAAGCCCCACGACTTGCTGCAAGCCCGCGTCGATCACGGGGGAACCCGAATTGCCCGGCAGAGTATCGCATGTGTGCAGCAATTGCCGGTTCGACAGGGCCGGGCTGTTGGCGCGACACTTCTCCCGGCTGATGCGCTGGGCCTCGCCCATCGGATGGCCGATCACCCAGTAGGGGTCGTTGTCATTTGCGATATTGGCGCTCAGTTCCAGCTTGCCGAAGTCGGCGGAGGGATCGCCGATCACCTCCAGCACTGAATAGTCCAGCGGCTTGGATGTCTCGACCGGCGTGGGGATGACGGTGTAGCGGCGGGTGCCTTCCTCCACGCCGGTCTGCCGGTAGCCAGCGATGAACATGACGGAATCGATCCGCGTGGCGCCAGCGCGCTCATTCTCGAGGATGCCGGGAACGCAATGGTTGTTCGTCAGGATATGTTTTTCATCCACGATGAAGGCGGTGCAGGGATAGACGCCGGTGTCGGTCAGGATATCAAGCCGGCCCACGGCCAGCCCCATCCTGGAAAAGACGCTTTGCGTGGAATAGTTCAGGATTGGTTCGTTGTTGTAATCGCCGATGGCAAGTTCGAAATTGATGTCGCCACTCGCACTTGCCGCCTGGTCGCGGTTAAGCACGACCTGCCCAAAACTCGATCTGTCGAACCCGACGAAGTCCTGCGCCAAGGCAGGAGACGGCGCAGTGCCCGTCAGTCCGATCGAGGCGATCAGGGTTGCCAGTGAAGCAGCGAGACGCACGATAGGATCCCTTCTTGAAAAGATAAAAATCAACCTCGGATCATGTTGGGTCAGAAGTGGCTGTTCCGTCAACGCGGGAAAACCCGACCCCGTCGCGCCAAAGGGTTTGGTTGCTCCGATAATCGGGCCGTTTCGCGGAATGCGGGGTATCGGGCTGGTGCCTGCCACGTGGTTTCGGGCCGCCCCCATCTGGAATGCGCGGTCAATATCTTCGAGGGGCCGTTTATCCGGGTGACGGCAACGTGCGATGGTCATGGTGGAAGGCGGTCCGCCACATTGGGAGGCGTTCCTTTTACAGGACGCGCGAGAGAAAGGCGCGGGTACGCTCCTGTTGGGGATGAACAAAGACCTGTTCGGGCCTGCCGGATTCGAGGATGCGGCCCGCGTGAAGAAAACAGACCGTATCGGCCAGTTCCCGGGCAAAACCCATCTCATGCGTGGCGAGCACCATGGTCATGCCCTCGGCGCGCAGCTGGCGCAGAACGTCCAGCACCTCGCCCACCAGTTCCGGATCCAGCGCCGACGTGATCTCGTCGAACAACATGATCTGGGGCTGCATCGCCAGGGCCCGGATGATGGCGACGCGCTGCTGCTGTCCGCCCGAGAGCTGGTCGGGGTAGTGATGCATACGGTCGGCAAGGCCGAAGCGCGCGAAAAGGGTGGTGACGCGCGGCTCCATCTCCTCGCGGCTTTGACGGTGGATGCGGCGCGGCGCAAGCATGGCGTTTTCCAGCGCGCTCATATGCGGAAAGAGGTTGTAGCTTTGAAATACGGTGCCGATGCGCTGGCGCACCCGCTGCGGGTCGTAGCCCGGTTCCGATATGTCGATGCCATCCAGTTCGATCCGGCCATCGTCAATCGGTTCGAGCAGATTCATGCAGCGCAGGAGCGTGGATTTGCCCGAGCCGGATGCGCCGATGAGACAGATCATCTGGCCTGAGGTCACTGTCAGATCGATGCCACGGAGCACCGGATTGGTGCCAAAGCTCTTGTGGACGTCGGTGAGGATCAAGGTTGGCATGGATCAGCTGCGGGCCTGTCGTTGTCGGTTCATCAGGTGATCGGCGTAGCGCGTGGCGGGAATGGTGATGGCGAGAAAGATCAATGCTGCGCCCACATAGGGTGTGAAATTCGCAAGAAGAGACTTGTAGACGCCGGCCTGGCGGAAGATTTCAACCGGGCCGATGAAAGACAAGAGCGCGACATCCTTTTGCAACGCGATGAAGAGATTCATGTTGGCCGGGACCACGCGGCGGATCGCCTGTGGCAGGATCACGAACCGCATGGTATCCGAGGACGACAGCCCTAGCGACAGCGCAGCCGCGCGCTGGCTGTCATGGATCGACTCGATGCCCGAGCGGATGACCTCTGCCACATAGGCGGCGTAGACGAGGATCAGCGCCAGCGATCCCCAGATGTAGGGCGAATTCCACGGCCGCGGCAGGCCGAGGCCCGGCACGCCGAAGCCGATGAGATAGATCACGAGGATCACCGGAAGGCCGCGAAAGATGTCGGTATAGAGGATCGCCAGAAGTTTGACCGGGTAGAGCGCTGGCGTGCGCAGGTCGCGGGCAATCGCCACCGCAAGACCGAGAGCGGCAATGAGTGGCGCGCACCATGCGAAGATGGCGATGTCCAGCAGGAAGGCGTTGAGCAGCCCGGGGAAGGTTCTTGCGAAGATCTCGGCATTGAAGAAACTGCGCTGGACCGCATCCCAGCCCGGCGCCATAGGCACCAGCACGATGATCGCCACAAGCACTGCCCCGGTTGATGAGGCGGCAATCAGGTTGGCGCGGCGGCGCTGGCGGGATTCGAATATCTGGCGGCGGCTGGGCATGGGTCCTGCAGGTTTGCGGATGAGTGTCGGGGAAGGGGGCTCTGCCCCCGTCCCTGCGGGACTCCCCCGGAGTATTGGAAGAGAGAAGAAGCCCAATGCCCGGGCTGTCTCACCCCGGTCCGGGTTTACTGGATGACGGGGACACCGGTGGCATCTTGAAGCCACATGGCCTCGATTTCGGCGAGGGTGCCGTTGTCTGTCAGCGTGCTCAGCGCAGCGTCGACGCAGGATTTCAAGGGGTTGCCCTCTTCCATCAGGAGACCGAATTGATCGGGGTTGGCGCTGCGCCCCGGGGGAAATTGTCCAAGGACAACACCATTTTCGAGCACCACGGCCGAGAGGTAGAGGGCCGTGGGCAGGTCGAACAAGGCAGCGTCGATCTGGCCCGCCTGCATGGCGGCCGTGACGTCCACGTTGTCGCCGTAGAGCATCGGGGATTTTTCGGGGGCGATCAACTCCGACAGCATTGGCACAGCGGTGGTGTTGGCATCGGCACCCCAGAGGAGAGTCTTCAGGCTGGTCACGGTGGGCCGGGCGCCGGCATCGACAACCGGTTGCGTGGTCAGAACGGCCATCGCCGAACTGTAATAGGGCAGCGAAAAATCGACCACCTGATCGCGCGCCTCGGTGATCGAGAATTGCTGCATGTTCACGTCGAAATTCTTGGCGCCGGGTTGGATCGACTGATCGAAGGACGTGCGCACCCAGGTCACCTGATCGGCGGCAAACCCCATCTCCGCGGCGACGGCGTAAGCGACGGCCGCTTCGAAGCCTTTGCCGCTTTCTGGGGAATCGTCCAGGACCCACGGATAATATGCCGGATTGCCGGTTGCGATGGTCAGTGTCCCCTCGGTCAGCGTCTTTCCCGCAGCACAGTCAGTCTGGGCGACTGCCGCGCCGGCGAGCGCGCAGGCCAGCGCGGTGGTGGTCAGCATTTTCATCGGACATTCCTTGTCGGTTGAAGCTTGTCCGCAGCTTTGCGCCGGGCGCCGGACTTGTCAATTTGGCCAGTGCGACGGGCTGCGGTTTCCATCCGCGACCCCAGGGTGCGTGGCTGTCAGCAGCACGGTTCGGCGGTGGATGGGGATTGTTCTGGCAGGTCGGCGTTTGAGAGGAATGCGGCCGCGCGGCAAGGAGGTGACGAACCGGCAGATCCTGTGTGCTCCACGTGACTGAATATCGTCTGACCGGCCCATCTGTCGGGGCTTTTGGCCCAGGATGCGGGGGCGCCTTGAGCTGTCAGCCCGGTTTGTAGATCCGATGCGATTCGGGATCCTCAATTGAGACGGCAAGGTCTGCGAGGTCGTCCCAAAGCGCCGCTGATGGCCGCATGCGCGCCCAGTCCAGAGCCTGGGCGACGTGATCCGGGGTCGAAGCGCCAAGAATGGTTGAGGTGATGCGCGGATCGCGCAGCGAGAATTGCAGGGCTGCGACGCCGGTGGGAACGCCGTGGCGGGCGCAGATCTCCTCGATGCGGCGCACCGGAGCCAAGTCGGCGTCGGTTGCCGGCTGATAGGTGATGCGCGGCATCCGGGCGCTGCCCTTGGCCAGAACGCCGCCGGCGAAGGGTGCGGCGTTCAGAATGGCGATTTCCTGATCGCAGGCATAGTCGAAGATTGCCTCGGCTGAGCGGTTCAGCAGGGTAAACCTGTTATGGTTTATCACCGCATCAAAGGGGTTGGCCCGCAGGATCGGCTCCATGATGTCGATCCGGCCCATTGCAAGACCAACCGCCCGCGCCAGCCCCTCCTCCTTGAGTTTGAAGAGTTCGTCCAAAGCGCCACCGCTGCGGGTGATCTCATCCAGATCGCGAGCATGTTCGGGGTCGTGCAGATGCAACAGCGGGATCTGGTCGAGGTTCAACGCGGTCAGGCTTTCTTCCAGAGACTGGCGCACGCGGCTGGCGTCGAAACGACCGGTCTCCATGTCGCGGTCAAGCTTGGTAGAGAGAACGAACCCGTCCGGCAGGCCGCCGCGTTCGCGGATCACCGCGCCGATGCGCGCCTCTGACCGTCCGAAGCCATAGTTGCGGGCGGTATCGAGGACGTTCACCGGCCCGTCGAAAATCGCGTGCACTGTGGCACGTGCGCGTTCCTCATCGACGGTGTAGCCGTAGGTGTCTGGCATATCGCCGAGGGCAGACGCGCCGAAGGAAAGCTCGGTGACCTCGAGACCGGTTTTCCCAAGGGCGAAGAGGGGCATGGTGTGTCTCCTTCGGTGGGGCCGTCAGGAGGGGTTCCGGTGCGGCCCGCGTGGTGACACCCTGTGCCATTTCGAAGGGGTCAGACAAGGGCCGTTCCTTCACTGGATGGGCCAAGTGTCTGCTGCCTGCAGTTTTGGGCCATCCTGACGGGGTGGTGTCTCCGGTTGTCTTTCTGCGGTGTAGGGATCTTGCCGGAGCAGGCCAAGCCATGGGGCGTCGTCGGAAGTGGCGCGGTCAATGGTAGCTTTCCCGTTGGCAGGTATACGGTGCGTTGGGATGGCGGGGACTTCGTCCCCTTGGGCCTGCGGTCTCAAGCTTGGAGCATTTCGAGAGAAAAGATGAAGGACGCACATTTTGGGCATATCTTCGGGGTGCCGGGACCATGCGGCGCGGCCTGTGCGGGACCGGTAACGGGGTGCATCTTTGAAAGATCGTCAGGCCTGGCCCCCGCGGACGAACATCTGACCGGACGAAACCTTGGGGGCCGGGGTGATGAATTGGGCAGGGATCAGACCGATTTCAGGCCACGTATCTGTGGTCGGGTGCGCGTCGGGACCAGTCTTGCGCTCCGCCTTTCGGGGATTTTTCAAGCTTCAATCCGGCGAGGATGCTTTCGACCTCGGCCGCGTTCTGTCGCATGATCGTCGCGGCAGCCGTCGTTTCCTCGACCATGGCAGCATTCTGCTGTGTAACGGTGTCCATCTGGCTGACGGCAGAGTTTACCTCGGTCAGAGCGGTCGATTGTTCACTGGACGCAGCTGCGATCGCGGACGAAAGGCTGGCAACCTTTTCGAAGCTGGCCACGATAGCCTGAAGGGTTCGGCCAGCAGTGTCGATAAGGTCCACACCGCTCGCCACTTCGCGTGAGCTGTTCGATACGAGATCGGTGATCTGGCGCGCGGCGTCCGATGCGTTGCCCGCCAAGACCCGGACCTCTTCCGCGACGACGGCGAAACCGCGCCCGGCACTGCCGGCCCGCGCAGCCTCAACCCCGGCATTCAGAGCCAGGAGATTGGTCTGAAAGGCGATATCGTCGATCAGTCCGATGATCCGCGTGATCTGATCCGATGCATTCTGGATCCGGGACATGGCGCCAGAGGCCTCTTCGACCGTGCGGGCCCCTTCCATCGCGGTCTGCGCCGCCGCACCGGCCACGGTATTGGCCTCTGAGGTGTTCTTCGCGGAACTGGCCACATTTTCGGTCAACTCATGCACGGCGGCGGCCGTTTCCTCGAGCGAGGCCGCCTGATTGGCGGTTCGGTGTGACAGGTCACCTGCGGCAGATGACACTTCTTCGATGATCCGGGTCAGTTGCTCCGTGGTGGAGGCGACAGCCCCCATGGTTTCGCGGAGGCTTTCGGTGGCGCCGTTCAGCTTTTCCCGGACTGCGTCGTAGCGGATCGGATAGTCGCTTTCCTCGGGCCCGGGGATCACGTGGGTCAGATCCCCCTCTGCCAGTTTGTCGATAGCAGTGTTCAGATGCGTGAATGCAAGCGATTGCTCTTCGGCCTGTATGCGGAAGAAGATCGCGACGACGCGTTCGATATCGAATGCGAAAGTCCGTGTCAGCACGCCCAGCATGGCACCCAGTTTGCTCCGTTGCCAGCGCGAGACCTTTTTTACCAAGGCGGCAATCATGTCAGATGTCGACAAGGTATAGGCTGCCATGTAGATATCGAGCGGCAGATTTATCCGGGCATGGGTGCGACCGATCCGATCGACAGAGGCAAGGTAGTCTTCGTTGAAATCGGCATCCAGCAGACGCGCCCAATGTTTCTTTTGCGCATTGCGGGCCGAGTCCATCCTTTCGGGGCCATCAAAGAAACTGGCCGCCTCGGCATTGCTCTTGGCGCGCGTATAGAAGTCCGACAACACGTTATCCAGTTCCGGTTTCAGAAGTTGACCCACCTCGCGCAGAAGTGCTGCGTTGTTCCCGTCCAATTCGAAATCCACGAGCTTTTTCTTCAGGTCATTCATCTTGGCTGATCCCGTCTGTTCTCAAGATACGCGTTGATACGCACCGACGGAATAGAACCTATGCACTCTTAAGAAATTGACTGCATCGGCCTGTTGCGGGGACAAGAGCGTCTATTATTTTAACGACGCAGCATGCAGCCGCATACCAGACGTCCCCTCTTCGTCCATCGGCCTGCACCGTCGTCATCGGGCTGCTTGCGTGTGTCGGGGACCCGGCTACACCGACACTTTATGCAGCAATACCTCCCGGGGGGTGTCTGCCTTTGGCGCATCGTGGATCACCCTGCCGCGTTCGAGTGCCACGAAGTGATCGCCCAGGTCGTAGGCGAAGTCGAAGAACTGTTCGACCAGAACGATGGCCATGTCCCCCCTGTCACGCAGATAGCGGATCACGTCGCCGATCTGGGTTATGATATTGGGCTGAATGCCTTCCGTGGGCTCATCCAGAAGCAACAGTTTCGGTTTCGCCACCAATGCGCGCGCGATGGCCAGTTGCTGCTGCTGCCCGCCCGAAAGATCGCCGCCGCGACGGCCAAGGAACTGCTTCAGGATCGGGAAAAGCTCGAATATCTCATCCGGAACGCTGCGGTCCTCACGCGGAAGGCAGGCATAGCCCGTCTCGAGATTCTCGCGCACCGTCATCAAGGGAAAGATGTCGCGCCCCTGCGGGACATAGCCCACACCGCGTCGTGCCAGGACATGCGACGGCGCGTTGCGGGCGACAGGGGTCTCTTCGAGATGCATCTCTCCACCGGACCGCGGATGGGTGCCTGAAATGGCCTTGAGCAGGGAGGTCTTGCCCACGCCATTGGTGCCCATCAGGCAGGTGACCGCGCCAAGCCTCGCCTCCATGGAAATGTCGTGAAGGATCTGGCTGTGACCATAATGCAGGGTGAGATTGAACAGGGTCAGCATTGGGGAAGGCTCTCGGTCCGGGCCGGAAGCGTCCCGGCAGGTTTGAGTATTTTCGGAGAGAAGAAGACCGCCGTCGGACAAACGGTCCGGCGGGGGACGGGATCCTTCGGGCCGCGGCCGGTCATGAGCTAGCGTCCCAGATAAACATCGATCACCTGCGGGTCGCTGGTGACATGGTCGATGGAGCCCTCGGCGAGGACCGAACCCTCGTTCAGGACGGTCACCTTGCAGCCGAGCCGCCGGACGAATTCCATATCATGTTCCACGACGATCACGGCGCGGGTGCGGGCCGCCTCCACCAGCATCGCGGTGGTCTTTTCGCGCTCCGCCGGGGTCATGCCGGCGGCAGGTTCGTCCACCAGAAGGAGGCGCGGCTCCTGTGCCAGAAGCATCCCGATCTCGAGCCACTGTTTTTGCCCGTGGCTGAGTTCCCCCGCGAGACGGTCAAGGCTGTCGGACAAACCGATCTGCTCGGCGATCTCTTCCACCTGTCGCGCGCCACTTGCGGTCTTTTTGGACAGAAGCACGTCAAGGGGCCCGCGCGGATTGCGCAAGGCCATGCCGAGGTTGTCGCGCACGGACTGCGCCTCGAATACGGTGGGTTTCTGGAATTTGCGGCCGATGCCTTCGCGGGCGATGGCGCTTTCGGACATGCCGAGTAGCGAGATATTCCGGTCGCCCCAGACGATTCGGCCCTCATCCGGTCTGGTCTTGCCGGTGATGATGTCCATGAAGGTGGTTTTCCCCGCGCCGTTGGGGCCGATGATGGCGCGCAACTCCGGTTCGCCGATCTGGAAGGCGAGGTTGTTTATTGCCTTGAACCCATCGAAGGACACCGACACACCGGACAGTTCGAGAAGTGTGCTCATGATTTCCTCACCAGCTTGTCGAGCAGACCGGCCAGTCCCTGTGGCGCGAACAGGGTGACCGCGACGAAGGACAGGCCCAGCAGGACAAGCCACCAGTCGGTCCATTGGATCGTGTAGAAACCCAAGTTGATGTCCGGCGCGCCACCGCCGGTGAACCAGCTGGAGAGCAGCGTGACGAAGACGGTGCCCATCACCGCGCCGTAGAGCCGGCCACGCCCGCCGATGGCGACCCAGACGGCGAGGTAGATCGAGGCGATGGGCGCGATTTCCGCCGGGTTGATGATGCCTGCCTGCGGATAATAGAGCGCGCCCGCGATGCCCGCGACGATGGCGGTCAGGGTGAAGACGAAGAGTTTGTAGCTTTCGACATGGTAGCCGAGAAACCGCACCCGGGTCTCATCGTCGCGGATGGCGCGAACCACGGAGCCCATCTTGCCGGAGGTGACGAAGGCGAACAGCAGATATCCCAGCGCAAGCGCCAGCGCGGATATCCAGAAGAAGATGATCGAGACCTCGCTCTGCGGAGCGGATTCGAAACCGGGAATGTTTTGCAGCCCCGACAGGCCGTTGTTGCCGCGCAGCCCGCTGTCGTTCTGGAACAGGTAGAGCGACAGGGCCAGCGTCATGGCCTGTGTGAGGATCGACAGGTAGACGCCGGTGACACGGCTGCGGAAGGCGAGCCAACCGAAGACCAGGGCCAAGAGGCCGGGCACCAGAACCACCATCAGCAGTTGCAGCGGCAGGGAATGTGCAAAGCTCCAGATCGGCGGGAATTCGGACGCGCCGACGACACCGAAGATCTGGCTGGCGATGGCGTCAGAAACCTCCTGCGGGCTGGGCGGGATGACCTGACCGGCCAGGCTTTCGACCACGATGCCTTCGGTGCGGGCATACATCAGCCACATGCCGACGGCATATCCGCCGATGCCGAAAAAGGCGAAATGGCCCAGCGAAAGAATGCCGCAATAGCCCCAGACCACATCCATCGCGATGGCCACCAGACAGAGGCAGAGCGTCTTGCCCAGCGTCTTGACGAAAGACGTCGAGAGGAAGCCGATACCCGTCGCTTCGGACAGCAGGGTTACTCCGAGGGTGAAGAGACCGAGCAGGGCGATGAACCAGAGTATTGAGGGGTTTTGTGCGAAAAAGCTGCGTCTCATTCGGGATCTCCGTCTGGAGAAATTCGCGGTCGCGGGATTTTGCGCCCGGCAGTGGGCGCTGCGGTCTGTCTGACCTTGTCAGGCACGGACCCGCCGGGAGATCGTGCCGCGGGACCGGGTGCGGCGGTCGCGTTGTCGGGGCCGGTTGCCGGGTCTGGCAGGCTGCCGGGGACCAGAAATCCCGGTGGAACGGAAGCGAAGTGCATGCGCATGTCAGTCTCCGGCCGCGCGGCCCTTGAGGGCGACAATGCCCTTGGGGCGGAACTGGATGAAGAGGATGATGAAGAGGATCATGTAGGTCTGGGCCGCCAGCGTGTTGGAGGGGTTCAGGAACTCGATCCCTTTTTGCAGCGTGCCGATCATCGTGGCCCCGGCGAGCGTGCCCCAGACATTGCCGACCCCGCCCACGACCACGGTCATGAAGCTCTGGACGATGTAATCGGCACCCATTTCGGAGGTCACTTTCGCGTAGAGGCCGATGGCAACGCCCGCGATGCCGGCGATGCCGCTGCCGAGGCCGAAGGTCATCATCTTGATGCGTTCGGGGTTGATGCCCATGGACGCGGCCATGCGCGGGTTCTGGGTCACGGCCCGCACTTCAAGGCCCAGGCGGGTCCGCTTCAGGATGAACAGGAGCAACGCGAGGAAGATGATCGCCAGCACGAAGATCGCGATGCGGATATAGGAGATCTGGATCACGTCGTTCAGCACCAGGGCACCGTCAAGCCAGTCCGGCGAGGTCAAGGGGCGGGCCTGCGTGCCAAAGATGTTCTTGGCCAGTTGCTGCAACGCGATGGACACGCCGAATGTGGCCAGCAGGGTTTCCAGAGGTCTGTGATAAAGCCACCGGATCACCAGTCGCTCCATCGCGACCCCGGCGGCAAAGGTCAGGGCGAAGGCCAGCGGCAGGGCGACGACCAGTGACACGGTATAGTTCGGGATGAAGAGCTGCACCACATAGCCGGTATAGGCGCCCATCATGATGAATTCGCCATGCGCCATATTGATCACGCCCATCACTCCGAAGGTGATGGCCAGTCCGATGGCGGCCAGAAAATAGATTGACGCAAGCGAAATGGCGTCCAGCGCAAGGTCCGCGGCCTGACTGGTGCCGACACGGCCCTGAACGATGGCCTGCGTCTTTTCGGCGGCATCGGTTATGGCGGGATCGGGTTCGTCATATTCCTCATAGATGGTCCATCCCGCGAGCGTCTCTGACACGATTTCGGGCGTGGCGCGCGGTGGAACCGTGCCCTCTGCGGCCAGCGCGTCATAGGCTTGCAGACGGGCCTCGGGCGACGCCAGGTTGTTGACCGAAAGCCCGCCGACCCGGCCATCCTGAACATTCGCCGCAAGCGTCGGGCGGATCGAGCTTGGATCAAGCAAGGCAGGCGTGCCCGCAACTTCGGCGATCAATGCATAGGCCTCTTCCCGGGGCAGATCTGTGCCGGGTTCAAGGATTCGCGCAACATTCGCATCAGCCGGGATGTCTTTCGCGACTTCGGTTTCCGTGTCGAGGATTTGCGACAGCACGGCGCGTCCGTCGACGCTCAGATCTGTCGAAAGCGCTTCGATTGCGGTGATGCGGGCCTCCGGCGTCTCTCCGTAGCGGGCCATGAGGTAGTTGTAGAGCCTTTCTTTCCGACGCTTTAGGGCGGCGTTGGGCTCCCCCTCGATGGAGGCGGCCAGCGGTCCGATCTGGCTGGGATCGAGGCCGCGGGCGATCGCGTCCACCGCATCGGCGCGCCGGGTGATGTCGGGATCGGAGAGCTGGAATTGCACGAGGGTTTCGGCAATGACCCTGCGGACGCCGCCGTTGGGCTTTATCTCGTCCATCGCGTCCGGGTCGACACCCGTGGCCACGGGATCGCCCGTGGTCAGGTCGATCAGGGTGAGGCCGGCGTCGGTCTCTTCCACGTAGAAAAACAGGCCATCCTCCAGGCGGACATGCACTTCCTTTTCCTGCCAGCGTTCGAGGAAACGCGGCACTTCCGGGATGCCGGAGGCCGCCAGCGCGTCAAGAACCGGGCCGACAGTGCGGCGCGACGGATCCGCGACCTCGGCCTGATGGTCTTGCAGGATATCCTGCAGATCTTGGGCAGAGCCGGAGACCGGAAGCCACAGTAACAGGAGAGCCGCGAAAAGGGCACGAAGCATGAAACGGCCTGTCTGTTCGGAGGGAAAAACGGCAGGGCGGGAACCGCCCTGCACAATTGTCGGGTCAAGCGGGGCAGGCGTGTCCTGCCCCGTCAGGGTCGATCAGTAGTTCGACTTGATCTGAACGCAGGTCTCGGTCTGGGTGTTATACATGCCGCAGCCAAGCTCTTGCCAATCCGACTTCAGAACCGCCGACTCCGGCAGGTAGTCGGTCCAGGCGTCGCCCGGAACCTCTGTGGTTTGACTGATGATGTCGAATTGGCCGTCAGCCTGAATCTCGCCGATCAAGACAGGCTTCGCCAGGTGGTGGTTCGGCAACATCACCGCGGTGCCGCCGGTCAGGTTCGGATGTTCCTGACCATACATGGCCGTCCGGACCGCATCGACGTCCGTGGTTCCGGCATCGGTCACCGCGTTCACCCACATGTTGAAACCGATGTAATGTGCTTCCATCGGGTCATTGGTCACGCGGTCTTCGCCCATGCGGGCTTTCCACGCTTCGACCCATGCATCGTTGACGTCGGCCTCGGCGGACTGGAAGTAGTTCCATGCCGCCAGATGACCCACGAGGTTCGATGTATCGAGGCCGGACAGTTCTTCTTCACCGACCGAAAAGGCCACCACGGGAATGTCGTCGGCGGAAATGCCGGCGGCGGCGAGTTCCTTGTAGAAGCCGATGTTGGCATCGCCGTTGATCGTCGAGATGACGCCGACCTGCTTGCCGTCCTCACCCAGCGCCACGACGTCCGCAACGATGGTCGCCCAGTCCGAATGACCGAAGGGCGTGTAGTTCACGAAGATGTCCTCTTCGGGGATGCCCTTGGATTTCAGGTAGGATTCCAAGATGTTGTTCGTGGTGCGCGGATAGACGTAATCCGTCCCCAAAAGGGCAAACTTCTCGACGCCCAGTTCCTCGAGAAAGTAATCCGTGGCCGGGATCGCCTGCTGGTTTGGCGCGGCGCCGGTGTAGAACACGTTCTTGGAGCTTTCTTCGCCTTCATACTGCACCGGGTAGAACAGCAGGCCGTTGAGTTCCTCGATGACCGGCAGCACGGACTTGCGCGAAACGGAGGTCCAGTTGCCGAACATCACGTCGACTTCGTGCACGGTCAGCAATTCGCGTGCCTTTTCGGCGAAGAGAGGCCAGTCGGATGCCGGGTCCACGACCACCGCTTCCAGTTGGCAGCCAAGCACGCCGCCGGCTTCGTTCTGCTGCTCCACGAGCATCAGCATGGTGTCCTTGAGCGTCGTCTCGGAGATCGCCATGGTGCCCGAGAGCGAGTGCAGGACACCGACCTTGATGGGACATTCCTGGGCGCTGGCGGCCCCTCCGACAAGTGCCAGTGTGGCGGCACCGGACAGCAGTCTGGTGAAAGAGTTCATTCCTGTCTCCCCGCGGGCGAGCGTCCCTTGTCCGGCGGTGCCGCAACCTTAGGTCGTCTCCCGCAACTGTTTGTTGCATCCAGTGTGGCGGTCTGTTCGAAATCCAACCCGTCCGGATCGCCACACGCCCCAGACCGGTGACTTGACGGCACGTCGGGAAGGGCGCCCCGAGTCATCCTGAAAAGCGGGTGATCTGGTCAATCGCAAGGCGGTCTTGGAACCGTCGATGACGGGTTTTGCTTAAAAAATGCGCGGCAATGCGGCATGGCGGCGGTTTTTTGGGCGGTCTGCTCCGGGGGCGCAATGGCAAGACGATTGATTGTGTTGCAAAACCGCGCGCAGGGTGGCGGTATGGGGTCAAGAAAGTCGCGGGGGGGCGATGACGCAGCATTTGCGCACAACCGAAGCTGGACAGGTGCCGCTTGATGCGGCTGTCCAGCGCGCGCGGGGCACGCTGGATCTTTCAAGCAAGTTTCGGGATGGCGTGTCGGCGATCGACAGGCTGCGCACGTCGGGCTGCGTCAAGGCGCTGTTCCCGCGCCGGGCACCGACGGTGGAGGCGATCGTGATCAACACCTCCGGAGGATTGACCGGGGGAGATCAGCTGTCCTTTTCGGCGTGCGCCGGGGCGGGGTCGCAGCTGACGCTTACGACGCAAGCGGCGGAGCGGGCCTATCGCGCCTCCTGGGATGTGGCGCGCGTCGACACTTGTCTGGTCGCAGAGCCAGGTGCGCGACTGCACTGGCTGCCACAGGAATT
The DNA here is from genome assembly GCA_964604565.1 of uncultured Rhodobacterales bacterium. Lineage (GTDB taxonomy): Bacteria > Pseudomonadota > Alphaproteobacteria > Rhodobacterales > Rhodobacteraceae > CAZRZN01. Next base: position 27,588 of record CAZRZN010000002.1, read on the forward strand.
GATCCTTTTCGAAGGCGCCCGGCTGCGTCGGACGTTGCACGCGACCCTTGCGGCGGACTCTCAGCTGTTGCTTGTCGAACCGGTGATCTTCGGGCGCAGCGCCATGGGAGAACGCTTGCGGGACGTTGGTTTCACCGACCGGATCGAGATCTGGCGCGCGGGCGCGCCGCTGTATCTCGACGGAGTGAGGCTGCTCGGCGATCTCGAAGCACAAATGACGCGCGCCGCGCTGGGTGGCGGGGCGGGCGCCATGGTCAGCCTTGTCTACGTTGCGCCGGACGCGGCGGTCCATCTGGATCCCCTGCGAGATCTGCTGTCCGGGTGCGGCGGGGCGTCCCTGTTGCAGCCCGATGTGCTGGTGATGCGCCTGCTTGCCCCTGATAGTCTGGAGCTGCGCCGCAGCCTCCTGCCGATACTGGACCGGCTCAGCCGGGACACCCTTCCGACTTCCTGGAGACTCTGACGACATGCAATTGACCCCGCGCGAGAAAGACAAGCTTCTGGTTTCGATGGCCGCCGAGGTGGCCCGCAAGCGATTGGCCCGCGGCGTGAAACTGAACCACCCCGAAGCCATTGCATTGATCACCGATACGGTTGTCGAGGGCGCCCGCGACGGCCGGTCGGTTTCCGATCTGATGCAGGCCGGGGCCGAGGTGATCACCCGCGCGCAATGCATGGAAGGGGTGCCCGAAATGATCCACGAAGTGCAGGTGGAAGCGACCTTTCCCGATGGCACGAAACTGGTCACGGTGCACGAGCCGATCCGTTGATATTCGAGTATTTGAAGAGAGAAGAAGCAAGAGGGGAGTCAGGATGAGCGAGTTGATCACATCTGCGGGCGCATGCGGGGGGACGCCGCTGCCGCGCAGGTCCCTTGTGGGGCATTGGCCGCGGCAGGGAATTGCGGGCGGGCTGACAGCCGGGCGTGTTGATCGGGAAACGGAGCGCGCCGCATCACCCGCATGGAGCCAAGGATGATCCCCGGAGAGCTTTTCCCGGCCGAGGGCATGTTGACGCTGAACGAAGGGCGCACGCCGGTCATACTGAAAGTGTCCAATACCGGCGACCGGCCGGTGCAGGTCGGGTCGCATTATCATTTCGCCGAAGCAAACAGTGCGCTGGACTTCGACCGGGCCGCGGCGCGGGGGATGCGCCTTGATATCGCGGCGGGGACGGCGGTGCGGTTCGAGCCCGGACAGGCCCGGGAGGTGCAGCTTATCCCGGTGGCTGGAACCCGTGCCATCTACGGCTTCAACCAGCACGTCATGGGCGCGCTGGACTGACAGTTTTTTCAGCGGGGGACTGGCGCCCCCATCAACCCCTTGTCAATCAGGAGAAAAATCCATGTGCGATATTTGCGTGATGACCTCGGTCAAGGAGCGGATGCTGTCCCGTCGTGCATTCTTTCGAGGGGGGGCCGCGCTTGGCGCGGGGGCCGTCCTGGGCGCCGGGACGACGACCCCGGCCATGGCGGCGGGCCATGGTGGGGTGATCGACATGAGCCACACCACCGACGAGAACTTTCCGACCTTTTTCGGGGTGCCGGGAATCTCTTACGACAAGGCCTTCGACTTTGCCGAGAGCGGGTTCAATCTGTATAATCTCACGATCAACGAGCATACCGGCACGCATGTGGACGCGCCTTTGCATTTCTCCGCCGACGGGCAGTCGGTGGATGAAATCCCGGTGGAGAACCTTGTCTGCCCATTGGTGAAGATCGACATCGCGGCGCGCGCCGCCGAGGACCCTGACACCATGTTGACGCCGGATGACCTGAAGGCGTGGATCGCGGCGCATGGCGAGATCCCGGCAGGCGCCTGCGTCGCCATGGATTCGGGCTGGGCCGGAAAGGTTGGAGGCGACGGATATCGCAACGTCGACGGCGATGGCGTGTTGCATTTCCCCGGGTTTCACGTGGAGGCCGCGCAGATGCTGGTCGAAGAAACGGGAGCGGTGGCCATCGCATCGGACACGCTGTCGCTTGATCCCGGTAATTCAGCGAGTTTCGATGCGCATTACGCTTGGCTGCCGACCAATCGCTACGGGATCGAATGCCTTGCCTCGTTGAGCGATGTGCCGGCCGCCGGCGCAACCCTGATTGTCGGCGCGCCCAAGACCGGGCGGGGCACGGGCGGTCCCGCGCGCATCTTTGCGATGGTGTGATGGCGACCGTCAGGCTTTTGCAGGACGAGGAGGTCAGCGCCGAGGCGCTGGCCGTCTTCGACGACATCCGCGCGGTGCGGGGCACGGAGTATGTGAACAATTTCTGGCGGGCGCTGGCGCATGATCCGGCTCTCTTGCGAGCGACATGGGAGCGCCTGAAGGTTGTCATGGCGCCGGGGGCGCTTGATCCGCTGGTCAAGGAACTGCTGTATGTGGCTGTTTCGGCCACGAACGGGTGCGAATACTGTTCGCATTCCCACACCGCTGCGGCGCGCGCCAAGGGCATGACGCCTGAAATGTATGGGGAACTGTTGGCAGTCGTCGGCTTGGCCAACCAGACAAACGCGCTGGCCAATGCGATGCAGGTGCCGGTTGATGAGGTGTTCGAGGCATGAACGAAGTGGTCATCGAGCCGGTGCGCGACGATGCTCAAGCCAGCCATATCGCGACCCTTGTCTGGGCCTTCCTCGATCATCTGCGGGTCCGCTACCCCGAGCGGGTGCGGGACATCGACGAATATGTTGCCTATCAGGATATCGACGGCCAGCTGCGCAACTGGCGAGATATTTTCCTGCCCCCAGTCGGGGAATGCCTGTTGGCGTCGATGGACGGTGCTCCGGTTGGTGTTGTCATGCTCCGCAGGCTTGACGACACCACCTGCGAGATGAACCGGATGTATGTCACGGACGCTGCCCGAGGTCGCAAGATCGGCCGCAGGCTGGGAGAAACGCTGATCGCCCGTGCCAGGGAAATGGGCTTTACCTCGATGCGTCTCGATGCCTGGGACCGGCACGAAGAAGCCTTGCCGCTCTACAAGTCTCTGAAATTCGAACGGGAATGGGACGAGGGTCTCAAACCCGCCACCATGTCCCATGAAATGATCCATATGCGCCGCACGCTTTGAAAGGACCACGAAAATGCCAGCCAAGATCAAACGCGCTGCTTATGCCGCCATGTTCGGCCCAACCACAGGCGATAGGCTTCGGCTTGCCGATACCGACCTGATCATCGAAGTGGAGAAGGATCTGACCGCTTTGGCCGTGGGTGCCGCGCAGACCGGCGGCAGCGGCTCAAATGCTGCCATATACGGTGAAGAGGTCAAGTTCGGTGGCGGCAAGGTGATCCGCGATGGCATGGGCCAGTCCCAGGCCACGCGGGCCGACGGCGCGGTGGACACGGTCATCACCAATGCACTGATCGTCGACCACAGCGGCATCTACAAGGCGGATGTCGGGCTGAGGAACGGGCGCATCCACAAGATCGGCAAGGCCGGAAATCCCGATACGCAGCCCGGTGTCGACATCATCGTCGGTCCGGGCACGGAGGCCATCGCCGCTGAGGGCAAGATCCTGACGGCGGGCGGGTTTGACAGCCACATCCATTTCATCTGTCCGCAGCAGATCGAGGATGCACTGCATTCGGGCCTGACGACCATGCTGGGCGGCGGCACGGGGCCTGCGCATGGCACACTGGCCACGACCTGCACACCCGGTAGCTGGCATCTCGGGCGGATGCTGCAATCCGCGGATGCGTTTCCGATGAACCTTGCCTTTGCGGGCAAGGGCAACGCGTCGCTGCCAGCGGCGCTTGAAGAGCAGGTTCTGGGCGGCGCTTGCGCGCTGAAGCTGCATGAGGATTGGGGCACCACCCCGGCGGCCATCGACTGCTGCCTGTCGGTGGCCGATGCGATGGACGTGCAGGTGATGATCCACACCGATACGCTGAACGAGAGCGGCTTTGTCGAGAACACCGTGAAGGCCATGAAGGGCCGCACGATCCACGCCTTCCACACCGAAGGCGCCGGTGGCGGCCACGCGCCGGATATCATCAAGATCTGCGGCGAGGAGCATGTTCTGCCCTCGTCCACCAACCCGACGCGGCCTTTCACGGTGAACACGCTCGAGGAACACCTCGACATGCTGATGGTGTGCCACCACCTCGACAAGTCGATCCCGGAGGACGTGGCCTTTGCCGAAAGCCGCATCCGGCGCGAGACCATTGCCGCCGAGGATATCCTGCACGACATGGGGGCCTTTTCGATCATCGCCTCGGACAGTCAGGCCATGGGGCGGGTCGGCGAAGTGCTGATCCGCACGTGGCAGACCGCCGACAAGATGAAGAAACAGCGCGGACGCCTGAGCGACGAGAGCGGAGAAAACGACAATTTCCGCGTGCGCCGTTATATTTCGAAATACACGATCAACCCGGCGATCGCGCATGGGATCAGCCATGAAATCGGCTCCATCGAGGAAGGCAAACGGGCGGATCTCGTGCTTTGGAATCCGGCCTTTTTCGGCGTGAAACCTGACATGGTGCTGATCGGCGGCACGATTGTCTGCGCCCAGATGGGCGATCCGAACGCCTCCATCCCGACGCCGCAACCGGTTTATTCGCGTCCGATGTTCGGGGCATACGGGCGCAGTGTCGAACGTTCTGCCGTGACCTTCGTGTCGGAGGCGGCGCTGAACGAAGGTATCGGCAAGACGCTGGGGCTGGCCAAGGAGACGTTGGCGGTGCGCAACACGCGCGGTATCGGCAAGAAGGATCTGATCCTGAACGATGCGACACCGCATATGGAGGTCAACCCCGAAACCTACGAGGTTCGGGCCGATGGCGAATTGCTGACCTGCGAACCGGCTACTGAACTGCCGATGGCACAGCGTTATTTCCTGTTCTGAGCGGCTTGTTCCTGTGGATGCTTGATCTGGTGCCGTGCCTTGCGCAATCTGTCATCAGAGGGGGTGCTCACCCGGTTGTAGCACTCCCTAGGAAACCATGGGGCATGTCCCCGACAAGGAGCGAACAGATGCGTGTTCTTCTGATGGCCGGATGTCTTGCCCTTCCGGGGACCCTTGCCCTGGCGCAGGCCTGCCCGGTCGCCAGCGATCTGGAAAAGGGAATTCGGTTTACCGTCGACGGCACCGACACGGAGGTTTATCGCCGCGTCGGGCCGGACATGATCGAGGCGATATACAGTGCGGCGGATGACTACCAGTCGCGCAGCATGCTGGCGCAGGGGGTCTACCTCGTGGAACTGGTGGATCTGGTGGAGGGCGCGCCCGATCTGTCCACCCGCACCACCTATGCCTTTGCACAACGTGCAGAGGAATTGATGATGCCGGAGGCTGGACGCAGCGTGACATATGACCTCGTCGTGAACAGCGATGGTGACTTGAACCAGGAGCGGCAGAGCTATTCCTTTGACCAACCAGCCAAGATCAACTTTGGCGCCTGTGAATATGAGATGATCCAGATCGAAATCCGTTACGACCCGGATGAGGCAGAGACGGTTGATCTTCTTTATTATCTGCCTGAACTGGGCTTTTCCTACTATGCTGGCAGCGATTACCTCGAAGGATCCGACCGCTACATCTATTCCAACATCGAGGTTGTGGAGTGAGCGATCTTCCCGTTGCACAGATTCATGAACGGGCCGGTGTCTGGACCGACAATGTCGATGACCGCGTGATTCTGGACTACGAATCGCGCTTTTTGCGGCGCAAGCGCCTGACGACGGAAAGCGGACGGAGTTTCGTTGTCGATCTGGAGCAGACAACCTCGCTTGATCACGGCGATGCCTTGGTGCTTGGCGATGGGCAGAGAGTGCGGATCGAGGCAGCCGCCGAAGAGGTGCTGGAAATTCGCGGCGAGGACTTGCCGCGCCTGGCGTGGCACATCGGCAACCGGCATACGCCCTGCGAGATTGCCGGGGACCGGCTGCTGATCCTGCGCGATCCGGTGATCCGTCACATGCTTGAACATCTAGGGGCCGAGGTGACAGAGGCCATCCGGCCCTTCACTCCCGAAGGCGGGGCCTATGGACACGGCCGGACCCACAGTCACGAACACGGCCATACCGCGCACGATCATGACCATTGATCCCCGCCTGCTGACGCTGATGCAGTGGCTCTCACCGGCCTATCCGGTCGGGGCCTTTGCCTATTCGCATGGGCTGGAAACTGCGGTGCGGGAAGGTTGGGTTTGCGATGCCTCTACGCTGGAGGACTGGCTTGCGGATGTTCTGTCACAGGGGTCCGGTCGTGCGGATGCCCTGTGGATCTTCCTGGCCTGCCGCGGGGATCGGCCTGACGCCGAGCTGGACGCCTTGGCGCGCGCATGGCAACCATCCCGCGAGCGACTGCGCGAGGCGGAGCGGCAGGGCGCGGCGTTTACGCACGTGACGGCGGAGGTCTGGGAACTGGACCTGCCCGCGATGCTGCTGCCGGTGGCGCTGGGCGCCGCCGCCCGGCAGAACGGGATGAGGGCGCAGCCGGTGGCCGCACTGTATTTGCAGGCTTTCGCGGGCAACCTTGTATCCGCGGCACAGCGCTTGATGCCGCTGGGCCAGACAGCGGCACAAGCGGTCTTGGCGCGGCTCACGCCGCTATGCGCGGAGATTGCGGCCGAGGCAGAGACGCTCACCTTGGAGGACATGGCATCAAATGCCTTTAGGTCGGATGTGGCGGCAATGAAACACGAGACAATGGAACCGAGGCTTTTCCAGTCATGACAACAATGAACGGCCCTCTGCGTATCGGTATCGGTGGCCCCGTCGGTGCCGGCAAGACCACCCTGACCGCACGGCTTGCCGAGCGGCTGAAGAATGATTTCTCGATCGGGGTTATTACGAACGATATCTACACGCAGGAGGACGCGGAGGCTTTGATGCGTCTTCAGATCCTGCCCTCGGACCGGGTCATCGGTGTCGAAACTGGCGGCTGCCCCCATACGGCCATCCGGGAGGACGCGTCGATCAACCTTGCCGCCGTCGCAGAGATGCGAATGCGGCATCCGGAGGTCGAAGTGGTGCTGATCGAGTCCGGCGGCGACAATCTCTCGGCCACCTTCAGCCCGGAACTGGCGGATCTGACCGTCTACGTCATTGACGTGGCCGCGGGTGAAGAGATCCCACGCAAGGGTGGACCGGCGATAACGCGATCTGATCTTCTGGTGATCAACAAGACCGATCTTGCGCCCTATGTTGGCGCCTCGCTCGAGGTGATGGAACGGGACGCGACGCGGGTGCGGGCCGGGCGGCCCTTCGTCTTTTCCGCGCTCAAGAACGATGAGGGTGTAGATCTCATCCTGTCCAAGATTAAGGAGATCGCTGGCCTGTAGCGGCGTCAGTGCCTCCGAAGGGGTCTGCTGCGGATTTGTTGTGAGCTTTGCGTTCGCGGACTGCCGAATATCCGGTGACACCTCGTCGACGGTGGTCAATCAGGGTTTCGACGGGGTGCTTGGGAAAACGGCCATTTGGGTCAGAGGTCGACGTTGTGGGCGACGTGCAACTTTTGGGCGATTTCGGCGATCAGAAAGCCGCCCAGTCGGTAAAGCGGTAAGTTGCTGGCTTGGTGTTCCCGGGGGTGGGCATTGTCGGCTTGGCGGGTGTGGGTTGGTTGTGCTTTGTCATGTCATGTCTCCTGCTATGCCATTGAAGATGAGGCATATTGGATGATCGAGACAGTCATGTTTCCCCTACCCGGCTGCCGGAAGGGTCTGTTGAACGCACATGCCGGATACGTCGTGGTGGTCTGATCAATGGCCGCCCAGAAAGGTGGCCTATCCAGTGCCCGCCGATGCGTTTCAGGAAGAGCCGTCAGGGATAGCACGCCCAGCCTAAGTTCTGCGGCAGGTCTGGTATGTCGAAGCCGGGCAAACTGCTCGTCATCGATCCTTGGGGACACGGGCAATCTGATCCGGGAGAAGGGGAAGCCGGCGCGGATCGCCGGCCTCCAAAAGCGTTCAGGCGAGTTCGATATCGCTGGCGCTCTCGCGGCCGTCACGGCCGGTGCGCAATTCAAAGGTCACCTTTTGGTTGTCCTGCAGGCCTGTGAGGCCGGAGCGCTCAACCGCCGAAATATGGACAAAGATGTCCTTGCCGCCGCCGTCAGGCGCGATAAAGCCGTAGCCTTTTGTAGTGTTGAACCATTTCACGGTGCCAGTCGCCATCGTGATGTCTCCTGTAGATATGCCGCACGCGGAACTGCTGCGGCCCGGCAATGTCAGAGCAGTATCGGTAGCGCTGTAGCCGGAAAGGGAGACAGGTAGGCGATAGTGGTAACGTAGCGGGTCTTAAAATGGCAGGTTTGCCGAGTCGGTGCAATAGAATCCAAACTGTCCGGATCACTGTGAATTGACCATCTGCGGTTTGCTGCCAGACGTGGTTTTGACCTTGGCGACATGCCGGCCTGTTCCCCGCTCCGGGGCATTGATCGCCGTTCATGCCTTGCGGCCGTCGAACTTGTGCCGCGTCATTGAAATGCCCGCGAGGCACCGCGCCTTGCAGGTGAAGACATGCCAGAAGACCGGTGATCGGCGAGGGAGCCCATGCGGACTATTGCTGAGGGCCTGGCCCGGGAAAGCATGCCGCGGTGTGCCGGGTGCCATCATTCCGCCTTCGGTCCGGATGCGCTAGACGGCCAGGTGGTCTAGTAACAGGTGTAACTTTCGGTCCAAGTTCCCCAGTTATCCATCGTCATGCTGCGCTGGATGAACCCGTAGGTGTTCGAGGACCCGCGGATGGAATAATATTGCGCCGCGCCCCGCCAAAAGAGACGGTCCGATGGTGGCCCGATGCTTTCAGCATAGTGATAGAAAATCCGGTTTTTTGTTCTTGCAACAAAGGCTTGTTCGCCCGGGGCGAGCGTCCACCAGCCGTTCGTGATCCATCTGCCGGACAGATCGACGTAGTGGATCGCCACCTGGATGTCCCGGTTGCATTTGTTGAGAAAATATACGTTGAAGAAATTGCCGTCCGAATACTGGCTCTGCGCGCGGCTTTCGCTTGGGCCCAAGGCCATGACGAGGACAAGAACCAACCAAAAAAGACGTTGCATGATGCACTCCCGAATTATGCGCTCGACATGTTGCGATCTCACGCCTCCGTGTCCGTCTCTGGGCAAGCTCAAGGCGCCAATGTGATGCTTCGTCGGGAAGACTGCGCTGGCATGTCTTTCATTTAGATTTCTTTTCTGTGGCGTTTTGGCGAAAACCACCGCTGAGGTTTGGTGGCATCCATGGTCGAGGCCCGCACTTGTGATGACCGCTGAGTTACTTGTTCCGTGATGGCTCCAAGTCAGATTTCCGTGGGGGATAACGCATGAGCGTTAAGGCTCCCTGAAAAGCTGCTCAAATTCCGTGACGGATCTCATGGTGGGCGATCATGTCTTCCAGCAAGTCTGGTCGGATGCGCGTCCTTGTTCCCGGAAGCATCAAACCGACTCTTCCCACACGCCGGGCACCGCATGCGCATCGCTTGTCGACATCAGGTTTGATTGGACCGCTCGACGGCAAATTCCGCCGCCGAGCATGCCGCAATCGGGTCACGAGTCTTTCTGAAGAGGCCGGATGCCGCGTATGGCATTTGGCGGGCAATAACACCCGCCGCCGTCTATCAGCGCACGAATTTCTTGAACTTCACGCGCGTCGGCTCTACCGCGTCCGGGCCAAGGCGGCGTTTCTTGTCCTCTTCGTAATCTTCGAAGTTGCCTTCGAACCATTCGACATGCGCCTCGCCCTCAAAGGCAAGGATATGTGTGCAGATCCGGTCGAGAAAGAACCGATCGTGCGAAATTACCACGGCGCATCCAGCGAAATCGACCAATGCATCCTCGAGCGCGCGCAGCGTTTCGACGTCCAGATCGTTGGTCGGTTCGTCCAGCAGGATGACGTTGCCGCCCTCTTTCAGAAGGCGGGCCATGTGCACGCGGTTGCGTTCCCCGCCGGACAGCAGGCCGACCTTCTTCTGCTGGTCGCCCCCCTTGAAGTTGAAGGCCGAGCAATAGGCGCGGCTGTTCATCTCCGCATCGCCCAGCTTGATCAGTTCGGCGCCTCCGGTGATCGCCTCCCAGACCGAGTCGTCCGGGGCCAGATCGTCGCGCGACTGATCAACATAGGCCAGCTTGACCGTGTCTCCGTATTCTATCGAGCCGCTGTCGGGCTGTTCGTTGTCTGTCAACATCTTGAAAAGTGTCGATTTGCCCGCGCCGTTGGGACCGATCACGCCGACAATGCCGCCGGGCGGCAGGGAAAAGCTGAGATCCTCGATCAACAGCTTGTCACCCATGGCCTTGGTCAGGTGGTCGACCTCGACCACCTTGGCGCCAAGGCGGGGACCGTTGGGAATGATGATCTGAGCGCGTGCCATCTTTTCGCGTTCGGACTGGTTGGCCAGTTCGTTGTATGACTGGATGCGGGCCTTGGATTTGGCCTGCCGCGCCTTGGCGCCCTGCCGCATCCAATCAAGCTCGCGTTCCAGCGTCTTTTGTTTTGCCTTGTCTTCACGGGCCTCTTGCGACAGGCGCTTGGCTTTTTGTTCCAGCCATGCCGAATAATTGCCCTCGTAGGGGATGCCTCGGCCACGGTCGAGTTCGAGAATCCAGCTGGTGATGTCGTCAAGGAAATACCGGTCGTGAGTCACGACAAGGATCGTGCCCTTGTAGGCGATCAGGTGGTTTTGCAGCCAAGCGATCGTTTCGGCGTCGAGATGGTTCGTCGGTTCGTCGAGCAAAAGCATTTCGGGCGCTTCAAGCAGCAGTTTGCACAGTGCCACGCGGCGGCGTTCCCCACCCGACAGCGTTGTGACATCGGCATCATCGGCCGGGCAACGCAGCGCCTCCATCGCGACGTCGATCTGAGAATCCAGATCCCAAAGGTCCTGCGAGTCGATCTCATCCTGAAGCTGCGCCATCTCGTCGGCGGTTTCATCCGAGTAGTTCATTGCAAGTTCGTTGAACCGATCAAGTTTGGCCTGCTTGCCGGCAACGCCCAGCATGACGTTTTCGCGCACGGTCAGGTCTTCGTCGAGGTGCGGTTCCTGCGGCAGATACCCCACACGTGCGCCCTCTGCCGCCCAGGCCTCGCCCGAGAAGTCCTTGTCGAGACCGGCCATGATCCGCAGGAGCGTCGACTTACCCGCGCCATTGACGCCGACAACACCGATCTTGACCCCGGGCAGAAAATTCAAGCGAATGTTTTCAAAGCACTTCTTGCCGCCCGGATAGGTTTTAGAGACGCCATCCATGTGGTAGACATATTGATACGAGGCCATGATCCGCTCCTGCATGCTGCGCGCTTTGGCACCCGACTAGCGCGTTGCGCGTCAGCGTGCAATCAGAGCCTGCCACCCGCTCAGGTCGGACCCGCCGCGCTGACATGACGGGGATTGTATCGATGCCGTATGAGGCTCGGGATCAGAGGCCGCTGGTTCTGGGTGGCAGGATCTATGTTCCGATGACGTGATTTCGTTTGGTGGATGTCGTTTAACCGAAAGTGTAGTGGATGCAGTAACATGTGCCTGTCGGCTTGTGACCGTCGCCGCGCAAGACCGACCGCTGTTCTTGCCTTGGGGTGCTGGACGCCCTAAGCCGATCATTGATGACCAAGGACTTGACACACATGGGAAAAAACGTGCCTCAGAGCGGCGATCAGGATGTTCCGCAGAGCGCCGGCGGGGTCGGCCCGGATCGGACACTGGCGGGCCGCGCCTTGCGCCCCGGGCAGCGCATCGGGCTGTTGGGCGGCTCTTTCGATCCGCCGCATTCCGGACATCTGCATCTGTCTCGCGAAGCGCTGAAGCGTTTCTGCCTCGATGAGGTGGTCTGGCTGGTTAGTCCGGGGAACCCTCTGAAAGCTGACGCGCCGGCGCCCTTGTCGGAGAGAATGGCGACCGCGCGCAGGTTGTTGGATCATCCGCGCATCTCGGTCAGCGATTTCGAAGCAAGGTCGGACACGCGCTACACGGCGGAGACATTGGCAATCCTGCGGACGCGATTTCCCGGCGTGCGCTTCGTATGGCTGATGGGCGCGGACAATCTGGCGCAGCTTCACCGCTGGGAAAACTGGCGGGACATCCTTGAGACAGTGCCTGTCGGGGTTCTGGCGCGACCCGGTCTGAGGATTGCGGCACGGAGTTCGCCTGCCGCGCGAATCTATCGTGGGGCCCGGCTGCCGTCCCATTCAGCCGGGGCCTTGGGGACAAAGCAGGCCCCTGCGTGGTGTTTCATCAACATCGCGATGACCGATGTGTCCTCGACCGCGATCCGGGCCGCGGGAAAATGGGTCCGATGAGCGAAAACGTTACCCGTTGAGGCGCAGTTGCCGGTTGCCCGCCGGGCTCAGATTCGCTTAGATCCCGCCATGACTAAAGGCTTTTCCAGACGCGCATTCCTTCGTGGTGCAACAGGGTTTGCCCTGACCGCTGCGGCGCAGGGCGCGTATGCGGGCGCACCGGAGACGTCCCTACGTCCGGTCGCCCGTTCCGACGATTTTCGCAAGAGCATTCAGCCTCCTATCGAGGCGCTGATCGAAAGGGCCCGCCTCGACGGCGAAGTGAGTTGTTGCGTCGCGCGCGTGTCCAGCGGCGAAGTGCTGGAAAGCTTTGGTCAGGACGTCGACCTGCCCCCAGCCAGCGTCGCGAAAGCGGTTACCGCAGGATATGCGCTCGACACGCTGGGGCCCGGGCATCATTTCGTGACGCGGGTCGTCGCAACCGGTCCAGTGCGCGACGGGGTGCTGGATGGTGACCTTGTATTGGCTGGAGGGGGCGATCCAACCCTTGATACCGACTCCCTTGCAAATCTGGCGCGGGCGGTCAGTGCGGCCGGCGTCACCTCGATTACGGGGGACCTGAAGATCTGGGGAGGGGCGTTGCCCTCCCTCAAGGGAATAGATCCCATCCAACCGGATCATGTGGGATACAACCCCTCCGTTTCGGGGCTGAATCTGAATTATAACCGCGTGCATTTCGAATGGCGGCGGGCCGGTGGGGAATACACCGTGACCATGCAGGCACGTTCTGCCGCGCATCGTCCCGATGTCAGCATGGCGCGAATGGGCCTCGTTGACAGGTCCATGCCGGTCTACACTTACGAAGACCGGCTTGGTCGCGACAACTGGACGGTGGCGCGGGGCGCCTTGGGGGACGGCGGGGCCCGCTGGCTTCCCGTCCGCAAGCCCGAGATGTATGCCGGAGAAGTGTTCCAGACTCTCCTCCGGACGCATGGCATCACCACCAAGGCCCCGAAACTGGCCGAGGCGCGGCCCAAGGGTGTCGAGCTTGCAAAGCATGAAAGCGAGGCGCTCAGGATCATTTTGCGCGACATGTTGAAATGGTCCACGAACCTGACCGCCGAAGTGGTTGGCCTTGCGGCCTCGGTCGAACGCATCGGCGCGGTTCCGGTTTCTCTGGAGGCCTCCGCCGCGGAGATGAACGCATGGGCGCGGGAAAAGCTTGGCGTCGATGGACTGGCCCTTGTGGATCATTCGGGGCTGGGCGACAGGAGCCGCGTGAGTTCTGCCGAAATGATGGGATGCCTGCGCGCGCTGCGCCGGACCTTGGGAATCAAGCCCTTGCTCAATGTGCTTCCGGTTCGGGACGGGCGATATCAGGTGATAGAGGACCATCCGTTGAAGGTGCAGGCAAAAACCGGGACGCTGAATTTTGTAAGCGGCTTGGCAGGTTTTGTTGATCTTCCGGACGGGACAGAGTTGGTCTTCGCAATCTTCACGGCGGATCTTCCGCGTCGTGACGCGCTGACCAAAGCGCAAAGAGAGCGTCCGGAAGGCGGACGCAGCTGGAATACGCGCGCCAAGATCCTGCAACAGGCGCTTATCCAACGCTGGGGTGTGCTGTACACCGCCTGAATCCCGGCCTGTTGCTCGGTGAACGGACTGCGAATTGGCCCTGTCACGAAAATTGTCAGCCACCCGGTGGCAGGGACATCAGCCGTGTAGAGACTGCCCGCTGGTCGGTGCCAAAGGGGCATTGCGTCTTGGGTGTGTTGCCGGACCTATGACGGATCCCGGCGCTCCGCATCCCGGGGACGCGGCAAACGAAAGCCCGGGACATTGTCCCGGGCGGAGTCGATTGATTGGTCAGGAACGGTCAGTTGTCGATGACCACTTTCATGTTCGCCTTGCCCACTTGCTGCGTGAGGTCGAACAGCACCGCAGCGTGTTCCGGGTGCAAACGCACGCACCCGGCAGAAGCGGGACGGCCCAGTCGGCTGATCTGATCGGTGCCGTGGATTGCGTAATCGCCGTTGAAAAAGATCGAATAGGGCATCGGTGCATTGTTGTAGATGCTGGACCGATGATACTTTGACAGCCAATAGGCGTTCCATTGACCGCGAGGGGTGGATTTGCCCGCACGAGCCGTAGAGACGGGCCAGCGATACGCGACTTTGCCGTTGTAAATGACGGTCATGGTCTGTGTCGAAACGTCGACCTTGGCCACAAGGGGCGCGGCCATTGTCATCATGGGCGCAAAGGCCAGCGTCGCCGCGCAAAGCGCAGCCGCAAAAAATCGATTCATATGTCCCTCCAGGTAAAAAGCTTGGCAGCTTCGGCGGATAAATGCCTATGGAGAGATTACTACGCGGTTACCTGCCGGTCAGTCGGGGATTCCTGACTCCACCGGATTTTCATAGAATCCAACATCGGAGATGTGGGGTTTTTGCAACGTCTTGCGCTACGCTTGCTCGATTTGCGGCCGGATCACGCGCGAAGATGTCGTGCGCGGGCGCCGCGTTCGATCGCCGCGGCATGCAGGCGGTCGATGTTCAGCTCATAGCGAATCTCTTCGAGCAGGCGCAGTTCCGTTTCCTGCAACAGGCCGTCGGCGGCCGCGACGTCACAGGACAATGCGTAAGCTGTCTCGAACATCCGCTCTGGCAGGTTGTCGCGCAGCAGACCGAACAGTGCATCCAGCCCGTCCTCCTGTTCGAAAAGGTCGAAAACGAGGCTCGACATCGCGCGGACGCGATCGGTGTCATAGTCGGCAAAAATCGGCAGGTTGTTGACCGCCGAGTCGATCTTGACCAGTTCCGCGGTGCGGACGTTCTCATCAGAAGCGGACACGGCGATCATCAGCGCGACCAGACAGTCCTGCGGGCTGAGCGGATGGGAGTTTTGGGGCATTCGGTGGCCTTTTGTGAGAGCGTCATGCAGCGCGCAATTTATTGACGCGGACGCGGGGGGGCAATAGGAAGCGCGCTCAGCATATCATCAGGAGCACAACAATGTCCGATCTGCGCGATGCGGCGATGAGCGCCAAGGCCTGGCCCTTCGAAGAAGCGCGCCGGATCCTGAAACGCTATGAAAAGGCGCCGCCGGAAAAGGGCCATGTGCTGTTCGAAACAGGCTACGGTCCCTCCGGTCTGCCGCATATCGGCACTTTCGGCGAAGTTTTGCGGACCACGATGATCCGCCGCGCCTTCGAAGTGATTTCCGATATTCCGACCCGGCTGATCTGTTTTTCGGACGACATGGACGGGATGCGCAAGGTTCCCGGGAATGTGCCGCATCAGAAGATGCTGCACGACCATCTGCAAAAACCGCTAACGGCGGTGCCCGATCCATTCGGAACCCATGAAAGCTTTGGCCACCACAACAACGCCATGCTGCGCCGGTTCCTCGATACCTTCGGTTTTGAATACGAGTTCTTCTCGGCCACCGACTTCTACAAGAGCGGGCAGTTCGACGAAATCCTGCTCCGCGCCGCCGAACGCTATGATGACGTGATGAGGATCATGTTGAAATCGCTTCGCGAGGAGCGTCAGCAAACATATTCGATCTTTCTGCCGATCCACCCGGAAACGGGGCGGGTTCTCTATGTTCCGATGAAGCATGTGGATGCCGCGAAGGGTGAGATCACCTTCGATGACGAGGACGGACGCGAATGGACGCTGCCGGTCACCGGTGGCCAGGTAAAGCTCCAATGGAAACCGGATTTCGGCGCGCGCTGGGCCGCGCTGGGTGTCGATTTCGAAATGTATGGCAAGGATCATTCCACCAACACGCCAATCTATGACGGCATCTGCAAGGTTTTGGGGGTGCGCCCCCCAGAGCATTTCACCTACGAATTGTTCCTCGACGAAAACGGCGAAAAAATCTCCAAGTCCAAGGGGAATGGCTTGTCGATCGATGAGTGGCTGGCCTATTCGGCAACCGAAGGCCTGTCTTACTTCATGTATCAAAAACCCAAGACAGCCAAGCGGCTGTCCTGGGACGTGATCCCGAAGGCGGTGGATGAATACCACCAACAATTGCGCGCCTTTGCGGGTCAGGATCTGAAGGCGCAACTTGCGAATCCGGTCTGGCACATCCACGGCGGCGATGTTCCGGCATCGAAGATGGTGGTGCCGTTTTCGATGCTGCTCAACCTTGCCAGCGCCGCGGGGGCCGAGGACAAGGCCACGATGTGGGGTTTTATCCGCCGCTATGCGCCGGAGGCCACGCCGGAAACCCATCCGGATCTGGATGCGGCAGCGGGGTTTGCGGTTCGATACTATGAGGATTTCGTGAAACCCTCCAAGGTCTTCCGGGTGCCGGATACAAAAGAGCGCGCAGCGATGGAGGATCTTGCCACACGGTTGCGCGTGCATGACGGTCCGACGGATGACGAAACCTTGCAAAGTCTTGTTTTCGCTGTGGGCAAGGCGCATGACTTTGACCCGCTACGCGACTGGTTCAAGGCGCTCTATGAGGTGTTGCTTGGGCAAAGTCAGGGGCCACGGTTCGGCGGTTTCATCGCGCTCTACGGCGTGGACGAAACAGTGACTCTCATCGAAAAGGGGCTGGCTGGCAGATTGGGCTGAACGCCGGTCGGCAACTTCATCTTTGACGCAAAGACGCCATGACTTACGTTTGCGCCACACATGGGAGAACGAGATGCGCGGAATGATGATGGGACTGTTGGTTGGAGCAAGCCTCGCCGGGGCTGTCTGGGCACAGGAACGGCTGACACCGAACCCGGCAATCCAGAGCACGATCCAGAATCAGATCGATGCCTTCCTGCAGGACGATTTTGCCAGCGCCTTTACCTTTGCCAGTCCCTCCATCCGCAGCATGTTTCGCACGCCGGAGAATTTCGGTGCCATGGTCCGCAATGGGTATCCCATGGTCTGGCGTCCCGAGGACGTCCAGTTCGGCCCATTGCGAGAGATGGATGGCGCGCTCTGGCAGCAGGTTCTGGTTCAGGATGCCGAGGGTCAGAGCTATGTCGTGGAATACCAGATGATCGAGGTCGATGGTGCCTGGCGGATCGCTGGAGTGCGCGTGATCCCGGCACCCGGAGTGGCCGCCTGACGGCCGGCGCACGGCGCTCGCGCTGCTGCGCGCGCATCGCCCCGCCCACCGTCCCCGGCGCCGGACGATAGCACTGCCGTTCGGGATCGGACGCAAAAAGTCATGCCTGTAGTGGCCAATCCTGCCGGGTAACAGCCGCAATGCTCTATCAAAAGTCGGTCCAGAGTCCGAATTTGATCCCCATCGACGTGTCGCCCACCAGACCCCAGGTCGTGCCTGTTTCCAGCTTGATCGGACCCTTAAGCGGCACAACCAGTGACGGCGCTAAGCGGATGAACGGATCTCTGCCATAAGGTTGGCCGGTTTGCACCTGAAGGATCAACTTTCGGTCTTTTGGCAGATTGCGTCCCCACGTCAGGTCCAGTTTTGCGTCCACCCGTTCGCTTTGGAGATAGGTTTCCGCGACCAAGTCGACCGAGATCCAGCCCGCCTGCAATCCCCAGCCGACCGAAAGGCCCGGGCGGACGACGCGGGTGCCGGAGATCAGGCCAACGCCCAATTGTGCGCTCGCCTGCATCCCGCTGTCGGTCTGACGCAAGGGCCATTGGAGGAACAGCACGGTCTTGCCGCTGCCCGAAACCGAATGTCCGATATCGGCCCCGAGCGTTAGCTTGTCCGTCAAACCGTATTCGAGGTATATCGTGGAATAATCCTGCGTCGGCTCCAACGATGACCAGGTTTCGACATCCTGCGGCCATCCAAGACGCACGGACACACTGCCAAAGCCGTCGCCCTGCGCCCGTGGCCAGGCCCCGGCACAGGCAGCGGACACGTAAGAAAGGGACAGCAGGAAGATCCCGGTGGCGAGGGCGACACGGTTCATCGGAGTCTCGTGCGGTGGCAAGCTGATTAAGGTTAGCCTCACCTTGGTTAACGGAATGTGAAAATCCGGCACGTGACGGTCGCGGCCGCCACGGGCTTTCGCGTCATTGGACTGGATTCCCCCGCATGACGGGTGCAGGGTCTGGCGCATCGAAGTTCGGGGGAAACATGGCAGGACGGGTGATCACGGTAGCGCAGCAGAAGGGGGGCAGCGGCAAGACCACGCTTGCCGCGCATCTTGCGCTGGGGTTTCAGGCGTGGGGCAAGACGGTCGCGCTTGTGGATCTTGATCCACAAGGAAGTCTTGGGCGTTGGTTCATGACACGGCTCGAACGCGCGCCAGATACGTGTGAGGGGCTTGATTTCGCCACATCCTCGGCCTGGGGAATTTCCTATGAGGTGCGAAAGCTGTCCGCTGGCAATGACATCGTGATCATCGACACACCGCCAAAGGCCGACAGCGACTTGCGCCCGGCCTTGCGCGTTGCCGATCTTGTCGTGGTGCCGGTTTCGATCAGTCATGTGGACCTTTGGGCGACCGAGGGAGTTCTGGACCTTGCCAAGCGGGAAAACCGGGAAACCCTGCTTGTCATGAACCGGACGCGAAAGGGCACGCGGCTCGGGGCGGAGGTGGCCGCGGAAGCCACCCGTCTTGGCGCGGAGGTGGCAGAGGCCGGGTTCGGTAACCGCGTCGGCTACGCCGAAGCGATGGGGCAGGGGCGCGGCGCGCATGAGGTTGCCGGAGGCCCGGCCCGCGACGAGGTGGCGGCGCTGCTCAGAGAGGTGGCGGAGCGGCTCTGGACCGCGTAAGGGACGGCGCGATAGGAGACCCGCACATGACAGATCTTGCCGAACTCGCCCGACTGATCCGCGCCGATGCAACCGCGCGGGGACAGACGATCTCGCGCCTGGGATATTTCTGTGCACCCTTCCGGCCGACTGAGGGACCTTTTGCCGACAGGGTAATCAAGGTCTACCGGGGATTGGACGACGAGTCTGCGCTGGCGCAACTGCAACGGTGTCACGACGATTATGTCGCGGCCTTGCAGGCGGGCGGAGTCCCGATGCCCGAAACGGCGTTTCACCTTCTGAAGCTGGAGGGCGGCACTGTTCCTGTCGTCGTCCAGGAGGCCCTGCCAGTCGACACTCTGATGCGCCCATTGATGCAGACCGCGCCCCGCGACGAAACATTGGACATGATGGAAGCAGCGGGCGGAGTGATCGCGCAGTTTTGGCTCTGGGCGAGGACGCAGGAAGATCGGATCGGCTTTCACCCCTCCATCCGGAATTTTGCCATCCGTGACGGCGAGGCGGTTTTCTTCGATACCTTCCCGCCGTTGATCCACTACACCCGAACGGAAATGGGGCGCATGTTGCTGACATTCTCTGACAACAGGATCATGCGCCTGATAGGACCTTTGATGCAAAGCCGCGTCGTGGGCATACAGGACGAATGGTATTCTCCGTCCGAAACGCTGGTTGGCCTTGTCGGTTCGGCTTGTCGGCTTCGACCGGAACACGCCAATGACTATCTGGACTGGGGGCGAGACTTCGTTTCGCGCAAAATGGCACCATGGGCTGAAGAAGCCCTAAAAGGTCTTGAAGCGCCGCCCAGACTGCCCGGCTATTGGACAGGGTTTCGTAAACTTCTTGGCTTGCAGGGAGAGCCGAACGTCTGAAAACCATGTGGGCGCAGTTTTGGGAACCGTCCCTTCTGCGCACTCGTTCTCAAATCCCAAGGCATTTACGCTTTTTGATTGTCGCGTGAGTATTTGTGGAGAGAAGAAGTTTCAGGCTCTTCTTCTCTCCACAAATACTCACACGGGGGTGCGGGGGCAGCGCCCCCGGATCCGGTCCTCGAAACGGGCGCGTTCAGACGATCTTGATCCCGGCCTTTTCGGCATCTGACAAGAAGGTTGCCAGCCCCTTGTCCGTCAGCATGTGGTCCGCCATTTTCTTGATGACCGCGGGCGGTGCCGTGGCCACGTCTGCCCCGATCTTCGCGCATTCGGACATGTGGTTTGCGGTTCTAATCGAGGCGGCAAGGATCTGCGTTTCAAACCCGTAATTATCGTAGATCTCGCGGATATCGGCGATCAGGTCGAGGCCGTCCACGTTGAGATCATCCAAGCGTCCGATGAAAGGCGAGATGAAGGTCGCGCCCGCTTTCGCCGCGAGGATGGCCTGGTTGGCCGAAAAGCACAGCGTGACGTTGACCATCCGGCCTTCGTCCGTCAGGGTCTTGCAGGCCTTGAGGCCGTCCCAGGTCAGCGGCACCTTGACGGCGATGTTGTCGGCGATCTCGGCGAGACGCCGGCCCTCTGCGATCATGGCGTCTGCTTCTATTGCGACGACTTCGGCCGAGACCGGGCCGTCGACCAGGTCGCAGATTTCCTTGGTCACTTCCAGGATGTTGCGGCCCGACTTCATGATCAGCGATGGGTTGGTGGTCACTCCGTCAACCATGCCCAGCGCGTTCAGCTCGGCTATGGCGTCGATCTCAGCGGTGTCTAGGAAGAATTTCATACGGCAGGCTCCTTGATGGCTTGGCCTTTTGCACCTTGGGCTTTACCCCTTTTGGATGGCGATCTCTACCCCGGATTTCTTTGAAGAAGGCACCCTTGTGGGGGTGTTGACGACACAGCCCCTGGACCGTGTGCTGGATTACCGTGCGCCGGAAGGCGGGTGCTGGCTTGGCGCGTTTGTCGAAGTGCCATTAGGGCCACGCAAGGTTCCGGGTGTTGTCTGGGGCGCGGGGCGTGGCGATTTCGACCTGTCCCGCATCCGGAGTATCGGCCGGGTTCTGGACGTATCCCCGATGCGCGAGGAAATGCGCGTTTTTCTGGAGAAGGCAGCAGCCTATACGCTGACGCCTCTTCCGGCGATGCTGCGGCTGGCGACCAGAGCCCCGGGGTTGAGCAATCCACCTTCGATGCGCAAGGTCTACCGCTTGGGCGCAGGTGTGCCGGACCGGATGACCGATGCCCGGGGCCGCGTGTTGGAGGCGGCCCGGGAGATGGGTGGGCTGGCGCTGACCCTGGGAGAATTGGCCGAGGCGGCGGGCGTGACCTCAAGCGTGGTCAAGGGGCTGGTAAAAAGCGGGGCCATTCTGGAGGAAGACACGCCCCGCGACACCGTCTTTCCAACGCTTGATCCCGACCATGGGGGCAAGAACCTGACCGCGGATCAGACCGTTGCCGCGGATTTGCTGCGGGCTGGCCAGCAGGCACAGGGCTATGAGACGGTTCTGCTGAAGGGGGTGACCGGATCGGGCAAGACCGAGGTCTATCTGGAGGCTGTGGCTGAGGCCCTGCGGCAGGGACGGCAGGCTTTGGTGCTCTTGCCGGAGATCGCCCTGTCGGCGGAGTTCCTCACGCGGGTCGTGGCCCGCTTTGGCGCACGCCCGGCAGAATGGCACTCGGGCGTGTCGATGACCGAACGGCGAAGGGTCTGGCGCATGGTTGGCGAGGGTCGTGCCCAGGTGGTCGTCGGGGCCCGATCCGCTCTGTTCCTGCCATTTCAGAACCTCGGGTTGATCGTTGTCGATGAAGAGCATGACACGTCCTACAAGCAGGAGGACGGTGTTCTGTATAATGCGCGGGACATGGCGGTTCTGCGCGCGTCGATCCTTGGGGCGCAGGTGGTTCTCGCCTCTGCGACCCCCTCACTCGAAAGTTGGGTGAACGCGGATGCCGGCAAATACAAACGATTGGAATTGACGGCCCGCTTCGGTCCGGCGGTCATGCCCGAAATGCGGGCATTGGACATGCGCGCGGAAAACCTTTCCTCGAACCACTGGATTTCGCCGGGGCTGCGTTCCGCCGTCAGGGCGCGGCTGGACAAAGGCGAACAGGCGCTTTTGTTCATCAATCGGCGGGGATACGCCCCGGTGACCCTGTGCCGGGCCTGCGGGATGCAGCTTGGCTGCGACCATTGCGATGCACGGCTGGTGGAGCACCGGTTCCTCAAGCGGCTTGTCTGCCATCAATGCGGCGAGAGCAAGCCGCTGCCCGAGGTCTGCCCCTCGTGCGGGGTGGAGGGCAAGATGGCCGCCGTGGGACCAGGCGTGGAACGGCTGGCCGAAGAGGCGCAGGCAACCTTTCCCGAGGCCCGTATCGCTGTCCTGTCCTCTGATCTGTTCGGCACGGCGCGCGAGCTGAAGGCGCAGATACTGGCAATTGCTGAGGGCAGCGCGGATATCATCATCGGGACACAGCTTGTTGCGAAGGGGCACAACTTCCCGCTTCTGACGCTTGTCGGGGTGATCGACGCAGATCTTGGCCTGCAGGGGTCGGACCTGCGGGCGGCGGAACGAACCTTTCAGCTGATGCGGCAGGTGGCGGGGCGCGCTGGCCGCGCAGAAAAGCCGGGGCAGGCGCTTTTGCAGACCTATCAGCCGGACCATCCGGTGATCCGGGCGACCCTTGCCGGTGATGAGGAGGCATTCTGGGCAGCGGAGGCGGATGATCGGCGGGCGGCGGGAATGCCGCCTTTCGGGCGGCTTGCCGGGATTATCCTGTCGGGCGGAGATGTCGGGCAGGTTTTTGATCTGGGGAATTTCCTGGCGCGAAATGACGGTCCCCTGCGGGACGCTGGTGCGCAGGTCTGGGGGCCCGCGCCCGCACCGATCGCGAGGGTTCGGGGGCGGCACCGCGTCAGGCTGCTGGTGAAGGCGCCCAAGGGGGTGGCCGTGCAGGCGGCCGTGGCGGCATGGGTCGCGCAGGTCCGGCTGAAAGGCGATCTTCGCATGGCGATCGATATTGACCCGCAAAGTTTCTTTTGAGGAACGAGCGGCGTCTCTTTACATAACCTCTCGGCGCGGATTTGCGGGGGACTGCTTGGCTTGCTGACGCTGGAAATGTCGCAGGGCCGTGACATTTCTGCGTCGCTGTCTGGGCGGTGACGGCATCCGGGGAAAGGAGCGTGGGCCGTTGTCGGCGGGGCAGCGCGTCCATGGTGCGCCAGCGACCAAAGCGCCACAGGCCATTGTCTTTTGAGGGTCTGTCTTGTTTGTCGCAGCCAGCGGCTCTACATGCCTGCCATGAGAAAATGGATCCCATTTCTGAAGGCTGGCCCGCGGGTATCGGTGGTGCGCTTGCAGGGCGCGATCGGCATGTCCGGACGCGGCAGCCTGAATGACAGGTCGCTGGCCAGTGTGCTTGAGAAAGCGTTCAAATCGAAACCCGATGCGGTCGCGCTGGAGATAAACTCGCCGGGAGGTTCGCCTGCCCAAAGCTCGCTGATCGGTGCGCGCATCCGGCGTCTTGCAGACGAGCATGACGTGCCTGTTCTGGCCTTTGTCGAGGATGTTGCTGCTTCTGGCGGCTATTGGATCGCCACCGCCGCGGATGAGATCTGGGCGGACCAAAGCTCCATCCTTGGATCCATCGGGGTGATTTCGGCGGGCTTTGGCGCGTCGGTCTTTTTGCAACGGCAAGGCATCGAGCGACGCGTGCACACGGCTGGCCGATCCAAAAGCATGATGGACCCCTTCACGCCCGAAAAGGAAGAAGATGTCGCAAGGCTGAACCGGCTGCTTGGCCAACTGCATGAGACATTCATCGCGCAGGTCAAAGAGCGCCGGGGCGAGAAATTGGCAGACAATCCGGAGCTTTTCACCGGAGAAATCTGGATCGGGTCAGAGGCGGTGGACCAAGGTCTTGCCGATGGCGTGGGCCATCTTGTTCCTGTGTTGAAGAAACGCTTTGGAGACAAGGTCAAGTTCAAGCGGTTCGAGCAGCGCAAGCCGCTGTTCCCGCGTTTCGGTGCGCAGGCGGTGCAGGGCGCCTTGGGTGAGATTGAGGAGCGCGCGGATTTCGCGCGGTTTGGTCTGTCTTGATCGTCAAGATCGTCTTCATCTTCCTCGCCGTGATCGGCGTGCTGGGCATGTTCGGTCGGCTGCGGGTCCCCGGTGCAAAGCAGTTGGGACAGTTGCGGGACCGCGCGCGGTTGAAATCGACGAAATGCCCGCACTGTGGCCGTTACAGGATTGGCAAGGATCCCTGCGATTGCGGCAAGGGGTCCGTCTGACGCGTGCCCTGTGACCTTGCTGGATTGCGGACTCCATCGGTATTGCGTGTCAGGAAGATCCGTTCAGATCCGATACCGGGACAAGGGGTCGTTTCGGAGTCGTGCAGCACCTTGTCATTTTGCGCCACAACCACAGGCTCACAGCCCGGGCGCCTTGGGATTTTTCGATAGATGATCGCGCCCCTGGAACGCTGATCCACTCTTGGCCGCCACGGGTTTCCTGAGTCCCCCGGGGACGTCGCAATCAACGATCCGCGGGTGGCGGAGAGTGAGCTTGGATCCGGCAGTCTCCTGAATTTGCTCTTGTCCATGCAGCTTCCAGACTATGTCCCTGTGATACGATATTGATGAGGGCGCGACATGACGGATACCAAAAAGCGTGCGTTGGTGACTGGCGCGGCCAAACGGCTGGGACGCGCGATGACGGTGGCATTGGTGCGGCAGGGATATGACGTGGCGGTGCATTACGCCGGCTCCGAGGCCGAAGCGCAGGCGTTGGTGACAGAGATCGCGGCGATGGGCGGGCAGGCGGTGGCCTTGCAGGCCGACCTGCTTGACGAGGAGCAGGTCCGGGCCCTTTTGCCCCGCGCGGCAGAGGCGCTGGGGGGGCCGCTTACCGTCCTTGTGAACAATGCCTCCATCTTCGAATATGACGACATAGACAGTGCAACGCGTGAAAGCTGGGACCGGCATCTGGAAAGCAACTTGCGCGCGCCCTTCGTGCTGACGCAGGCGCTGGCCGCGCAGGTGCCCGAGCCTGAGATGGACGACTGCCGCGAACCGGTGGCGCAGGGTCTGGTGGTCAACATGATTGACCAGAGGGTGCGCAAGCTAACACCGGAATTCATGAGCTATACGCTGGCCAAGGGGGCGCTCTGGACACTGACCCAGACCGCGGCACAGGGGTTGGCGCCACGGGTTCGGGTCAATGCGATCGGACCGGGTCCGACGCTCCGGGGCGGGCGTCAGGATGCCGACGCCTTTGCACGTCAGCGCGCCGCGACGGTTATGAAACGGGGCGCCAATGTGGAGGACATTACCGCGGCATTAATCTATCTGCTTACCGCGAAGGCGGTCACAGGGCAGTTGATTTGTGTCGATGGCGGGCAGCATCTAAGCTGGGAAACACCGGATGTCGTGGGCGTGGAATGAGGCGGGTATCAGGAGTTTTGCACCGGCCGCGAAAGCTTAACGAAAGTGTTACAAAAAGGTAAACCTTCTCAAAGGCTTGCTCGGAAGATTTATTTTACTGAAAGAAAACAAAGCGTTATTTTGCTGCTCAATTTTTCAGCACTTTAACGAAGTGACGTCAAAACAAGGAAAATTTCCGCCTGCTCACTTTTTGCCTACAGAGTTATCCACAGAAACGGGGGATGCATTCAGGCTTGAATCCGGCAATACGGCATTGCAGGCAAGAACAGAATCAAACCCTAACACAAGGTTTACGGGCGGGGCGTGATGAGTGACGAAAGCAAGACTGTGCCTGTGGCAAAAGGTCACGGTGTCATTCAGGGCTATCTGAAAACGCTTGACGGCTCTCCGGGCGTTTATCGGATGCTGGATGAGCAATCCCGGGTGCTTTATGTCGGCAAGGCGCGCAACCTTCGGGCGCGGGTTTCCAACTACGCACGGCCCTCGGGACATTCGCGGCGGATCGCGAGGATGATCTCCGAAACTGCTTCGATGATGTTCCTCACCACCCGGACAGAGACCGAGGCGCTCCTGCTTGAGCAGAACCTGATCAAGCAGCTCAAGCCGCGCTACAACGTGCTGCTGCGCGACGACAAGAGCTTTCCCAACATCCTGTTGAGCGGACATACCTATCCGCAGATCCGCAAGCATCGCGGTGCAAAGACCGACAATGGCAGCTATTACGGGCCTTTCGCCTCTGCGGGGGCGGTGAACCGTGTGTTGACCCAACTGCAAAGAGTCTTCCTGTTGCGGAACTGTTCGGATTCGATGTTCGAAAGCCGCACGCGGCCCTGCCTCCTGTATCAGATCAAACGGTGCAGCGCGCCATGCGTGGGCAAGATCGACGCGGCGTCCTATGCGGAAAGTGTCCGGGACGCACAGCGGTTCCTGTCCGGGAAATCGACCCAGATTCAGGAAACACTGGCCAAGCAGATGGAGGAGGCCAGTGCCGCGATGGAGTTCGAACGTGCCGCCGCCCTCCGCGACCGGATCCGGGCGCTGACGCAGGTGCAAACGGCGCAGGGGATCAACCCGCGCGGTGTCGCAGAGGCGGATGTGATCGCCTTGCACATGGATGGCGGGCAGGCTTGCGTGCAGGTCTTTTTCATCCGCGCCAACCAGAATTGGGGCAACAAGGACTTCTATCCGCGTGTCGGTGACGACGTCGGAGCCGATGAGGTAATGGAGGCCTTTCTGGGCCAGTTTTACGACCAACGGGAACCGCCACGCCTGTTGCTGTTGAGCCATGGGATCGAGAATGACGACCTGATGGCAGAGGTCCTCTCGGACAAGTTGGGCCGCAAGGTCGAACTTGCGGTGCCCCTGCGCGGAGAGAAGGCGGAACTGGTCGAGGGCGCGGCCCGCAACGCGCGCGAAAGTCTGGCGCGCAAGATGGCGGAGACGGCGACGCAGGGCAAACTGCTGCGTGGGCTGGCCGAAGCCTTCGATCTGGAGACAGTGCCGCAACGGGTGGAGGTCTATGATAACTCGCATATCCAGGGCAGCCACGCGGTGGGCGCGATGATTGTCGCAGGGCCGGAGGGCTATCTGAAGAACCGCTATCGCAAGTTCAACATCAAGGGCGAAGATCTGGTTCCGGGGGATGACTTCGGCATGATGAAGGAAGTGCTGAAGCGCCGGCTGACACGGTTGCAGAAAGAGGACCCGGACCGTGAAAAGGGGCTGTGGCCCGACCTGATGCTGATCGACGGCGGTGCGGGTCAGATTTCTGCTGTGGCGCAGATCATGGCCGAGCATGGGGTAGAGGACGTGCCCTTCATCGGTGTGGCAAAGGGCGTGGACCGCGACCACGGCAAGGAGGAATTCCACCGCCCGGGCAAACGTCCCTTCGCCCTGCGCCACAACGACCCGGTCCTGTATTTCGTGCAACGCCTGCGGGACGAGGCGCACCGTTTTGCCATCGGATCTCACAGGGCGAAGCGGTCCAAGGCGCAGATGGCCAACCCGTTGGACGAGGTGCCCGGCGTAGGGGCAGCGCGCAAGCGCGCCCTGTTGGCGCATTTCGGCTCTGCCAAGGCAGTGGGGCGGGCCAACCTCGCCGACCTGAAGGCTGTAGACGGTGTCAGTGCGGCGCTGGCGGAACGGATCTACGCGTTTTTCAATGACAAGGGGTGACAAGCGCCCCGCCATCGCCAGCGCGAAGGATATAAGGAAAGGTCCGGTTTCGGACGTGCCGTCAAAGTCCAAATGTCCCTTGGGCAGTCAGACAGGCCTCGTATCCTGCACCCACTGCCTGATCGGCCTCATCACTCGGGACATCCTCGGGGTCGGAGGGGCACCCTGTCGTTCTGATGCACCGCGGTTAGGGAAACGCCCGGACGGTCAGCGCCCTCCGCTCAGGGCAGCAACTCCTGCAGCGTTTCGCGCAGGGGATCTGGGATCGCGGTAGGACGGCCATCCTCACCGGTCAGAACCTGGGTAAAGAACCCCTCTGTGCAGGCCTCGTTCTCATCGTTGCGAAAGAGCCCGACTTCGATCCGCATCGAGGATGAGCCGAGATGACCGAGCCGGAGACCCGCGTGGATCACGTCGGGAAACCCTGCCTCCGCGTGGTAGCGGCAGCCGGTTTCCACGACAGGCAATCGCAGGGCCTGAGGACCTCGGATGACGAAGCCATTGTCCATCTGCCACAGCGTGATCGCCGTGTCGAAAAGCGACAGGTAGGTGGCATTGTTCATATGGCCGTATTCGTCATTGTCCATCCAGCGGGTGGGCAGGGTGCGAAA
>CAZRZN010000002.1:55727-68820 GCA_964604565.1 uncultured Rhodobacterales bacterium
GCGCCGCCGCGTGTCAGAAAGATCCGGGTGATATACGCCCCCTCCGTCAGATTGGCGGGCATCTGGATCGAAGTGTCAAAGAGCGTCTGTTCGCGCACGTTCACGGTATTCTCGCGGAGCTGGTACTGACCCTCGGCGGTGCGGATGCGTATCACCGCCTCGGTAAAGCTTTGGGCATCGGGAACCTCCATCGGGGCCCCTACAGAGCGGATCGCCCGCGGTATCGAAATCTGGTGCCGGAGGTCTTCGGTATCCGAGATCGCCTTCTTCCAAGGGGCGGAGGTTGCGACGACATAAAAGCTTGGCGCGGCGTCGACCTCCACGGCATCGGAGTTGACCCAGATGCCGAACTTTCTGTCCTGACGCCAGACAGTGAGCGGCCGTTGTGGCCCGGCAACGGCGATAACGACCTGCAAGGGCTCCGCTTCTGCAGGGGTCTCGCGCTTGATGGCGCCAAAGATCAGGATTTCGGACCCCTCGAAATTGGTGGAGATCGAAACGGTGTCCTGACTGAGGCCCAGCACGACTTCTTCGGCGCGGGCGGGCAGGGCAAGGATAAGGAGCAGCAGCAGAAGGACACGCATCACAGGCTCCCCGCCGTGGTGATGACATAGAGTTCGGAGGGCCGGATCAGCAACTCCAGCGCCAGCTTGCCACAGACCAGCAGCACAAGGCCGGCAAGGAGCACGCGCAATTGTTCGGCCTTCAGCCGCGTGCCAAGCGCCGTTCCGAGCTGCGCTCCGACGACGCCACCGATCAGCAACAGGACAGCTAGAACCACATCGACGGTGTAATTCGTGGTCGCGTGCAGCAGCGTGGTGAAGGCGGTGACAAAGATGATCTGGAACAGCGAGGTTCCGATCACGACCTTGGTCGGCATGTTGAGCAGGTAGATCATCGCGGGCACCATGATGAAGCCGCCGCCGACGCCCATGACCGCCGCCAGCACGCCCACGGCCACGCCCACCAGAATTGGCGGGATCACCGAGATATACAGCCCTGAGGTCCGAAAGCGCATCTTGAAGGGCAGCGCGTGGATCCAGTTGTGTTTCTTGCGCGCGGGGGGCGCGCCACTGCGGGACTTGCGCAGGGCGTTGACGCTTTCGATGAACATCAACGCGCCGATGATCCCAAGGAAGAAAACATAACAAAGCCGCACCAGAAGATCGACCTGACCCAGCGATTTCAGGTAGTTGAACAGCATCACCCCAAGGGCGGCCCCGATCAGCCCCCCAACCAGAAGCACGGTGCCCATGCGCAGATCCACGGTCTTGCGCCTGAGATGGGCCATCAGGCCCGACACCGAGGAGGCGACGATTTGATTCGCGCCGGTGGCCACGGCAACCGCGGGTGGAACGCCGATGAAGAAAAGCAGTGGCGTCATGAGAAACCCGCCTCCGACGCCAAACATCCCCGACAGCACACCCACCAGCCCGCCAAGTCCCAGCAGGATGAAAATGTTCAGGGAGACTTCGGCGATTGGAAGGTAGACCTGCATGTTTCAAGCTAGCCCCAAGGCCCGGCCTTTTGCAAGCGCAGCATCCGAGAGGGGATGGTGCGAGTGTGGCCAAGGCACATCAACAGGCCTGATCATCTTTCCTTTACGTAAGGCTCCCCTCCGGCGCGCGGCGGAATGGCCTTGCCGACGAAACCGGCCAGGATCACGACCGTCAAGATGTAGGGCAGGGCGTCCATCACCTGCACCGGCACCACGAAAACGCCAAGGTCAATGTTCTGAAACCGCAATGCCACCGCCTGTAGAAAGCCAAAGAGCAGGCAGGCCCCAAGCGCATACCAAGGGCGCCATTTGGCGAAGATCAGCGCCGCCAGCGCGATGTAGCCGCGCCCGGCGGTCATCTCGCGCACGAAACCGGCCTGAAGGCCGGTGGCAAGGTAGGCCCCCGCCAGTCCACACAGGACACCGGCAATGGCAAGCGCCGCGAAACGGATGGCAACGACCGAAACACCGGCGGTGTCGACAGCTTCGGGCGCGTCGCCCACGGCGCGCAGCCGCAGACCGAAGCGCGTGCGGTAAAGCACCCACCACGTTGCCGGCACCGCAAGCAACGCCACATAGACAAGGATCGAATGGCCGGAGATCAGTTCCGCGTATATCGGGCCGAACACCGGAACCGGCCGCAGGGTTTCCGCCAGCGGCAATGTGATTTCCGCGAAACGTCCTGAGTCCATCAGCGAGGGCGTTCGGCCACCCTGGCTGAACCAGACCTGCGCGATCAGCACCGTTATCCCGGAGGCGAGAAAGTTGAGCGCCACGCCGGAGATCAACTGATTTCCGCGAAAGGTGATCGACGCCAGCCCGTGGATCGCCGAAAGGGCCATCGCCCCGCCGATGCCTGCCAGCATGCCGAGCCAGACAGACCCGGTGGAAAATGCGATGGCCGCAGAGAAGAAGGCGGCGATCAGCATTTTGCCCTCGAGCCCGATGTCGATGACGCCGGAGCGTTCCGAGAACAGACCGGCAAGGCAGGCCAGCAGCAGCGGCGTGGCCAGCCGGACGGTGGAGTCGAGCACTTGTAGTGCGGTTGCGAAATCCATGCGCCTACTCCGCCGGGGTTCTTTTGGTGCGGCGCTGCCGCAGCGCAAGGAAAACGCGTTCCAGCGGCATACGCACCATGTTGTCGAGCGCGCCGGTGAACAGGATGACCAGCGCCTGTATGACGGTGATCAACTCGCGCGGGATGTCGGTCCAGAGCGCAAGTTCCGCCCCGCCCTGGTAAAGAAAGCCGAATAAAAGCGCGGCAAGAAACACGCCGACAGGGTGGCTGCGTCCCATCAGCGCCACCGCGATACCGATGAACCCCGCCCCCTCGGTCGCGTTCATCACAAGGCGCTCCGCCTCGCCCATCGTCGTGTTCAGGCCCATCAACCCGGCAAGCCCGCCGGAGATCAGCATCGTGACGACGACGATCCGCACCGGCGAGATGCCGGCATAACGCGCAGCGGTATCGGAATGGCCGAAGGCCCGGATCTCGTAGCCAAGCCGCGCCCGGTAGATCAAAAACCAGACTGCGACGCAGGCGAGGCACGCAATAAAGAAGGTGACGTTCGCGGGCGAGCCGCGAAACATCGTGCCGCCACCGGCGAACATGTCCTGAAAGGTGGGCAGGTGGGTCGCCGGGGGAAAGGTGGCTGTGGCGGGATCCATCGCGCCCGCCGGTCGCAGCAGATTCACGAGCACGTAGTTCAGCACCGCCGCGGCGATGAAATTGAACATGATCGTGGTGATCACGATGTGGCTGCCACGTTTCGCCTGCAACCAGCCCGGGATCGCCGCCCAGGCCGCGCCGAACAACGCACCGCCCAGCATTGCCCCGAGCAGCGCCAGCGTCCAGTGCGGCCAGGGAATGAACAGGCAGACCAGCGCAACGCCGAGGCCGCCGATCATCGCCTGGCCCTCGCCACCGATGTTGAACATCCGGGCGTGGAAGGCGACCGCAACGGCGAGGCCTGTGAAGATGAAGTTGGTGGCGTAGTAAAGCGTATAGCCCCACCCCGATGAGCGCATGAGCGCGCCTTCGACCATCAGCGAGAGGGCGGTCATGGGGTTTTCCCCGATGGCAAGGATCACCAGCGCGGACAGCACTGCGGCAAGCAGGATGGAAATGAGCGGAACAAGGACCGCATCGGCCCATGCGGGCATCTTATCCATGGTGCGCCTCCGTCCCGGCTGCGGTGAGGACGCCTTGCCATTCAGCGCGGTTGGCCTTGAAGGCAAAAGTTCCGACCGTTGGATCAGCCATGGCGCGCGGCCTCTCTTTCGTTTCGTGCCTTCAGCGCCTCGTCCACCACCTTGATCAGCGGTTTGTCCTTGTCGGGCATCTCTGTCACGCCGGCCATCAGAAGTCCAAGCTCGGTCTGGTTGGTTTCTGCGGGCAGGCGTTCGCCCATGATCTGACCGTCGAACATCACCGCCACCCGATCCGCCAGGGACAGGATTTCGTCCAGTTCGACAGAGACCAGTAGGATGGCCTTGCCCTGATCCCGCAGGGCGACAATCTGTTGATGAATGAATTCGATCGCGCCGATGTCGACGCCCCGGGTGGGCTGACCGACCAGCAGGATTTCCGGGTTGCGTTCGATTTCCCGCGCGAGGACGATCTTCTGCTGGTTCCCGCCAGAGAAATTGCGTGCCGCCAGTGCCGGGTTTGGCGGGCGGACGTCAAAACGCTGCATCTTTGCCGCCGCTTCGGTGATGATCGCGGCATTGTCCATCAGTATGCCCTTCTGGATGGCCGGATCGCGGTGATACCCGAAGACCATGTTTTCCCAAGCGGTGAAGGACATGATCAGACCTTCATGCTGGCGGTCCTCCGGCACATGCGCGATGCCGCGCGCCCGCCGCGACTGACCGTCGGAATATTTGCCGGTGAGGTCGATCTCTTCGCCATTCACGCGGATCGTCCCGGTGGCGTTCGCCATGCCGCCAAGGACGCCCAGCAATTCCGATTGTCCGTTCCCCGAAACCCCGGCGATGCCGAGGATCTCACCGGCCCGGACGCTCAGCGACACGCCTTTCAGACGCTCAACCCCGCTGCTGTCCACATGGCGCAGGTTCTCGATCTCCAGCACGGGCTTGCCGGGCTTGGCCGGAACCTTGTCGACCCGCAGCAGGACCTTGCGGCCGACCATGAGTTCGGCGAGCTCTTCGGGGCTTGTCCCGGCCGTCTTGACCGTCGCGGTCATCTCACCCCGCCGCATGACAGAGACGGTGTCGGTGATTTCCATGATCTCCCGCAGTTTGTGGGTGATCAGAATGATGGTCTTGCCCTCATCCCTCAGGCCCCTGAGGATCCGGAACAGGTGGTCCGCTTCGGCCGGTGTCAGCACACCGGTCGGTTCATCGAGGATCAGGATCTCCGCCTCACGGTAAAGCGCCTTGAGGATCTCGACCCGCTGCTGGTGCCCGACGGACAAATCCTGGATCAAGGCCTCCGGGTCGACCTGCAATTCATAGTCTTCGGCCAAGTGTTTCAGCACGCCGCGCGCCTTCGCAAGCGAGGGTTTCAACAGGCTGCCATCCTCGGCACCAAGGATCACGTTTTCCAGAACGGAGAAATTCTGCACCAGTTTGAAATGCTGAAAGACCATGCCGATTCCGGAGGCGATGGCGGCCTGGCTGTCGGGGATCTGGGTCTTGTGACCGTTGATGAAAATCTCGCCGGCGTCGGCCTTGTAAAACCCGTAGAGGATCGACATCAGGGTCGATTTACCGGCGCCGTTTTCGCCGATGATGCCGTGGATCGTGCCCGGCATGACACGGATGGAGATGTCCTTGTTCGCCTGAACGGGGCCGAAGGCCTTGGAGATTCCCTTGAGCTCGATGGCGGGGGTGTCGGTCATGGCGCAGCCTTGTGGCAGGGGATGGGGTCCACCCGCTGGGGGCGGCCTTGCGCATCAGATGCACAAGGGCCTTGTGAGGCGGCGGTGGGCCGGACCCTGCGTCGGCCCACCGCGCTGCTGTGGTGGATCAGGCTGTCAGGATCAGAAGTTCAGAACCGGGCAGCTGTCGTCAGAGGAATAGTCGTGCACGGCGATCTCACCGGCGATGATCTGTTCGCGCGCGGTGTCCACCGCGGCTTTCATGTCTTCGCTGACAAGGGATTCGTTGTTCTCGTCCAGCGCATAGCCGACGCCGTTGTTTTCCAGACCCAGCGCGATGACGCCGGTTTCCAGATCCTCGCCTGCCGACATGGCATCGTAGACGGCCACATCCACGCGCTTGAGCATTGAGGTCAGGACCTGACCGGGGTGCAGGTAGTTCTGGTTGCTGTCCACACCGATCGAAAGAATGTCTTCGTCTGCGGCGGTTTGCAGCACGCCCAGACCAGTTCCGCCCGCGGCCGCGTAGATCACGTCCGCACCCTGCGAAATCTGTGCCTTGGCCAGTTCCGACCCCTTCACCGGGTCGTTCCAGGCCGCCGGGGTCGTGCCGGTCATGTTGGCGATCACCTCGGCGTCGGGATTGACGGCCTTGACGCCTTGCGCGTAGCCACAGGCGAATTTGCGGATCAGCGGAATGTCCATGCCGCCGACGAAGCCGACTGTATCGGTTTCAGACGCCATGGCGGCCATCATGCCGACCAGATAGCTGCCCTCATGCTCGGCAAAGAGGATCGACAACACGTTGGGATGCGCCGCCGGGTCGACAAAGCCGTCGATGGTCACGAATTTGGTGTCCGGATAATCCGCCGCCACGGCGGCGATCGGCGAAGACATCGAAAATCCGGTTGTCACGACCGGGTTGAACCCTGCCTCTGCAAAGCGGCGCAGGGCCTGTTCACGCTGCGCTTCGGATTGCAATTCGATGTCCCGGAAGGAGCCGCCGGTTTCCTCTGCCCAGCGCTGCGCACCGTTGAAGGCCGCTTCGTTGAAGGATTTGTCGAACTTGCCGCCGAGATCATAGATCAGCGCCGGATCGGCCAGTGCTGCACCGGCGGTCAGCGCCAGCGCGGCTACGCTGCCGAGGGTCTTTGCAATAAACGTCATGACGTGCTCCCAGGTGGTGACGGAGGGGATCCCCGCCGTTCTGTTTGTGATGGCGCAATCAAAGCCGCAGGGGAAGGGGAGGGTCAACCGGTTTTTACCGCGTCGCCGCCCTTGTGTCGGTGACGTGAGGGCAGCGCCCGCGACATGATCACCGCGTCGTCGTGACGGCCGTCCGCCTGCTGGTAATAGCCTTTGCGCAAACCGGTTTCCGCGTATCCCTGCCCGGCGTAGAAGGCGCGCGCGCCATCATTGGCGGCGGCCACCTCTAGAAAGACCTCTCCCGCGCCACGTCGTCGCGCCGCGTCATGAAAGCTCAGCAGCGCGCGCGCGGCCTCGCCGCGCCGCTGGAAGGCCGGATCGGTGGCCAGTGCGAGGATTTCTGCCTGATCCGCAATGACGAGGCCCAGAACATAGGCATGGTCCGTGGCGGTCAGCAGTGCCTGCGGCTGTGCCAGCGTCGCTTCGATCTGCGCCGCGGACCAAGGTGCCATATGCGCGTAGGCCCGGGCCGCAATGTCCGCCATCCGTTCCGGCGTCACGGCAGGATCACGGGGGGGGCGTCGCGGCTCGGTGCGGCGTCGGCCGGCCGAATGTAGAGGGGGGCAGGGCGCGCGTCCGACGGGGATCGCACGGCGGCGACCCGCGCAATTCGCTCAGCCAGAATCGTTGGTTTGTCGATCATCACCGCACCGACGGCTTCGGCCAGCGGGCGCAGTTCGGGTGTGCCGCCGGAGGCGCAGAGATAGACTTGTCCGCGCGGCGCCAGCACTGCGGCAACGGCATCGGGTTCAGCCTGATGGATCGCATCGAATGTGGACACGCCGATTGCCGGAATGTCCAATCCCAGTGCCAGACCACGGGCGGCACTGACGGCGATGCGGATACCGGTGAAGTTGCCGGGGCCTATGCCGACGCCGATGCGGTCAAGGTCGGACCATTCCTTGCCCGCCGTGGCAAGGACCTCTTCCAGCATCGGGATCAGCCGTTCGGCCTGCCCGCGCCCCATCTCTTCGCATGTGGTGGCCAGAAACGTGTCGCCGCACAGCAAAGCGGCGGCGCAATGCGCCGCCGACGTGTCAAATGCCAGAACGGTCAATTGTTCAGACGGCAACCGGACGGACTTCGGTCACTTCGGGGATGTAGTGGCGCAGCAGGTTCTCGATGCCCATCTTGAGGGTCAGGGTCGAGGACGGGCAGCCTGCGCAGGCGCCCTGCATGTGCAGATAGACCACACCGCGCTCAAACCCGTGAAAGGTGATGTCGCCGCCATCCTGTGCCACGGCGGGCCGCACCCGACTGTCCAGCAATTCCTTGATCTGTCCGACCACTTCGGCATCCGCGCCATCATGCTCCGCGTGGCCGCCCGCCTGCGCCGCGCCATCCGCCATGACCGGCTGGCCGGACTGGAAATGCTCCATGATCGCGCCAAGGATCGCGGGTTTTACATGGTCCCAGTCGGTCGCTTCGCCCTTGGTGACGGTGACGAAGTCATTGCCGAAAAACACGCCTGTCACACCGTCGACCGCGAACAGGCGCTGCGCCAGCGGTGATGCCCCGGCAGCCTCTGATGAGGGGAAGTCGGCTGTCCCCATCTCCAGAACGGTCTGGCCGGGCATGAATTTCAGCGTTGCCGGGTTGGGCGTGGATTCTGTCTGGATGAACATCTGAGAGCCCCCTTTTACGTCCTTCACTCTATATGCGCGCCGGTCCGACAATCGTCAAGGTTTTGAACGGTTCTAAACTGGCAAAGGCGGCGGAGATTGTCCAAATCCCGCCCGTACCGGAAAGGATCGGATGGGCGGAGCCGGCAGGCGCAAGGCAGACTGCCCCATGGGGGATGCCCTCGCGCCCGGGGTGATCCGGCACAGTCCGCCGCGTGCTGTCAAGCTTGCCGTCCTTCGGCTTGGCGCGCGTAATCCTCTGCGTCGAACCAGCCGCGGGAGGCCGTCACCTTGAGGTTGGGACTAATGTCCCATTCCTCCCACCCGCGAATGTTCAGCGGGTTTCCGGTCTTCGCGTCGTGGCCTGTGAATGTCCAGACAAAGACCGCATGATTCCCTGCGCAACGCAGATCGTCGCAGACGAGCGTGAGGTCCGGAACATCCGTGTAAAACCCACTGGCCATATCCTCGACGCGCGCCCGTCCAACCCAGGGTGCACCATCATTGATGATGATTTGGCCATCCTCCGCGAAAAAGGAGGCGACCGCTCCAGCGGATTTGGAATTCCACGCCTCCGTGTAGTCCTTGGCAACCTTGGCCATGGCATCCGGATCGACCATCCTTTGTCCTTTCATGACTGCGAAAAGGTCGATCTTGGCGCGCCAGCAGATCCAAGTCAAAAAGTATCGACCGGGGGACGGCACCGCTCCCGCGTGGTGTCAGGTGATCGACTCCAACCGTTCCTTGGACAGGTCACCCGGCACAACGGTGACCGGCACCGGCAATGATCCCGCGTTGCGCGACATCTGGCTGACCAGCGGGCCGGGCCCTTTCTTGTCGGCCGCAGCCCCCAGCACAAGCACGCCAATGTCCGGGTCATCCTTGATCTGGGCAAGAATCTCGGTGACCGTGTCGCCCTCTCGGATCACCAGTTCGGGGTCGATGCCCTGCTTGTCGCGCATCCATTTGGCGAAGACCTCGAAATGGGCCTGAATGCGTTCGCGCGCTTCTTCGCGCATGATGTCGCCCACACCGATCCAATGGTTGAATTCGTCGGGCGGAATGACCGAAAGGATCGACACGCCGCCGCCGGACTTCGACGCGCGCATGGCGGCAAAGCGCATGGCGTTCAGGCATTCGCGGCTGTCATCGAGAATGACGAGGAACTTGCGCATCTTGTCTCTCCTGAAAGGCGATCATGGCCGAGGGTTGCACATCTGTCCAGCTTTGCGAGGCGGTCATGCCCCCCGTCGCGCCGCTGTCCGTATCAGACCGCGCGTCAGACGGGTAGCGGCGATGGAGGCGAGTTGCAGCGCCACCCCGGCAAGAAATCCCAGAAACGCGGCCCACAGCGCGGTTGCGCGCGTGAACAATCGAAAGACCCGCGCCTTGCCCATCAGGGCAAAGGCATCCGTGGTCTTGGTGCCTCCTGCTTCTGCCAGCCTTGAGATTCGCGCCAGATCCGCCGGGCTATCCGCATGGCGCAGCAGGACCAGACCGTCCGCCGCCGAGGTTGCCCGGATGATGCGGCCCGCATCGGCTGCAATTGCAGCCAGACTGCCCAATTTCGCCACGTCGGTCACTGCCTCGATCTTGACGCGGCGCAACATCAGGTCGTCGACCATGCTCCAGCGGATCGGCAGGTCGGTGGCCTCGCCCAAGGCGCGCCGCATTCCCGGGCTGAGACTGCCCAGTTTGCGCGACAGGCGCACCAATCCGCTGCCCGCCTTTATCGTCGCGCTGGACCCGGCAGTCACGAAGACCGCACCACTTGCCGCGAGTCCGACAAGGCCCAATGAAAGGTCCAGCTTGTCAACCTCATCGCCCGCCGCATAGGCGGTCCCGGCCCGGCCGATCGCCGCAAGATCGCCAATCGGGGTCAGTTCGGTTGGCACGGCGCAGACGGCAATTGCGCTGATCGACCGGCAACTGGCAATGTCGTAGGCGCAGACCGCGCATGCCCCGGCCAAGGTCCACCACGCCTCATCCGCACCCGTCAATGCACGCGCCCGGACCAACAAATCAGCGGGCACTTCGACGCCGTTTGTCTCTGCCAGCTCCAGCAGGATGTCTGTTCGCACGGCGTCACCCGTGGCAACTGCCTCCGCGAGGGCGGTGTCCAGCTTGCCGGTGTCCAATGCCTTGGCAATCTGGCTCTTCATGGCGTGCCGGAGCGTTTCACCGCTCCGCTCGAGAACAGGCCATGCCATCGGATTGTTCACCAGTAGCCATCCTGCCGCCGCCCAGCCGAAAAGTAACGGAAGCAGCGACAGGGTCTTCAGGAGACGCCGCATTTCGTCAGGTCTGGCTCAGCGCCCAGTCCCAGTACAACTCGCGCACCCGGCGCGTCACCGGCCCCACCTGGTAAGACTGATCCTCGATGCCGGTCACCGGTGTTACCTTGTTCATGTTGCCGGAGAGGAACACCTCATCCGCCTCCTCGAAATCCGTAAAGCTCAACACCGCTTCCTCCACCTCGACGCCATCGGCCCGCAAGTTGGCGATATGGCGTGCGCGGGTGATGCCGGACAGGAAAGTGCCGTTCGCGATCGGGGTAAAGACGACGCCGTCCCGCACCATGAAGACATTGGCCGTCGCACTTTCGGCGACATTGCCAAGGGCATCCGCCACCAGCGCGTTGCCGAAGCCGCGGCTGCGCACGTCGGTCAACATGCGTGCGTTGTTCGGATACAGACAGCCCGCCTTGGCATTCACCACGGCATCCTCCAGCACCGGACGGCGGAACCGCGTCCGGCCCAGTGTGACGCTGGCGCTTTCCGGGGCCATCGGGATCTCTTCGAGGCTGATGGCAAATCCCGTTTCATCGGGAAGCGGCACGATTGCCGTCATATCGCCGTGGATGCCCCAATACATCGGCCGGATGTAGACTGGCGTCTCCGGGGGATAGGCCTTGAGGCCCTCCTGCACGATCTGCACCATCTCTTCTGTCGACACGGTCGGGGTCAGCATCAGCGCGCGCGCAGACCGGTTGACGCGGGCGCAATGCGCGTCGAGGTCGGGCACAACACCCTGAACATAGCGTGCCCCGTCGAACACCGAGGATCCCAGCCAGGCGCCGTGGTCGGCGGCGCGCATCACCATCGCGTCGCCCTCGTGCCACATCCCGTCGAAATAGGTGCGGATGTTCTTGCCGGTCGCCATGTCAATCTCCCCTGTCTTCCGTGCAAGCTAGGCGCCGCGCCGAGGAAGGTCCAGACCGCCGAGGGCGGATCTCGCGGCCTGCTGCCGGATTGCGCGCTGTTCTGCGTGCAGATGCGCATTTTCCGGATGGCAAATTGCGAACCCGCGCGCCAGCGGTTCCGCGGTCAGTTCCCGCCCGAGTGCCGGATGGCCATCCCGGCGGCGCGGCCCCCTCCGATGCGACAGATGGCTTGCGCCGGGGGCTGGGGTCCGTCAGACGGCGGACCCCTCTTTGCCTGGGGGCAATTCTGCCAGCAAGGCGTCCAGATCCAGAGGTGCATTGACCATGCTCAGTCGTCCTTCGGAATCGCGTGGCCAGTCACTCATGGGGCGGTCGCGGTAGATCTCGATCCCATTCCCGTCAGGGTCGGAGAAATAGACCGCCTCGGACACTCCATGATCGGCTGCGCCTTCGATGTCGACGCCCGCGGCGATGACGGTCTGCAACGCCTCTGCCAATGCCCGCCGGTCCGGATACAGGAAGGCGGTGTGAAACAGGCCCGTGGCGTTCCGGTCAGGACGCGGACCGCCTTTGCTGGACCATGTATTGAGGCCGATGTGATGGTGATATCCGCCCGCCGCCAGAAAGGCGGCCTGCGCGCCAAAGCGCTGCGTGACCTCAAGGCCGATGACATCGCGATAAAAGGCGATGGCGCGGTCGAGGTCGGCCACCTTGAGATGAACATGACCGATGGTGGGCTGCGGGCGGGCTGCCATGACGGAAACTTTCTGCTCGACGGCAAAATTGCAGATGAACTAAACATGCGCAGGCCGGTCGCGACAAGTGTTTGGTTATTGGTCCCGTCGCGACCTCGAAAAAGCGGAAAGCATTTCGGCGCCACATGCGGCGCGTGACCCAGCATCCCGATCATGCGCGGGCCGTCAGTCACCCTGCCGGCTTCTTCTCTGCAAAAATACTCCGGGGGAATCGCGCATCGCGCGATGGGGGCGGCGCCCCCGTCTGCCCCGGTCAAACGACAGGTCCGGCAGCCGGGGTGGCGCGGTACCACGCGCCAATGGCGGCGGGATTCGACCCGTTTCGGCGTGATGGGTTTCACATCGGAAACCGGATCGGACGCAAAATCGCCCGATCCTGTCGGGATTGATCGGCGGGGCGCGGTCGGGCCATGGTTAAGTCGGGCCCGCAGACGGAGGGAACGCGCATGTCCGACACGATCCGATTCACGCTCGACGGCCAGGAGGTCGAGGCGGAAAAAGGCATGACGATCTGGGAGGTGGCCAATGGCCGGGGCCTCAGGATCCCGCATCTGTGTCACAAGCCCGCGCCCGGTTACCGCCCTGATGGCAATTGCCGCGCCTGCATGGTGGAGATCGAGGGAGAACGCACGCTGGCAGCCTCCTGCATCCGCGAACCGGCAGAGGGTATGGTGGTCCAGACCGCGACGGCGCGCGCGACCAAAGCCCGCAAGATGGTGATGGAACTGTTGCTGGCCGATCAGCCCGAACAGGCGGTGGCGCATGACAAATCCAGCCAGCTCTGGGACATGGCACAGGCGCAGGGTCTCTCTGAGTCGCGCTTTCCGACCCTGGAGGCAGGGCGTATCCCGCTGCTGGACGACAGTCATCTGGCGATGAAGGTGAACCTCGATGCGTGCATCCAGTGCGGTCTGTGTGTGCGGGCCTGCCGCGAGGTGCAGGTCAACGACGTCATCGGCATGGCTGGGCGCGGCCATGACGCCTACCCGGTCTTCGATCTCGATGAC
>CAZRZN010000003.1:0-6161 GCA_964604565.1 uncultured Rhodobacterales bacterium
GCCCGATCCCCAGCGCGGTGCCGGGCAGGGCGGCGGCGATCGGCTTGCCGCCCTTGAGCGTCTTGGGGTCCATCCCCGCGCGCTCGATCTTGCGCATGATGCGATGCGTGTCCATCAGGCCATCGAAAACGCCGCGCGCCGGGTCGTCGCCGGCCATGTCCTTCATTCTGGAAATCACGTTCAGATCCATGCCGGCGGCAAAGCTGTCCTTGCCTGAGGTGATGACAATGCCCTTGACCGCGTCATCCGCCAGCGCTCTGTCGATCAGGTCCTCCAGAACGGGCCACGCCTCGAGCGTCATCACGTTCATTGACTTGTCCGGG
Source organism: uncultured Rhodobacterales bacterium (assembly GCA_964604565.1). GTDB lineage: Bacteria > Pseudomonadota > Alphaproteobacteria > Rhodobacterales > Rhodobacteraceae > CAZRZN01. Next base: position 324 of record CAZRZN010000003.1, read on the forward strand.
ACATCCCATGTGATCACCGCGACGCCATCCGCGCCGGTTGCCATCGTGAAATCCGTCATGTTCCACTCTCCAGTGTTTTTGGGGGTTTGCCGGTCCATGCATGGTGGCCTCGGGCGTTCAAGACGGCGGACATCTTCCATCCGTCGGGGCCGGGATGCATCAGGGCCGTCGAGGTATAGGGGTCCGCCAGCCGCTTTCCTTGCCGCATCAGATGCGTGCGATAGGTCGCCAGCACGGTGCCATCCTCACAATGTTCGATCGTCAGAGGCTCCCTGTAAATGAAATCCAGGTTCATCGACTCCGCGACCTCAAGATAGAGATCAAAATTCACGCGCACTTCCTGTTCGGTCGTCAGTGTGACCGGTCCGGTTGATGTCACCATGCTGAACGGCAGCCGAAGCCGTGTTCGCCACTTGGTTATGTCGCGTTGAAAGAAGGGTTCCGAGATATCCTCGAGAAATTCCTTGAACTCGGCATCCGTGAAGGTCGGGTGTGTCATGATTGCTGAAACTCCGTGCCGTCCCTGTGCAGAAACCGCATCAGGCCTTCCGTCACCTCGACCTTCATGTCGATATCCGAATACCATGCGGTTTCGGTGTCGGTGCGCGTTCCCACGACGACGAAGGCCCCCGGCGATTGCGACCGGTTCACGATTTGGTGGCCATTGGCGTCTCCGGCCGGAAACGCGCAGAAGTCACCGGGTGCAAGATGGGTCTCGCCGGTATCATCTACCATAACCAACGCGCCCTCAGTCACCATAAGGAATTCGTCCTGACGTTCATGCCAATGGCGCAACGCGGAAATCGACCCGGGCGCGAGCCGCACAAGATTGACGCCGAACTGGGTCAGACCACCCGCATCGCCCAACCGTTGCTGACTGCGCCCGGCCATGGCCGCATCATGCGGGGCCGGATAGGACGATCCGGTTCGCACCGGAATACTCTCGACGGCAATCTTCGGCATGATCCCTCTCCTTGTGGTGGCGCCTCCGCCGCTGCACGGCGAAACGCGATGGGCTGTTTGAGACGGTCAATCCGGCCTTGGGACGCGGGACTGTACCGTGCGGGCGTTGCAGCGCGGCCAACGGGCCATTTTGCAAGTGATCGAAGCGGCCTCGTCGCCCGCCGCCCCGATGTTTGCCCCGGCAGGTCCGCTACCGGTGTCGGAGATGCGCGCCTCCAGCAGCCTGCGATCTGTATCAGGGCTACCTGTCCCGGAGATGCCTTTGCAGCGCTTTGCCAGATACGGGATCATGTCCGCACTCTGCGCCAAAGCCGCTGTCCGATGACGGCTGGCCGCGCGACTCATGTCACCTATACCCTTTCGATGATCGTGGCCGCGCCCATGCCCGATGCGATGCAGAGCGTGGCAAGCCCCGTGCTCTTGCCGGTGCGTTCCAGTTCGTCGAGCAAGGTGCCAAGGATGATCGCGCCCGTCGCGCCCAGAGGGTGCCCCATCGCGATCGACCCGCCGTTGACGTTGACGCGGTCGGAATCGACGTCAAAGGCCTGCATGAAGCGCAGGACAACAGATGAAAAGGCTTCGTTGACTTCGAAGAGGTCGATGTCGCGGATGTCCATGCCCGCCTCTTCAAGGATCTTTCGGGTCGCCGGGACCGGTCCCGTCAACATGATGGTCGGGTCCGTGCCGATCTTGGTGGTTGCCTTGATCCTTGCTCGCGGCGTCAGGCCATGCTTCTTGCCGAAATCCTTGTTGCCGATCAGCATCGCAGCGGATCCATCGACGATCCCGCTGGAATTGCCAGCATGGTGGATATGGTTGATGCGCTCCAGATGCGGATATTTCATCATCGCGACCTTGTCGAAACCGGGCATTGTTTCGCCCATGTCCTTGAAGGACGGTTTCAGTGCACCCAGCGACTGCATGTCCGTTTCCGGCCGCATGTGTTCGTCGCGCTCCAGAATGGACAATCCGTTCACATCCCGCACAGGAACGATGGATTTGTCGAAACGCCCGTCCTTCCATGCGGCGGCAGCGCGCTTCTGGCTCTCCACCGCAAGCGCATCGGCATCATCGCGGCTGAAGCCGTATTCCGTGGCGATGATGTCTGCACTGATGCCCTGCGGGACGAAATAGCTTGCCATCGCAAGGCTGGGATCCACGGCGATGGCGGCGCCGTCGCTGCCCATCGCCACGCGGCCCATCATTTCCACCCCGCCGGAGATATAGCCGCCCCCCGCGCCGCCCCGGATCTGATTGGCCGCAAGGTTGACAGCCTCCAGTCCAGAAGCGCAGAACCGGTTGATGGCGAGGCCGGGAATGGACTGATCGAGGTCGGAGGCCAGAACCGCGGAGCGGGCCAGGCATCCACCCTGTTCGCCCACCTGGGTGACGTTTCCCCAGATCACATCCTCCACGGCATGCCCATTCAGTCCGTTACGGTCCTTGATCGCGTTGAGCACGAGCGCAGACAGTCGTAAAGACGTCACCTCATGCAGCGCGCCATCCTGACGTCCCTTGCCCCTGGGCGTGCGCACGGCATCATAAATGAAGGCGTCGGTCATGTTCGGATCTTTCCTTTTCCCACGGCCATGTCAAAAATGGACGAGGCCGATCTCTATGATTTTCAGGTTCACGTGATCGAGCGACCTGTTCCCTCTCTCCACGCGGCGGCGGCTAAGGCGAATGTCCTGTCACGCACCGCTTGCGGCAGATGCCCCCTCTTGAAGGGCAGGGTGTGCCCGGCAAAGTCAGGCCCGCTCCGACGGGTTGCCCGGCATCAGGTCATAAGGCGCTTTCCATCGCGGCAGGCTCTGGAGATTCGACATCCAACGGTCGATCTCTGGCCACTCCTTGCGATCGAAACCAAAAGGCTCCGGGTAGAATAGATACCCGCAACAAGTTAGATCCGCATTGGTCGGCGCCGTTCCGACGATCCAGTCGCGATCTTTCAAGTGCCGGTCGAGAATGGCATATGCGCCCTTCAATCTGTTCTGCATGAAGCTGATCACTTCAGATGGACGCTTTTCTTGAGGCAGGAAATTCATCAGAAACCGGCAGGGTCCGGCCATGCCAGACAACTTCTGATTGTCCCAAATGACCCAGCGCAGAACCTCCAGGCGGTCGCTGGCGTCCTTGCCACCAAAGTGCCCGTAGGTTTCGGTCAAATATTGCTGAATGACCCCGGATTGCGTCAACTTCAGATCGCCGTCTACCAGAACGGGCGCCTCGCCCATTTCATTGACCGTTGAACGGAATTCATCCGAGCGCGTTTCGCCGTTGAAGAAATCGACCTTGATCGCGGTCCAATCGATGCCTGCCAGTTCCAGCGCCAGTGCCGCCTTGTAGGAATGGCCCGACTCGCCAAAGCAATAGAGTTTTATTGTCATTTCTGAATGTCCTCGTCGTGCCAGTGTTGCGTTTCGGAGCGGGGGTTTCACACCCCCGCACCCCCGTGGAGGTATTTTCCGAGAGAAGAAGCAGGAAACGCGCGCTTCCCCGGTAACGCTGCGTTAACGTAAACGCGCCCATATTTGACGTGCGGTTCAGGCTGGAGAGCCGATGACCGCGAAAGGAGAAGCCCCGCGCCCGTCATAAGGCCGGGCACCGCGGGAAGGCCGATTGCTGCCCCGGCCTTTTGGGCCCGATATGCGGCCTTCCCGCTTTCTTCTCTCTGCAAATACTCATATTTTTTCATACTGTCATTGCACACGGGTGCCGGTGAGGGCACGCGCTATCAACTCTTTCATTATTTCATTCGTGCCGCCGTAGATCCGCTGCACCCTTGCATCCGCCCACATTTCCGCGACTGCATACTCCTGCATGAAGCCGTAGCCTCCGTGTAGTTGCAGGCACTCATCCAGGACTTCGCCTTGGGTATCTGTCAGCCAGTATTTCGCCATGGCCGCTTTTTCGACGCTCAGTTTGCCCTGGAGATGGTCCGAAATACACGCGTTCAGAAATGCGCGCGATACCGTGGTCTTCGTCTCGCATTCCGCCAATTTGAATCGGGTGTTCTGGAACTGGGTGAGCGGTCCACCGAAGGCTTCGCGTTCCTGACAGTAGGCAATCGTCCGCGCGACTGCACCTTCCATCGCACCAACCGCCCCCACACCGATGATCAATCGTTCTTGCGGGAGTTGCGCCATCATCTGGTAGAACCCTTCGCCCTCTGTGCCACCCAGCAGGTTTTCGGGCGGCACCTCGACCTCGTCGAAAAAGAGTTCGGAGGTATCTGACGCGTGGCAGCCGATCTTTTCCAGATTGCGCCCACGCGAGAACCCCTGGGCCGTGTCGGTTTCGACCACGACAAGCGAAAGCCCGCGCGATCCCGCGGAGGGATCGGTCTTGGCTGCCACGATGATCAGATTCGCGTGCTGGCCGTTGGTGATGAATGTCTTCTGTCCGGTAAGCCTGTAGGCATTGCCGTCGCGCAGCGCCCTGGTCTTGAGGCGTTGGACATCTGACCCTCCGGACGGTTCCGTCATCGCGAGCGCACCCACCAACTCTCCGGTGACCATCCCCGGCAGCCAGCGCCGTTTCTGTTCCTCCGTGCCGTAGGCGAGGATGTAATGCGCCACGATTGTCGAATGGATCGGAAAGCCCCAGCTCGCCAGATTGGCGCGGCTGGCTTCCATGGTGATCACCGCCTCATGGCCAAAGTCGCCGCCCGCGCCGCCATAGGTATCGGGGATGGACGGGCACAACAGACCCAGGTCTCCGGCCTGCTTCCAGATCCCGATGTCCATCTGACCCTGCTTGCGCCACTTTTCGTAGAGCGGCTTCCATTCGGCCTCGATGAATTTGGCGGTCATTCCGGCGAGCATTTCATGCTCTTCTGTCATCCAGTTTTCAGGCATTCCGTTCCCCCGTCACCGCTTGCGTGCCTCGAGTTCGGCATTGAACAGGCGCAACCTGTGCGTCAGCGCCTCATCATCGGTCACGCTGTCGAAATGTTCGAAGAGAAACGACAGCGCCTCGCCTTCGTCCAGTCCGGCGTCATGCGCGAAGTGGCGCAAACGCCGATAACCGTCCTCCGTCATCGCGACGGGAAAACGCCGCGTCAGACGAAATCTTTTTGGCATTTGCGGGCCTCCGGTTGTTGGGCGGGCAGGGCGCGGACCGGGGCACGCCGCCCTGCCGCGTCTTGCGGTTTTCACCATCTTCCTCTCAGAAAGCCCCGGCCTCAAGGGCCATGACGGGTTCGGCACCGCTTTCGATCCGTTTCAGATGCACCGATGTCATCGGAAGCTGCCGTGCCATATAATAGCGGCCGGTCGCCAGCTTGGCGGCATAGAAGTCCTGGTCGCCCTCGCCACTGGCCAGTTTTTCCTTGGCTGCCCAGGCCATCTTGCACCACATCAGTCCAAGGCAGACGTGGCCGAAGAGATGCATGAAGTCATAGGAACCGGACAGCGCCGCATTCGGGTTTTTCACGCCATTCTGCATGAAATACATGGCGGCCGCCTGCAAGTCCTTCGATGCGTCCTTGAGCGGTCCAAGGAACTGGGAGTCGAAATCCTGATCCGCGCCCTTGTGCTCCGCCGAGAATGACTTGACCATGTCGAAGAACGCCATGACATGTTTGCCGCCATCCTGGGCAAGCTTTCGTCCGACAAGATCCAGCGCCTGCACGCCGTTGGCACCTTCGTAGATCATGGCGATGCGGGCGTCGCGGGCAAATTGCGACATGCCCCATTCCTCGATGTAGCCATGCCCGCCATAGACCTGCTGCGCGGCGGTCGCGAAATCGAACCCCTTGTCGGTCAGGAACCCCTTGATGACGGGTGTCATCAGGGAAATCAGCCCCTCAGCGGCCTTGTCATCCGCGCGATGGCCGCGGTCGATCATCTGCGCCCCCCAGAGCACAAAGGCGCG
>CAZRZN010000003.1:6171-61151 GCA_964604565.1 uncultured Rhodobacterales bacterium
GCCCTCGACAAAGCTTTTCTGATCCATCAGGTTGCGGCGGATGTCCGGGTGCACGATCAGCGGGTCTGCCGGGCCTTCCGGGTTTTTGATCCCGGTCGTGTCGCGCCCCTGAAGGCGATCCTTTGCATAGGCGAGGGCGTTCTGGTACGCGACTTCCGCCTGCGCATAGCCCTGAAGGCCCACGCCAAGGCGCGCCTCGTTCATCATGGTGAACATGGCACGCATCCCCTTGTGCGCCTCGCCCACCAGATACCCGGTGGCCCCGTCGTAATTCATCACGCAAGTCGAATTGCCATGGATGCCCATCTTGTCCTCGATCTTTCCGACCGAGACGGCATTGCGCTCACCGAGCGACCCATCGTCATGCACCAGAAACTTTGGCACGATGAACAGGGACACGCCCTTGATGCCCTCAGGTCCGCCGGGGATCTTCGCCAGCACCAAGTGGATGACGTTGCTGCTCATGTCGTGGTCGCCGGCGGAAATGAAGATTTTCTGACCCGTCACTTTGTAGGTCCCGTCGTCCTGCGGCACTGCCTTGGTGCGCATCAGCCCGAGGTCTGTGCCGCAATGCGGTTCAGTGAGATTCATGGTCCCGGTCCATTCACAGGACACCATCTTGGGCAGATATGTCGACTTCTGCGCGTCGCTGCCATGTGCGTGTATCGCGGAATAGGCCCCGTGAGTCAGGCCGGGATACATATTCAGTGCCATGTTCGCGGCAGAAAACTGTTCACCCACCGCCGTGGCCAGCACATAGGGTAGGCCCTGACCCCCATAGTCCGGATCGCAGTCCAGCGCCGTCCAGCCCCCATTGCGCATCTGGTCGAAGGCCGCGTGAAACCCCTCGGGCGTGCGGACCACCCCGTTTTCCAGCGTGCAGCCTTGGGTATCTCCGACGCGGTTCAGCGGGGCAAGGACGTTCTCTGCCAGCTTGGCGGCCTCGGCGAGGATCGCGTCCAGCGTTTCGCGGTCCAGATCCTCATAGCCGGGGATCTCTGCGCGGCCGACCTCGAGAACGTCGTCAAGGACGAAGATCTGGTCCTGCGTGGGTGCCTTGTATATGGGCATTTCCATCTCCCTAAGGTGCTGCCCGCAGCCGGGATTACTCGACCGCGCGTTTCTGCTCCATCGAGGCAAGCATCTTCTTGCCCCATTGCATCTGTTCCTCGAGCTCGCCAATGGCCTTGTTCAGCTCGTCGCGCTGACCAATCAGATCGGTCAACCGCTTCTGTGCCACCTCGTAGGCGCGGGACAATTGTGTGCGCTGCTGGTCGCCCAGGTCGTATAAATCCAGCAGTTGCCGGATCTCCTCCAGACTGAAGCCGAAACGCTTGCCGCGCAGGATCAACTTCAACCGCGCGCGGTCGCGCCGGGTGAACAGCCGCTTCTGCCGCTCGCGGAGCGGGAAAAGCAGCTCCTTCTGCTCGTAAAAGCGCAGGGTCCGAGGGGTCACCTCAAAGGCTTCGCACATCTCCCGTATGGTCATCAGCTGCGTCTCTTCCGTATCTCGCATTCCACGCTCCCGATCATTGGCGCCAAAAATCACAGGAGGCATTTGCGAGGTTCGACTCAGTCTTACAATGACAAAGGAGGTTGACGTAACTTCTACGCTGCGTCACTTTTAAGTTGACGTAAGATCAAGAAAGGTCATCCGAGATCCGGCGCAACAATGTTCACGCGCCAAAGGCGCGTCGCCATTGGTGCCGCACACCATGGAAGGGCGATTCAGGCCGGTGTGCGATTCAGGCCGGTGTGTCCAGCGACTCGATGGTCTGGTCGCGCAATGCGCGAAGTTCGTTCATGGCCTCGTCCAACTGGCGGCGTTCCTCTTCCAGATGAGCAAGTTGCTCGTCGGCCATCGTGATCCACGCACGCATCTGGGCATCCGTGCCCTCTTTTTCATAGATCAGCAGCCATTGGCGGATATCTTCCAGCTGAAAGCCGAACTTGCGCCCGCGCAGGATCAGCGTCATGCGCGCGATCTCGCGCGGACCATAACATCGCGCGCGCCCGTCACGTTCCGGGGCCAGCAATTCGATGTATTCGTAATACCGAAGGGTGCGTGGCGTCACATTGAATGTTGCGCACATCTCCTTGAAACTCAGGCGGGTCCCCGACATTTCCTACTCCCCTTGCCTGAAAACGAATGTAGAACGCCGTTTCGCCGGAAACAACCATGCCCGGAAAAGCCCGCGACGCCCCGCTTGCAGCCCGGCGCCCCGCCGCGCATAACGGGCTCAGGGAACCCCCGAAGGAGACCCCATGAGCGCAGACAAGGCCCGCATCGCCCGGCAGTTCATCGAAACCATCCCCCATTCCAGTGCGCTGGGCATGGAAATAACCGAGATCGCCGAAGGCTTGGCAGAGATCCGGATGCCCTATGATACGCGTTTCATCGGCGATCCGGACACCGGTGTCATCCACGGTGGCGCGGTTTCCGCGCTGATGGACACTTGCGGCGGGGCGGCGGTCATGAGCCATCCGAAATCCCCTGCGGGCACCGCGACGATCAACCTGCGCATCGACTACATGCGCCCGGCCACGCCCGGCCAGACCATCGTCGCGCGGGCGGAATGCTACCATATCACCCGATCCGTCGCCTTTGTCCGCGCCACCGCGACCGATGACGACACCGACCATCCCGTGGCCACCGCCGCCGGCGCCTTTACAGTGGAGGGCGACTGATGGTCCACACCCCGCCCGAACCCGTTCAGGTCATCAAGCAACGCCGCGACGCCGCCCTGTCCGCGCTGGTTTCCGGGGTGCCCTACATACAGTATCTCGGTGTGCAATTCGACCGCCGTGGGGATGAGCTGACCGCGATCCTGCCGTTTGACGACAAGCTGATCGGCAATCCGCTCTTGCCTGCGATCCACGGCGGTGTGACCGCCGCGTTTCTGGAGATCACGGCGATGATCACGCTCAATTGGACTTGGCTCTGGCCGGACATCGAATCCGGTTCTCTGGATATCGAGGCAATGGTGCAGGGCCGTCTGCCACGCCTGCCGAAAACCATCGACTTCGCCGTCGATTATCTGCGCACGGGGCTGCCGCGCGACGCCTATGGGCGCGCCCGGGTCACGCGGTCCGGTCGGCGTTACGCGTCTGTCCACACCCAGGCCTGGCAGGACAATCGCGACCGCCCTTTCGCTCAGGCCACGGCGCATTTCCTCATGCCCCGCCAAGAGACGTGATCGCGGCTTCTTGGCCGGTGATCTTGCCTTGCCGTCCGGTGCGGCGTGACATACCCCCGTGCCGGAGCGGCCTGCCGTGGCAAAGGGCGCATCCCGGATCCCTGTGACACTGGACCAAGATGACCACAGCAGAGCCCATAACCCACCCTCGCGTTCTCCGGATCGCCATACCGATCGTTCTGGCCAACCTGACGGTGCCGTTTCAGGGAATAGCCGATACCGCCGTGATCGGTCAGATCCCGGATGCGACCCCGCTTGCCGCCGTTGCCGTCGGTGCGGCCCTTCTGACGACGCTGCTGTGGGTGTTCAGCTTTTTGCGCATGGGCACGGCCGGGCTGACCGCGCAGGCGATGGGGGCGGGCGACCGGGCAGAGGTCACCGCATTGCTGATCCGCGCCCTGATGATCGGCGGTGCCGGCGGCCTGTTGCTGATCCCCTTGATGGGGCCGATCGCGGCCATCGGTTTTGGCGTGTCGCCCGCGAGTGCCGCGGTCAAGGATCTGGCGGCGGATTACATGGACATCCGCATCCTGTCCGCACCGGCGGCTGTGGCGATCTTTGGGATAAACGGGTGGCTGGGTGCGCAGGAACGGACGCGATCCATGCTGGTCTTGCAGCTTTGGATTGTCAGTCTCAACATCACCCTCAACCTCGTCTTCGTGTTCGGCATGGATCTGGGTGTAAAGGGCGTTGCCTGGGCGACGGTCTGCGCCGATTGGAGCGGCCTTGCACTGGCCCTGTGGCTCTGCCGTGGCGCTTTCGCCAACCCGGCCTGGCGCGACTGGCCGCGCGTGTTTGATCGTGCCCGCCTGCGGGTGCTCGCGGCGGTCAACACCGACATCCTGATCCGCTCCCTCCTGCTGGAAATGATCATCCTGTCCTTCGTCTTCTACTACAGTGCGGGATTCGGCGTGGTGACACTCGCCGCCAGCCATGTTCTGCTGCATTTCATCGAACTCATGGCCTATGCGCTGGACGGCTTCGCCTTTGCGGCGGAGGCCATGGTGGGGCAGGCGGTGGGCGCCCGCGCTATCGCGCGGTTGCGGCGCGCGGTCAGGATCACGTCTTTCTGGGGGCTTGTGGTGAATGCGGGCTTCGCCACCGTCTTTGCGTTGCTGGGCGGGACGATCATCGACGCGATGACCAAGGATCCGCAGGTGCAGCAGGCCGCGCGGCTTTATCTGCCTTGGATCGTGATGGTGCCGCTTGTCGGGCTGCCAGCATGGATGCTTGATGGCATTTTCATCGGCGCCACCCGCACCCGCGACATGCGCAACATGATGGCGATTTCCGTCGTGATCTATTTCCTTGCCATCACGGCCCTGATCCCGATCCTCGGGGCGCATGGCATGTGGGCGGCGCTCATGATCGCCTTTTTGGCGCGCGGCGCGACGCTGGCGCTGAAATACCCGTCGCTGGAACGGTCCGTTCAGGCCTGAGCGCGCCAAGCAGAGAGATGTTGCCACGGGGCTGGCGCGCGGTCCGAATGGGGCGGGCGTTTTGCCTCTGGCCTTCGCGGCCCCAAATGCCTTAATCAGACCGCAAGACCGTGACAGGGAGTGGCGCAATGGATGATCTCGTAAACAGTTTCATGACCGGCCCCGACGAAAAGGGCCGCTTCGGCATCTTCGGTGGCCGGTTCGTGTCGGAAACGCTCATGCCGCTGATCCTCGAACTTGAGGCGGAATATGAAAATGCCAAGACGGACAAGAGCTTCTGGGATGAAATGGATTTCCTTTGGAAGCATTATGTCGGCCGTCCATCGCCGCTGTATTTCGCCGAACGCCTGACAGAGCGTCTGGGCGGCGCCAAGGTCTACATGAAGCGGGATGAATTGAACCATACCGGCGCGCACAAGATCAACAACGTGCTGGGCCAGATCATTCTTGCCCGCCGCATGGGCAAGTCCCGCATCATCGCCGAGACTGGCGCGGGCCAACACGGTGTTGCCACAGCCACCGTCTGCGCGAAATTCGGTCTGAAGTGCGTGGTCTACATGGGCGCGCATGACGTCGAACGGCAGCAGCCCAATGTGTTCCGGATGAAACTTCTGGGCGCCGAGGTGATCCCCGTCACATCCGGGCGCGGGACGTTGAAGGACGCGATGAACGATGCCCTGCGCGACTGGGTGACCAATGTGCGTGACACGTTCTACTGCATCGGCACCGTTGCCGGACCGCATCCCTATCCCGCCATGGTGCGCGATTTCCAGTCAATCATCGGCAAGGAAACCAAAGAACAGATGCATGAGGCCGAAGGCCGCAATCCCGACACGATCATTGCCGCGATTGGGGGCGGGTCCAACGCGATGGGCCTGTTCTACCCCTTTCTCGACGACAAGGAGGTGTCGATCATCGGGGTCGAGGCCGGCGGCAAGGGCGTCGACGAAAAGATGGAACATTGCGCCTCGCTCACCGGCGGACGCCCGGGCGTGCTGCATGGAAACCGGACCTACCTGCTTCAGGACGACGACGGGCAGATCCTCGAAGGGTTCTCCATTTCGGCGGGTCTCGACTACCCGGGGATCGGGCCGGAGCATAGCTGGTTGCACGAAATCGGCCGCGCGAAATATGTCTCCATCACCGACAAGGAGGCGCTTGCCGCCTTTCAGCTCTGCTGTGAGACCGAGGGGATCATCCCTGCGCTCGAACCCTCCCATGCTCTTGCGCACGTGACGAAGATCGCGCCGGACCTGCCGAAGGATCACATCATCTGCATGAACATGTGTGGCCGTGGGGACAAGGACATCTACACGGTGGCCAAACATCTTGGCGCCGACATGACCGGGACCGAAGGGCGCAGCGCGGGATGATCTCCCGCGTCAACGGATGAAACGACATGAACCTGGCGCACCGTTTCCACGTCTGGCAGGGGCCGGTCCGATACCTTGGCAAACCCTTGAAAGGGGATACCGGACGGGTTGGTTTCCCGCGCTTTGCGGGTTTGTGTCGTGGTGCATGCCGGGTTCCAATCCGAAATCCGCTCGTGCAGGGGCGATGCATCCAGCGCTCATGATCCGACCCGCTGACTGGGGCTAGGCAGACCGAAGCGCCCATGCTTTGTGCAATCTGCGCACTGGTCTCGCAGCCGACCGGCTGACTGCCTGGCGGAGCACGTGCGGGACCTTGGTGAGAAGTGGATAGATCGGGATCCTGAAACTCCAAAAGGCAATATCAGCCCCGAACATCACAAAAAATCGCATTTCGACAAGTTCTTTCAGCTGGTCAAACTTGCCGGATTGGAGAGGGTGACTTTTCTCACGTCGCGCCCATATTTGCGAAAGTCCCGATAAAACAGGGCTTTGACCTCAGCTCTTTGCGTCGACGCCATACGCCTGCAAGATGTCCAGAGGCACGATCTCCAGCGCGCGCCGATGGGTGGCCGCCAAGTATACCTCCGGTGCGCAACCCTCATTGTGTGCCTGAAGGAAACGGGCCGCGCAGAGACACCACTGATCGCCGGGTTTCAGACCGGCAAACTGATACTCGGGACGAGGAGTCGACAAGTCATTTCCGAGATATTTCGAGAAGGCAAGAAATTCTGCTGTCATGATGGCGCAGACCGTGTGGCTGCCCTGATCCTCCGCGCAGGTGTTGCAATGGCCGTCGCGAAAGAAACCCGTTAACGGATCTTGAGAACATACCTCAAGAGGGCCATCCACGACATTGAAAGAAGGTGATTTTTTCAGCATGCCGTATCCTTTCTCATTGGTCTGCCAGACGGCGTAGCATCTGCAATGCGTCTTCGAAAGCACCGTCCTCACGAAAGCCCAGATCGGCGGCGGTGATGGCCACCACGGTCTCCCGCTTGGGATTGATGTAGACGTATTGTCCATAGATGCCACGGGCCATATACTCTCCGTCACGGGCATCTGCGGGGATCCACCACTGATAGCCGTATTGCAGAGCACCCGGAGCGGTTTTGGCTGATGGGGTCGTGCTGTCCCGAACCCAATCTTCCGGAACGATCTGTCGGCCCTGTAGGCGCCCGCCATTGCGGAACATCTCGCCCAGACGGGCATAATCGCGTAGCGTGACATTCAGTCCGCCCAACGCGAAGGCGACACCGTAACCATCTGACAAATAGTATGGATTGCCGTATGTGCCCATGGGATTCAACAGATGTTCGGCCAGTAGATCCGGCAGCGTTCGACCGGTGGCGCCGCGAAGAACCATCGACAGCACATGGGTATCGATCGAAACATAGCGCCATGCTTCGCCGGGCGGCAAGTCTGTCTCCGTCAGGTCGGTAGCAAAGTCGTCCATCGACCCACCAAGCGCAAGTATGCGCCCCATCTTGTTGATGTCACTCCAAAAATCCAGGTAGTCCTCGTCGAACACGACGCCAGTGGACATTTGCAGGACGTTGCGCAGCGTTGCCCTGTCATAGGCGCTGCCCAAAAGTTCGGGGGCATATTTCGTGACCCGATCATCGAGACTGTCCACGTAGCCCTTGGCATGCAGGATCCCGAACAAGGCCGACAGATAGGATTTCGCCATGGACCAGGAGATCCTTGGATCCTCTTTCTTCGTTCCAAGGTGGTAGCTTTCATGGACATACATGCCCTGTTTGAGCACGATCGCGCCGGTGACGGCGCGTCGATCCAGCCAGTCCTGCCAGCCGTCCGGCATCTCCAGCGGTGGCCCGCCTGGAAGTGGGGCCGGAACCCTGTCAATAGGGATCTGCTCCGTTTCAAAGAGTCTGTCCATGCGGCTGAAGTTTTCGACGATCCTTTCCTCGTCGAAGAGGGTCATCACCGCCCTCAGGCGTAGAACCTGTTCACGTTGCCAAAGGCCGATCCCGGCCAACAGGATCAGCAAGGTCACCATGACGTAGCCGACCCGTCGCCATGTCATCGAAACTTGTCCACAAGCCGTTGCAGGGGGCTGCGCGGGCTGTCTTCTTCGCCGGTCTCTTCGGACGGCGGAGGCGTCGTCGCCTGTGCAGGTGTTGGCTTGTCCGGTTTGGCGGTGTCACGCTGGGGGGGTGTGCGCAGGGCGACCGCGTTCAGGAATTTTCCGGCATCCCCGGCCGCCAGTTCGGGCGCACCGTCCGACAGTCCGCGCAACAGATCGTCCAGCCAATCCTGATCGGCCTTGTGGAAATCGTGCAGGACGTAGGGGGACACCAGTTCCTTGCGGCCCGGATGGCCGATCCCCAGACGCACGCGCCGGTAGGCTTCGCCGATATGCCCGTGAATCGAGCGCAGGCCGTTGTGGCCCGCGTGGCCCCCGCCGGTCTTGACCTTGCACTTGCCGGGGGCAAGGTCGAGTTCGTCGTGAAAGACGGTGATGGCGCCCGGCTCCAGCTTGAAAAAACGCATGGCCTCACCGACCGCCTGACCGGACAGGTTCATGAATGTCTCCGGCTTGAGGAGCAAGACTTTTTCCGCTCCCAGCCGTCCCTCGGCGATCTGGCCCTGAAACTTGGCTTTCCACGGGGTGAAGCCGTGATCCTCCGCGATCCTGTCAAGCGCCATGAAGCCGATGTTGTGACGGTTACCCGCGTATTTCGCGCCGGGATTGCCGAGACCTGCGAATATCTGCACTGTGCCCTCCAGATCCTGCCTGACACTGTTCTAGGACAGAGCGGGCATCAATCACAACGGGAGAGCGGAATGTATCTCACCATGAACCGATTCAAGGTTGTCAAATCGGAGGCGGAGGCCTTTGAAACGCTGTGGAAAAACCGGGACAGCCATTTGAAGGACGTGCCCGGATTTCGCAGCTTTGCGCTGATGCGGGGGCCGGAGCGGGATGACCACATCCTTTATATCTCGCACACCCATTGGGAGGACGAGGAGAGTTTTCTCGGCTGGACGAAATCGGAGGCTTTTCGCGCGGCGCACGGGGGCGCGAAAAGCTCGGGGCATATGTATCTCGAGCCGCCGGAGCTGGAGAGTTTCGAGGCGGTTCAGGTCCTGACCGTCTGAAGTGCGGGGCGGGGCGGCGGCTTGGTTCGATCCGCCCGCCCTTGGGGGGCAACGGCGCGCGTGGGGACGTGACGCGGCACCATGCGCAGGCAGCCCTCGACAGCGTTCGGGGCGCACTGTCCGAAAACAAGAACCCCCGCGCAATGGCGGGGGTTCAATCGCTTGACGAGGCGCGGAGCCTCAAGCCTCCTGTTCGGTGGCCTCGACTTCCGTATCTTCGTCATCATCGTCATCGGCGGCGGCAAGGCCGGATGGGGAAGAGATGTTGCAGATGACGAAATCGCGTTCGATCGTCGGCTTTGAGCCCTGCGGCAGTGTCACGTCCGAAATATGGATGATGTCACCGATCGCCAGACCGGAAATGTCCACGGTCACTTTTTCGGGGATATCGCCGGCGGTCACGACAAGCTCGATCTCGGGGCGCACGATGGTCAGCATTCCGCCGCGCTTGATACCGGGGGCCACGTCCTCACCGACAAACTCGACGGGAATGAACAGGTTGACCTTGGATGTGCGGCGCAGGCGCATGAAATCGACATGCGTCGGCAGATCCTTGACCACGTCACGCTGCACGTCGCGGCAGATCACGCGGACGTCCTCGTGCCCTTCGACCTGAAGGTTGAAAAGCGTCGCCTTGAAGCGCCCGGCCTTCAACTTTTTCAGCAGCTCATTGAACGGAAGGTTGATCGGCAGCGGGTCTTTCTCACCACCGAAAACGATCCCCGGAACCATGCCGTCGCGGCGGGCCTGACGAGCGGCGCCCTTGCCTGTCCCCGTGCGTTCCGAGGCTTTGAGATCAGGAATCTCTCCAGCCATTTGATATCTCCATTAAACAGGGCAGGGTGCCTCCAAGGCTGTCACCCCGCGTGAACCCGTGCGGCTAAACCGGATCGGCTGGGTTGGCAAGAAGATTCGTGCCGTTTGCCCGGCCGGTCCGCCGTTTGCCGCTGGACGCGGACGGCGCATCGTGGCACCCGCTTCGCATGTTGCGCGATCTCTATCTCAGCCGTGGGCCCGTGGCGGGTTTTGTGGCCGTGGGCCTCTACTGGGGGGCCTTTGCGGCGCTTGTGCCTGATCTGAAACCGCAGGTGGGCCTGTCGGACGGCGGGTTTGGTCTGGCGATGCTTGTCTCGGCCATTGGCGCGGTTCTGGCCATGTGGCTGGCGCCTTTGGCGCAGGCCCGTCTCGGGGTTCGGGATCTGCCGATCCTTGCCGTATGCATGGCGACAGCCTTTCTCTTGCCCGGACTCAGCACTGGCGGCATCGGTTTCGCCCTTGCGATGATGGCAGCGGCCATGACGTCCGGGACGCTGGACGTGGTGATGAATGCGCGCTTGTCGCTGCTGGAGGAACAGAGCCGCCGGTCCCTGATGAATCTCAACCACGGTTTGTTTTCAGTGGCCTACGCGGTATCGGCGCTATGCACCGGCCTCGCGCGTGAGGCCGGTTGGTCGCCCATGATGGTCTTTGCCGCGCTGGCCGTGCCGACCTTGCTGCTCTGCGTGCAAATGCTGCGGGCGCCGGTCATCGAGGCACCGCGCAATGCAGATGCGCCGCCCTCGGCACCGTTGTCATGGGTGCTGATCGCTCCGCTGGGCGTCATCGTGATGCTGGCGTTCCTTGCGGAACAGGGGACCGAAGGGTGGTCCGCGCTGCATCTGGAGCGCGGTCTGGGCGCCGGGGCGGCGCAAGGTGCACTTGGACCCGCAATCCTTGGCTTCACGATGGCTGCGGGGCGGCTATCGGGGCAGGTCGTGGCGCAGCGGGTGTCAGAGGCGGTGGTGGTCCGAATCGCCGCCGTTCTGACCGCAGTGGGGGCTATCATGGCGGCATGGGCGCCCGGACTCGGCATGGCCTACCTTGGCTTCGGGGTGTTGGGGCTGGGCGTCTCCGTCGTCGCGCCGATTGCCTTTTCATGGACCGGGCGCCTCGTATCCTCGGAGTTCAAGGCTCAGGCGATCAGCCGGGTCGCGGTTCTGGGGTATGCCGGCTTCTTTGTCGGGCCACCGTTGATGGGCGGCTTGTCCGAAGGGCTCGGCCTTGCGGCCTCTTTCACCGTGGTGGGGGGGCTGATGCTTGCCATACCGCTGGTTCTGGTGCCCATGGTCCTGCGGGCAGACGCGACGGGCCTGCGCCGCCCGGCCTGACACCTGAAAGCTTCGGCGATCGGCGACGATCGGCTCCGACCGACCGTGGCGCAGCAAACATCGGCGTGCCCCTGCTTGATCATGACCAGATGGTGCGAGCGCGGTGGTCCTTTTGTTCCCTTGTCGCGGCCGTGCACCGCCACAGCGGTCCGCGTCCCGCTGGGCAACGGAATGCGCAGCGCGCCCACACGCATGAGAACGCCGGGACACGGCGGATACAAAGGCACATGTTCGGACGGGATCACGCCTGTCCGTGCCCCCGCCGGATCTGTCTCTCGCCTGTGGCCTCAGGTCCAGTCGCCGGAGAATCCCTTTGGCACCATCAGGATGTCACGGTCCACGCTTTCGATGTCGGTGTGTCCGCACAGGCCCATGGAATGATCCAGTTCCTTGTGAATGACCTCCAGCGCCTTTGTCACACCGGCCTGGCCCATCGCGCCCAGCCCGTAGATATAGGCGCGCCCGATCCAGGATGCCTTGGCGCCCAGCGCCCGTGCCTTGAGCACGTCCTGCCCCGACCGCACGCCGCCATCCATATGGACCTCGATCTTGTCGCCGACCGCGTCCATGATCGGCTCCAGCGCGCGGATCGATGACAGTGCCCCGTCCAGCTGCCGCCCGCCGTGATTGGACACGACGATGGCGTCGGCGCCGACATTGCAGGCCTCCAGCGCGTCGCGCGGGTCCATGATCCCCTTGATGATGAGAGGGCCGTCCCACATCTTGCGAAACTCTCGGATGCGGTCCCAGTTCAACGACTGGTCAAAGGCTTCGGCGATCCAGCTGACCAGCGATGAGGGGTCCGTGACGCCCTTGGCATGGCCCACGATATTGCCGAAAAAGCGCCGCTTGGTCGACAGCATGCCCATGCCCCAGCCGACCTTGGTCATCATGTTCGCAACGGACGTGGGGGTCAGTTTGGGCGGGGCGGACAGGCCGTTCTTCAGATCCTTGTGTCGCTGGCCCATAAGCTGCAGGTCTACCGTTATCACGGCCGCCGAGCATTTCGCCTCTTTCGCGCGGTCAAAGAGGTTTTGCATGTAGGCGTCGTCCTTCAGCGTATAAACCTGCATCCAGAACGGCTTGGAAGTGTGTGACGCCACATCCTCTATCGAACAGATCGACATGGTCGAAAGGTTGTAGGGAACGCCGAACTTTTCCGCGGCGCGCGCGGCGAGGATTTCACCGTCATAATGCTGCATCCCGGTCATGCCGACCGGGGCCAGCGCGACGGGCATGGACGCATCCTGCCCGATGATCTTCGTCGCCGTGGTCCGGCCTCCCATGTCCAGCGCCACGCGCTGCCGGAGGTAGAGGTCCTCAAAATCGGAAGAATTCTCGCGAAATGTCTGCTCTGACCAGCTTCCGGACTCACAATAGTCGTAAAACATTTTGGGAACGCGGCGGCGGTAGAGACGCTTGAGGTCCTCGATCTCGGTTATGACGGGCATGGCAGGGCACTTTCGCTGAAATTGGTCAATTTCAATTACCAATGGGCGGGGTTTTGTGCAATGCGACTTTGCGTCGTTCGTCCTTCTTCGGGATGCACGCCATGCCATGACCCGACGACCGTCGCAGCGGCGCATGGGTGCGAAGCTGTCTGTTTCAGAGGATCGACGGACACGGGGCACAGGCCCGCATTCCCGGGCATTTGCCCCCATCCTGGGGTCGCTCGGCCGAAGGGTCAGGCGGAATGGGCGCCTTCCGCCAAGCCCGCCACGAAGGACAGCACTTCTTCCACCGACTTGCCGGCGGCAAGTTCCGCCACGATGGCGGACCCGACCACGCAGCCGTCGGCGACGGAGGCGATGGCGCGGCTGGTTTCCGGTGACCGGATCCCAAAGCCGACGATGATCGGCAGATCGGTCTTGGCCTTGATGCGGGCGACCTCGGGGGCCACATCGGCCGCCTCTGCGGCGGCGGCGCCGGTGATCCCCGTGATCGAGACGTAATAGACGAAACCGGATGTGTTTTGCAAAACCTTGGGCAGACGCTTGTCATCGGTCGTCGGTGTGGCGAGACGGATGAAGTTAAGACCGGCAGCCTGGGCGGGAATGCACAGTTCGTCGTCCTCTTCCGGGGGCAGATCGACAATGATCAGCCCGTCGATCCCGGCCTCGCGCGCTTGTTGCAGGAAGGTGTCGACGCCGCGCGAGTAGATCGGGTTGTAATATCCCATCAGGACAATCGGGGTCTCGTCATTCTCGGCCCGGAAATCGCGCACCATGTCCAGCGTCTTGTTCAGGGTCATGCCGCCTTCGAGCGCGCGCTGCCCGGCCAACTGAATTGTCGGTCCGTCGGCCATCGGGTCCGTGAAGGGCAGGCCCAGTTCGATCACGTCGACACCTGCATCGGGCAGGCCCTTCATGACGGCAAGCGAGGTCGCCACATCCGGGTCGCCCGCCATGATATAGGAAACGAAGGCTTTGCTCCCTTCCGATTTCAGCCGGTCGAAGGTGGATTCGATGCGTGTCATGCTGCTCTCCCTGCAAGGCTTTTGCCTCTTGCCGGATGTCCCGGAGAAAATCAATGGCAGCCGTTGGCGGCGCAGGTCGCGTGGTTTCTTGACCCACCGCAAAGACCGTGGCGCAGGGCAGTGGTAGCATCGGTCTCAGCAAAAAGGAGACCACATGCCGCCTCAGCTTCCCTCGCCGGATATTGCGTTGATCGACACCCCGCAAATCCCCGCCCCGCCGTCGGTGCAGCCATCGGCCCGCCAGCGGCGCCACCCGACCCCGGATGAGATCAGGCGGGCCTTCGAAAGTGGCGAATATCCCTATGAAAAGATGCTGACCCGCCGCGCCTACGAGCGGGAAAAGGCGCGGCTGCAAGCGGAATTGCTGAAGGTCCAGTTATGGGCGCAGGAGACCGGGCAGCGCTTCGTCCTGCTGTTCGAGGGGCGCGACGCCGCCGGGAAGGGCGGCACGATCAAGCGGTTCACCGAGCATCTGAACCCACGCGCCGCGCGGGTCGTGGCGCTGAACAAGCCGACCGAAGTCGAGCAGGGGCAATGGTATTTCCAGCGCTATGTCGAACACCTGCCGACTTCGGGGGAAATCGTCCTCTATGACCGGTCCTGGTACAATCGCGCAGGGGTGGAGCGTGTGATGGGCTTTTGCGAGCCCAACGAATATCTGGAGTTCATGCGTCAGGCGCCCCAACTGGAACGGATGCTGGTCCGTTCGGGGATCCAGCTCTACAAATACTGGTTTTCCGTGACGCGGGACGAACAGAAAAGACGCTTTGTCAGCCGTGAGACCGATCCGCTGAAGCAATGGAAGTTGTCACCCATCGACAAGGCGAGCCTCGGCCGTTGGGATGACTACACAGAGGCCAAGGAAGCCATGTTCTTTTACACGGACACGGCCGATGCGCCGTGGACCGTGGTCAAGTCGGACGACAAGAAGCGCGCGCGTCTGAACTGCATGCGGCATTTCCTGTCGACGCTGGATTATCCGGACAAGGATCCCAAGGTCGCCAAGGCACCGGATCCGCTGATCGTGGGCGGGGCGCGTCATGTGATCCAGCGCTCAACCCATATCCTGGGCAAGGCTCTGCACCCGGAGACACGCAAGACGTAGAACTTGCCGCGCTGAATTCTGCATGGGGCGCACCAACCGGGTGCCCCCGTGCTCTTTGCGCATTCTCGGATGCAGCTTGCGTTGGGACGGATGTTGCGGCCTTCGTATCAGGTAGCGGGTGAGTATGGCCCGTTTCTACGACCCGCGCGGGTCTTCGGGCGCCATAGCTTCAATGACCTTAAGGGCTGCATGCTGTTCTTCCGGCGCAAGTGCTGTGAACACCACCAGAATACGATCCAGACGTGGAGACCGGCCCAAAAGCGACGCGATATCAATACTCACCGCTCCCGCAACCCGATCATTCATTCTAAAATTGGGCTTCGCGTCTCCGCGCTCGATTTTTAGCAATCATTCCCTGACTGCATCCGCCCAATTCCGCAAGCTGAACTTGCGACACCCGCTTTGACCTTCGGAGGTTTTTCAAGTTCTTAACACCCGTATTTTGGTTTACTTGGGGCCCTACTGCTATCCCCTTTAGGTGGATATTCGACGTGATGAAGGTCTTTTCTGGAGCGTTCGTGGATCCGGCGACCGGGTCGTCCCAGCGCTGCGGAGACGCGCAAGGAGACTTGTAAAGACAGCTGGAATGTTCGGGACCGGCAGGAAATATCGGGCGCTCACCCTTCGTCCGTGACCGACGCCCACGGCGCGATGCCAAGGCTGTGGCCTGTGCCCTTGCCACCCGTCAAGGCGGCCTCTAAGGGGCAAAGCATGACACAGCATACCAGTTACTTGGAGCATACGCGCGCCGTTCTGCGCCTTGGTCTGCCGTTGATCGGAGGGCATCTTGCGCTGTTCGCGATCAATCTGACCGACACGTTGATGATGGGCTGGTATGGCGTGCCGGAACTGGCTGCGTTGACACTGGCTGGGTCGTTCTTTTTCACGCTTGTGCTTTTCGGATCCGGTTTTGCCTGGGCCATCATGCCGATGGTCGCCACCTTCGCCGCCCGTGGGGATGAGGTCCAGGTGCGTCGGTCCACGCGCATGGCGCTCTGGCTGTCCACACTCTATTTCCTCGCGACATTGCCGATCCTTTGGTTTTCCGCGCCGGTTTTGCGGGTTTTGGGCCAGACGGAGGAAATCGCCGCCTTGTCGCAGGTCTATCTGCGTATTGCCGGTCTCGGGATGTTGCCGGCGCTGGGCGTCATGACGCTGAAAAGCTATCTTGCCGGCTTGGAGCATACCCGGGTTGTCCTCTGGATCACCGTGGCCGCGGCTGTAGCGAATGTTTTCGCGAACTATGCGTTGGTGTTCGGCAACTGGGGCGCGCCGGAACTGGGGATCGCGGGGGCTGCGCTTGCCTCCCTGATCGTGCAGCTTGTGTCGCTGGTGCTTGTGGTCGCCTATGCGGTGCGCGTTCTGCCGCAACACACACTCTTCATTCGGTTCTGGCGGCCGGATTGGGACATGTTCGGACAGGTTTTTCGGCTGGGCTGGCCGATCGGATTGACAACACTGGCCGAGGCGAGCCTTTTTGCCGGGTCGGCGGTGTTGATGGGATGGCTCGGGACGGTTCAGCTGGCCGCGCATGGAGTGGCCATTCAGGTCGCGACGGCGGCCTTCATGATCCAGATCGGCCTGTCGAACGCGGCCACCGTGCGGGCGGGCACGGCGCTGGGGCGCGGCGATGTCGACCATCTGCATCGTGGCGCGCGGGTGGTCGCCGCGCTGGGTGCCGTGACCGTGGCCCTGACCGTCGCGTGTTTCCTGATCATCCCGGAGACCCTGCTGAGCGCCTTCATCGATCCGGCGGACCCGGATCGCGAGACGATCATCGCCGTGGGGAAGGGGCTGTTGGTGATGGCGGCGCTGTTTCAGGCGGTGGATGCGGCGCAGGTGATCCATATCGGCCTGCTGCGCGGCCTGCACGATACCCGCGTGCCGATGATCATGGCGGGCATCGCCTATTGGGTGGTGGGCATGCCCTGCGCGTGGATCTTCGGCTTTGCCCTCGATTGGGGCGGGGAGGGGATCTGGTTCGGACTGGTGGTCGGGCTGTCCGTCGCGGCGGCGTTGATGATGCGGCGTTTCTGGATGCGAAGCCCGGACATCGTGGCGCGCGCGGCTTTGCCGGCCTGACGTCGGCACCCTCGGCCCACTGCGGCGGATGTGCCGTGTGATGCGCTTTCCCATCCCCACGCGAGCTATTGAGAAAACCGGGGGTATTCCCCCATTGAGTGCGCCGGGGCAGACTGTTTTACTGCGGGGATCCGGGTCGCCCGAAGGCTGTGCGACACTGACGGACCGCTCGACACTTTTCAGGAGAGGGAATTATGGACGCAACCATGGACAAAACGACGCCGGCGGGGAACTACACCCGCAAGGTGGGTATGGTCGAAGCCTTCAAGCTTTTCTTTACCAATTATCTGAATTTCGAGGGGCGCTCGAACCGCGGCGAATACTGGTGGGCCTTTCTTGCCATCATCATCGTTTCGCTGGTGCTGGGCGTCATCGACGGCATGCTGACGGCCGGAGGCGGCATTCCGATCCTTGGAACGATCTTTTCGCTGGCCACGCTGGTTCCCGGGATCGCGCTGGGGGTCCGCCGCCTGCATGATATCGACAAGTCGGGCTGGCTGATGTTGCTCGCTTTCATCCCGGTCATCGGCTTTCTGGTCCTGATCTACTTTTTCGTTCAGCCGCCGACACCGGGGCCAAACCGCTTCGGATGATCCCATCCCGCCGTCACGGCGCCTGCCCTTGATTGCCGTCTGTGGCAGGGCCGTGCCGTGGCCACCCGCGTCTGGCGGGTTGCACCCTTTCGCAGGCCCGCATAGAAGCAGCGCGTCACGCATCAAGGAGGGTGTCGCATGGGCTTTCGGATGGGAATCGTGGGGCTGCCCAACGTGGGCAAGTCGACTCTGTTCAACGCGTTGACCAGAACGGCCGCCGCACAAGCGGCGAATTTTCCCTTCTGCACGATCGAGCCGAATGTCGGCGACGTGGCCGTGCCCGATGCACGGCTGGACCAGTTGGCCGACATCGGCAAGTCGGCACAGATCATCCCGACGCGCATGACCTTCGTGGATATCGCGGGCCTCGTGAAGGGCGCGTCCAAGGGGGAGGGGCTGGGCAACCAGTTTCTTGCCAACATCCGCGAGACGGACGCCATTGCCCATGTGCTGCGCTGCTTCGAGGATGAGGATGTCACGCATGTGGACGGACGTGTGGATCCCGTGGCCGATGCCGAGACGATCGAGACGGAACTGATCATCGCCGACATGGAAAGCATCGAAAAGCGCCTGCAAAACATCGTGCGCAAGGTGCGCGGCGGCGACAAGGAGGCGATGCAGCAGGAGCGGTTGATGAAGGCTGCCCTTGCCCTGCTGGAAGAGGGCAAGCCCGCACGCCTGCTGGAGGTCGATGCCGAAGATGCAAAAGCATGGAAGATGCTTCAGCTTCTGACCTCGAAACCGGTGCTCTATGTCTGCAACGTCGACGAGGCCGAAGCCGGGACAGGGAACGCGCTGTCCGAAAAGGTGGCGGAAATGGCGGCCGCGCAGGGCAACGCGCATGTCGTGATCTCCGCCAAGATCGAGGAAGAGATCAGCCAGCTTGACGCGGATGAGGCGGCAGAGTTTCTGGCGGAACTCGGACTGGAGGAGGCCGGGCTCGACCGGCTCATCCGCGCGGGCTATGACCTGCTGGACCTGCAGACCTATTTCACCGTTGGCCCGAAGGAGGCGCGAGCCTGGACGATCCGTCGCGGGACGTCCGCGCCGCAGGCCGCCGGCGTGATCCACGGTGACTTCGAACGCGGGTTCATCCGCGCCGAAACCATCGCCTTCGACGATTTTGTCGCCTGCAACGGCGAAGCTGGCGCCAAGGAATCGGGCAAGATGCGTGCGGAGGGAAAGGCCTATCTGGTCAAGGACGGCGACGTCCTGCATTTCCTTTTCAACACCTGACACCACGGCGCCCCAGCTGGGACGTCTCACCGATTTTTCAGGCGGGAGCGGTGCCGCGGCGGGGTTTCAAGGCTTTGCCCAAGGCCAATATCGGCCCGGCCTGTGGCGCGCGGTTGCCGGGGAGGTGCGCCGCTCTGGCACAGTTTCATTGCAAATCCTGTGCTACGCGACGTGCATCCAACCTGCGCATGGTCAGGGCATTTGCCTTATATTTGGGCGATTTCTATGACATGCCTTGCATGATTGGCAAGTTAGTTGAGAATGCCTCGCAAGAGCATTGACTTTTGCGAATTGGTCGCAATATAACACCGGGAATTGAGGGATGCGCGCCGGGATTCTGTCCGGACCGCTGGACAAGTTCGGGAGAAAATGAACCCATGGTGACGAAAAGAGGCTTTTTGGCAGGACTTGCGGGAACGGCGTTGATGTTTCCCGCGGCACGGGCCCTTGCACAGGAAACGCTGTCCGTCGTGACCACCACCGGCATGATCGCGGACGCCGCACGGCAAGTAGGCGGCCCGCTTGTCGAGGTGCGCGCTCTGATGGGGCCGGGCGTCGATCCGCACAGCTACAGGCAGACCCGCAGCGATATCGTGGCCTGTGCGCGCGCAGATGTCGTGCTTTGGCATGGCCTCTACCTTGAAGCTCAGATGGAGGAATTCCTGCTGGACCTGTCCGATCGCGGCACCGTGACGGCCGTCGCCGAGAACCTGCCGCGCGATCTGTTGCTCAGCCATGATGATTATGACGACAAGATCGATCCCCACGTCTGGATGACACCGCGGCTTTGGGCGCTGGTGGTCGAGAATGTGCGTGATGCGCTGATCGCGGCGCAGCCGCGCAATGGCGATGTTTTCCGCGCCAACGCGGAGGCCCATCTCGCGGAACTGTTGGAACTTGAGACCTATACCGCCGGTATCCTGTCTACGGTGCCAGAGAGCAGCCGCGTTCTGGTCACGGCGCATGACGCCTTCAGCTATTTCGGCGAAGCCTATGGTTTCGACGTGCTTGGCATACAGGGCATTTCCACCGCGTCCGAGGCGGGGCTGTTGCGGATCGCCGAGCTTGTCGATGTGTTGGTCAGCCGCGACATCGGGGCTGTCTTTGTCGAAAGCTCCGTCTCGGATCGCAATATTCGCGCGTTGATCGAGGGCGCGGCGGCCAAGGGCCATGAGGTCGCCATCGGCGGAGAGCTTTTCTCCGACGCGATGGGGCAGGATGGAACCTATGAAGGAACATATGTCGGCATGATCGACCATAACGCGACGGTGATTGCCGCTGCGCTGGGCGGCGACGTTCCGCGGGCGGGCATGAAAGGTCTGTTGAACTGATGAGTGAAAAATCCCTGGCCCTTGCCGCATCTGACGGTCGAACGGCCTCTGCCCGACCCCTGGACGATGCGCCACTGGCACTGCGGGGCCTGACGGTGTCCTATGGTGAGAAGCCGGCAGTCTTTTCGGTCGATGCGACCTTTCCGGCGTCGGCGATGACCGCGATCATAGGACCGAACGGGGCTGGCAAATCGACCCTGTTGAAGGCCGCGCTGGGCGTGATCCCGCGTCTGTCGGGCGAGGTGACGATCTACGGCGCGCCAATCGAGGCGGCGCGCGACCGGATCGCCTACGTGCCGCAACGCGCCAGCGTGGACTGGGATTTTCCGACCACAGTCATCGACGTCGTGATGATGGGGCTCTACCGCAAGGTTGGGTTGCTGGGGCGTTTTACCGGCGCGCTGAAATCGCAGGCGGCGGCCTGTCTGGACCGGGTCGGAATGGGTGGCTTTGCAGATCGGCAGATCGGGCAGCTTTCGGGCGGGCAACAACAGCGCGTCTTTCTGGCCCGCGCTCTCGCGCAGGACGCCGACTTGTATCTGCTGGATGAACCCTTTGCCGGGGTGGACGCCGCGACCGAACGCGCGATCATCGACGTGCTCAAGACGTTGAAAGCCGAGGGAAAGGCCGTCGTCTGCGTGCATCATGACCTTGCAACCGTGCGCGACTATTTCGATCATGTCTTCATGATCAACGTGCGGCGTATTGCCGAAGGGCCGGTGGCCGAGACCTTTACCGGGCCAACGCTGAACGCCACCTACGGCGGCCGCCTTGCCACGACGCATATCGACCAGTTGAATCTGGTGGAGGGTGCGTGACCCCATTGCTTGACGCGTTGCTGCTGAATGCGGGCTACAACGCGGCGCTTGTCGCGATTGGTGCGGGCCTTTTGGGCTTTGCGGCGGGGGCGGCGGGCACTTTCCTGTTCCTCCGCAAGCGCGCGCTGGTGTCGGATGCGGTGGCCCATGCGACATTGCCCGGTGTCGGGCTGGCCTTCATCGCGATGGTGTGGCTTGGCGGGGACGGGCGCAATCTTCTGGGCCTGCTGGCCGGGTCGGCGGTCTCGGCGGCCATAGGGCTTTTCGCCGTGGAATGGATCGCGCGCCGCACGCGGCTGGCAGAGGATGCGGCCATCGGGGCCGTGCTTTCGGTTTTCTTCGGCCTCGGGGTCGTCATCCTGACAGTTGTCCAGACCATGAGCGCCGGGCGTCAGGCCGGGCTGGAGGGGTTCTTGCTGGGTTCCACCGCAGGGATGCTGTTTCAGGATGCCGTGGTGATCGCGGTGGGCGGATCACTTGCCGTTCTCGCGACATGGGTTATGCGGCGCCCGATGACCCTCGTGGCGTTTGACGCCGAATACGCGGCGGCGACGGGGGTGAACGTGCCGCGGATCGACCTTGTCATGATGGGTCTTGTCATGGCGGTCACGGTGATCGGGCTGAAACTGGTGGGCCTCATCCTGATCGTGGCATTGCTGATCATTCCGCCGGTGACTGCGCGTTTCTGGACGGAACGCAGCGCCTCCGTGATCTGGTATGCCGGCGCATTGGGTGCGGCGGCCGGATACCTCGGCGCAGCGATTTCGGCCTCTGCCCCCGATCTGCCGACCGGGCCGATCATCGTCCTTGTGGCTGCGGGGCTGTTTCTGGTGTCGCTGTTCTTTGCCCCGGCGCGGGGCGTGGTGGCGGCTGTCCTGCGGCACCGCAGATTTCAGCGACGCGTGCACCGGCGGCAGGGATTGCTTGCGCTGGCGCGCAACGAACCCATCCACGATGAGCTGACGCTGCGGGTCCTGCGCGACGCCGGGCTGATCCGCGCTGATGGGGTCGCGACTGAAACCGGGCGGGCCCAAGCGGCCAAGATCGCGCGGGACGAGCGGCGCTGGAACGTGGCGCGAGAGGTACATCAGGATACCGGGCTGACCGGCCGCTACGACGGCCTGACCCCCATTGAGGATGTATTCGCCCCCGATGAAATTGCTGAATTCGACCGCCGGATCGGCGGTCCGCGCAGCGTGGTCGAGGGGGCGTGATGATGGGCAGTGAATTCGTCATGTTCTCGCTGACGCCCATGCTGATCGGGGTCTTTGCCTCGGTGGCCTGTGCCTTGCCCGGAAACTTTCTCATCCTGCGTCGGCAGGCGCTGATCGGCGATGCGATCAGCCACGTGGTGCTGCCCGGGATCGTCGTGGCCTTTCTGGTGACCGGTATCGTCGCGGCGGTGCCGATGCTGCTGGGGGCTGCGGGTGCCGCGGTGGTCGCCGTCATCCTGATCGAGGCGATCAAGCGGTTGGGCCGGATCGAACCGGGGGCCGCCATGGGGGTGACCTTTACCACGCTGTTCGCGGGCGGTGTGCTGCTGCTGGAGCAGAGCGATACATCCAGCGTCCATCTGGATGTCGAACACGCCTTGATGGGCAATCTGGAATCGCTGGTCTGGTTGCGCGCCACCGGCTGGGAGTCGCTGGTGGACCCCTCTGCGTTGAGTGGCTTGCCGGAGGAACTGCCGCGCATCGCGGTGGTTTGCAGTCTGGTGATCATACTGACGCTGCTGTTTTGGCGATGGCTCAAGATTTCGACCTTTGATGAGGAATTCGCGCGTGCCTCCGGTCTGCCGGTGGGGATGATCGGCATGGGGCTGGTGATCACGGCGGCGGTGGCGGCGGTGGCCGCCTTTGACGCGGTTGGGTCGATCATCGTCATTGCCATGTTCATATGCCCGCCCGCGGCAGCGCGACTGATGACCAACGGTCTGGGAAGGCAGGTTCTGTGGTCCGTGGGCTTTGCAGTGATGTCCGCCGTTCTGGGCTACATTCTGGCAGGCTATGGTCCGCTTTGGCTGGGATCCGAAAACGCGGTGAGCGCGGCCGGCATGATCGCCACGGTTTCCGGGGTGATCCTTGGGCTGGCATGTCTCTTCGGTCCGCATCGCGGCCGCGTCGGCGCGCGTGCAGAAGGCTGAACATTCGCTTTGAAACGGCGCGGCTATCTGCAATCCCGCAGCCGGTCTGACACTCTCAGTCCGATAACCGTCAGTGACCCCGTTCAATGAAAGCCCCGATGGTGCGTTGCGATTTGGATCATCGTGCCGGGATGCGCGCCCGGGTTCCGAAGGACTGTGGTGTGCCTGGCGATTGGGCGTCCGGCCCCGTCTACGGACCCGTCAGCTTGGCAGGGAGGAAATCCCCGTGGTCCTGCCAAGGATGTCGACCCCTTGGGTCTGCCAGAAGTGCAGAAGGTCGATGAAGATCCAGTTTTCGGCCAGTTTGTCGCCCTCGCGGCGGTAGAGGTCGATCACGCGGAACTCCCCGACCCGTCCCGTTGCCGGCATGCCCATGAATCCGCCAGAGGGCCGCGCGGTGAAATTCGGCCAGCCGAAAAAGCCGCCATAGTGCCCTTCGGCCAGTCGCGCGATGTGCCGTGTCTTTGACCGTTCGGTGAACCCCGCGCGGAAGGGGGCGGAATGCTGCCGGGCATATCGCGCGATCGTATAGGTCGCGCCGATCCCCTCGGGGCCCCACCAGAGCATGTCGTCATGCCATGTGCGGGCCAGTTCCTCTTCCAGCGGCAGGCCAAGCGTCCACCCCCCGAGGTCCGCGATCATCGCGTTGATCGTTTCAAGGGTCTTGATCCCGACCTCGGCCGGTTGGGCCTCCAACAGCAGACCGTCGTGTGTCAGCGGTCCGGGCTGCACCAGATGGGCGGCGGTCTGCGGCGGAAAGGGGGTCTGCCCGGCCTGCACCATCAGGTGCGGGATGTCGAAAAACATGGCGGTGTCGGTGATACGGTCGGCGTCGACCCGGTGAAATGTGCAATAGCGCAGCATCGTCAGCTTGCCCGTTGGACGGATCCCCAGCCACGGGTGATCGAACAGCCCCATCAGGTGCCCCATCGACACCACCCATGTGCTTTGAAAACCGTCGATCTCGTTCAGTCCTGCAAAGAAGATATCCTCGCGGCGCTGGATGCGTGTCAGACTGCGCTTGAGCGGGCGCCAGAACCTGTCCGCCACTGCCTCCGGACCGTAGATCTCGCCAAAGGGTTGATACCCCCGCCACACCAGATCCGGCGCGCAATGCGCGGCCAGTGCATCGGCCACGGCCGCATCCCCTGCGGCATCCAGCGCGGTGTGAAAACCGCGCACCCGCGCCTTGGCGGACTGGAGATCCATGGTCAGCCTTTCACCGCGCCCGCGGTCAGGCCAGAGACGATCTGGCGCTGAAAAAACATCACCATGATAAACAACGGTGCGGTCGAGGACACCACCGCGGCCACGGCGAACATCACGTTGCCCTTGGTCTGGGTTGTGCCGAGAAAACTGGCGATCTTGGGCACCATCGTCTGGTTTTCCTTTTCCAGCAGCATCGCCGTCACGGCAAAGTCGTTATAGGCCAGCAGAAAGGAAAACAGCCCCGTGGTGATCACACCGGGCCACATGACCGGGATGATCACGTGGCGAAACGCCTGAAAGCGCGTGCAGCCGTCGACCATCGCACTTTCATCCAGATCTTTCGGGATATTGCGAAAGAACGAGGTCAGCATCCATAGCGAAAACGGCTGGTTGATGGCCACCAAAACAATCACGGTGGTGGAGATATGTCCCCATAGGTTCCATTCGAAAAACGGCAGAAGATAGCCGGAGACCAGCGTGATGGGGGGCATCGCGCGAAAGATCAGTGCCGCGATCAGCAGCCAGAAGGCATAGTTGTAGGTCGAACGCGACAGCGCATAGCCCGCCAGCGTGGAGCAGAACAGCGACACGAGCACCACGCTGAAGCAGACGACAAAGGTGTTCAGCGCCGCGCGCCAGAATTCCTCTTGCACCCATGCGCCGTAATAGCCCTGCCCGGTGAAGGCCTCGCCGGTTTCGGTCAGCGTCATTTCCCCGGTCAGTGCCTGTGACCAGTCCGCCTTGGAAAAGAAATCCCCCTCGACCTTGAAAGACCCCCACATCGTCCAGAGGAAAGGAAAGGCCGCAAGGATCAGCCAGACGATCAGGAAGCCGATCAGCAGGACGCGAAGGCCGGGCGGGGTGCGTTGTGCTTTTGCGCTCATGAGGTCAGGCCCGTTTGTGATCACGCCAGGTGCGGAACAGCACCGGGGTCAGGAGGATGGCGATGCCGATGATGGTCAGCACAGACGTTGCGGCGGCGGAGTTCAGCAAGCGCGTCTCACCACCCAGATCCTGATAGATGTAATAGCTCAGAGAATTGGCATGCGCCGCCGCGTTGAAGCTGACCAGCGGTTCGAACACGCGGAAATTGTCCATCAACTGGATCAGCGCGACAAAGGTTACCAGCGGCATCAGATGCGGAATGGTGACATAGCGGACGCGCTGCCAGCGGTTGGCCCCGTCGATCATCGACGCCTCGAGTGTGTCCTGATTGACGGTCTGCAAGCCGGCGTAAAACACGACAAAGGCAAAGGGCGCCGAATGCCAGACCCCGTAGACCATGAGCATGATCCACATCAGCGGCGTCGACGCCTTGACCGACAGATCGGGATTTCCTGCCAGCCATTGAAAGCTGTGGCCGAGGATACCGCGCGCGTCGATCATCCAGAACAGCACCAGAGACCCGACCAGCGGTGTGATGATGAAGGGCAGGAGCGAGACAAAGATGAGCGGGCCGCGCAGGATGCGCGTGGTGGCGTTCACGGCAACGGCGATGGCAAAACCCAGCGCGATGGTCAGCGGCGTCACCAGCGCGGTATAGGTGATTGTAAAGGCGATCGCCCGGTAGAAGGGCAGGTTCATCAATTCGCCCAAAAAGGCCCGCAGCCCGTCAGAGGTGCGCCATGCCTCGGCAACTTCGCCAGTGGCGAGATGGCCGCGATTGAAATAGTTCTCAAGGCCGACAAACTTGCCAAGGGGTTGCTCGCGGCGCAGGGCCTCGGTTGCCTGCTGGTCGATGGCGGTCGTCGCGGTGCAGCCGAAGGGGCCGCAATTCTCGACCTCGACGATCACCTGATCGTGCTGGGCATGCACCGATTGCAGCAGGACCGATCCGACGGGCAGCGCGATGAACAGCAGCATCGCAAGGACCGAGGGCAGAACGAAGGCGAAAAAAGTGCCATGCTTCACGGTTTGATGACCTGTGCTTGCTGTGGCGAAAACCTTGGCAGGGTGCCGAGGCGGCCGGTGATCGGGGCGGTGCCCAAGGTCCTGGCCGGAAAGGCCATGGTGGGACCATGGACATGGCATGATGGGGGCCGGATCGTCCCGGCCCCCGCCGAACAATGGCTTATTCCGTCAGAAAGCCTTTTTCGATCGCGGCCGAGGTATAAGCGGCCTCCACATCGGCAAGGGCCTTCTCCGCGCTTTCGCTGCCGCTCATGAAGTCCGACAGTTCATTGCCAAGGGCGGTGTGCAGCAAGCCCATGTAGGGCAGCATCGGGTAGGGCTTTGCCCCCGCCTCGACAGAGGCCAGCACACCGCGGTTGACCGGCTGCGGTTCGAAACCGTCGATCAGCCAGACCGCTTCGCCCATGGTCTCATCGTTCAGGATGGCGGGTGACGTCCCGTGGGCCATGGCCTGAAAGGTCGCCGCCGCATCCTCATCCGAGATATTGCGCGCCACGGTCCAGCCGTCCCACCACAGGGTCGTGGCCGGAACACCGCTGTCGCCCACCATGAGCGGGCCGGTGATCATCGTGTTCTCGTAGACCTCTGGCTCGGACCCTTCGGCATCCATCAGAACCCCTGTGCGCGATCCCCACATGTTCATGAGGGCGACATTGCCCGCCTCCCATTCGGCGGATGTGGCGTTGGAATCATGCGTCAGGTAGTCGGGGTTCATGTAGGCCGTCAGCGCCTTCATCATCTCCAGCGCCGCGACGCCTTGCGCGTTGTTGACCGACACCTTGGCGGTGCCCGGCTCAAAGAACGCGCCCCCGGTGCCAAGATACATGTTCACGAATTCCTGCGCGAGGTTCCAGCCCGCCGCATAGGCGCCGCCGACGGGGTATTCCATGATGCCCTCGGCGCGGATCTTTTCGGCGGCGGCCAGCACTTCCTCATAGGTCTGAGGCACGGGCAGGCCGACCTGCTCCAGCACGTCTTCGCGATAGACCAGCGTCTGGGCATTGGCCATGAAGGCAATCGCCATGATCTGGCCGTCGATCGTGATCTTCATGCGCTGCGGGATATCGGCGCCGTATTCCGCGACCAGATCGTCCATCGGGCGGATCACGTCCTCGTTGATCAGCGCCACGATGGAGGAGTTGGCGATGATCGCGGTGGTATATTCCGCCGGGTCGCCCGTCATCCCGGCAAGGTTGAGCGACTGGTGATCGGCTGTCAGGTTGGATTCAGCCTCGATCCCGCTGCAGGCGGTCGCGAATTCCGCAACGGTCTGGATCGCGGGAAACTCGTTGCCGATGATCGACAGGCGGCCGCCGTCGATGGAGCAGCCGTCATGGCCTCCGGCAAGGGCGGTGGTGGCGCTCGCCGCCACGAGCGCGGATGCGCCCAGAAGTCTGGTCATAATGGTCATGTGTCTGACTCTCCCTGTTGTCGCGCGGACACGACTGAATTGCTTCAAACCTGCGCCCCGGCCTCAGGGGTCGAATCGACCAAGGTTTGCACACGAGTGCAAGGATGGAGCAGGGTCATGGGGTCTGACAAGCCTGATTATGGGATCTCTGGATTCTTACCCTCTCGAAATAAAAGCTGTTGCACAGCTTTCCGAATCCCGTCTAGGCTTTTGCACACGTGTGCATCGAAGGGGCGAAGTCATGGCGGAAATCCAGTTGCGCAATATTTCCAAGCGCTGGGGCAGCTTCGTCGGAGTGGACAATTTCGACCTGACAATCGCGGATCGGGAGTTTCTTGTTCTGCTCGGCCCGTCGGGCTGCGGCAAGACCACGACAATGCGCATGATCGCCGGTCTGGAGGACGCCAGCGAGGGCGACATCCTCGTCGGTGGCAAGCGGATCAACGATCTGGAGCCGAAGGATCGCGATGTCGCGATGGTGTTTCAGAGCTATGCGCTCTACCCGAACATGAACGTCTACGAGAATATTCGATTCCCGCTAAAGGTGCGCAAGATCCCGGAGGCAGAGCATGATGCGCGGGTCAAACGGGCCTCCGCCATGGTGGAACTGGACGATTTCCTGCACCGCCGGCCGGCCGAACTCTCCGGCGGTCAGCGCCAGCGCGTCGCCCTTGCCCGCGCCATCGTGCGCGAACCGAACGTGTTCCTGATGGACGAACCGCTGTCGAATCTCGACGCCAAGCTGCGCGTGTCGACGCGGGCGCAGATCAAGAACCTCAGCCATGAATTGAAGGTCACGACGATCTACGTCACCCACGACCAGATCGAGGCGATGACACTCGCGGACCGTGTCGTGGTGATGAACAAGGGCGTCGTGCAGCAGGTGGGTAGCCCGACGGAAATCTACGATACCCCCGCCAATACCTTTGTGGCGGGCTTCATCGGCTCGCCCGCGATGAACCTGATGGACGGACGGATCGAGGGCGGCACCTTCCGTGCCGATCAGACCGAGATCACGGGTTTCGACGTGCCGGACGGCCCGGTCACTCTGGGCTTTCGTGCCGAGGATGCGGGGCTGGCCGACAGTGGCCAGATCACCGCACCGATCTATTCGCTGGAGCTTTTGGGCGACGCAACCATGGTCACGGTCCGGGCGGGGCAGGGTCTCGTCGCGGTGAAGGCCGCCAAGGACTACCGCGCCGAGATCGGCGACCCGGTGTGTTTCTCCATCCCGTCGGACATCTGCCATCTGTTCGAAGCGGGAACCGGCGCGCGGTTGTGAGAGGCGACGGGTCAGGTGAGGAATTTGGGCAGGTGAGGACAATGCAGGATCGCGGGCCGTTGCAAATCGTGCAGGACATGGAAGCCGCGCTGGGCCGCAGCGAAGCGGACATGACGCCGTGGTTCCACGACGATTTCGTCTGGGACGGCAACCGCGGATGCGGGGTCAAGCACGGGCTGGCGGACTTCATCGCCAACTGGCAACTGCCATGGCGTGCCTTCTTGTCGGATCGCGTCTATCAGACGGATCTTTGGATGCAGGACGGCGACTGGGCGGCGTGCTACGGCGCCTGCGTCGGCACGCATTCGGGCCGATTCATGGGAATTGCGCCCACCGGCAAGCGGCTGCGGGTGCCATATATCGACTTCTGGCGGATCCGCGACGGCAGGATCGCCTACAACAAGGTCAGCGTCGATTTCGCCGAAGCCCTGCATCAACTGGGCCGCGATCCCTTCGACGGCGAGGGATGGGAGGCCTTCGACCGTGGGGAGCGGCAGGCTCCGCGTCCCGCAACCGGCTAATCGGCGGCCCGGGGACATCCCGGAGACCAAATCGGCAAGGGTCCGGCCTCCGACCGGACAAGGAGTGACGGCAATGGCCATCGAACATCTCAAGCGCAGCAAATCCGAAGCCGGGGATGACGCGAGGATGCGCGCCCTTGAGGAGGCGCCGCGCGCAGTGTGGATGGATATCGAGGTTCCGGGGCAAGGGGAAATCGCCCGTGGTGTCGGTGGGCTGCCGAGTGCTGGGGAGATCGGCACAGATGGAGCGCGGCTGTGCGTGCCGGAAGGTGGCGGCGGCCATGCGGGGCAATGGCATGTCCATGTGCGCCGGTATGTCGGGCGCAAACTGCCCCGTGGGGCTGCGGCCGACTAGGTCGGATCGAGTATTTTCGGAGAGAAGAAGCAGAGGACGGCATGACGGACCGCTATGAAGCGTTGAAGGCGCGGCTGACGCCCCTGCGCGCGGCGCAATACGACTGGGACGAGGATGCGCTGGTCCGGGCGCTGGACGCGGTCGCCGCGCCGGATGCGGTGTTCCGTCTGAGCCATCCGTTCGGGGATCTGACGGGACCGCAGGCATTTCATGCCGCGGCCCTCGCGCCGCTCAAGGAGGCACTGCCTGATCTGGAGCGGCGCGACTGGATCGTCATGGCCGGTCGCACGCCGGCGGGTGCGGATTGGGTGGGATGCGGCGGGCATTTTGTCGGGACATTCGTCGGTCCGCTGCTGGAGATTCCGCCAACCGGGCATCTGGCGCATGTCCGTTTTCACGAGTTCTATCGCTTCGAGGGCGACCGCCTTGTGGAGATGCAGGCGATCTGGGATCTGCCGGAACTGATGATGCAGGCCGGCGCCTGGCCCATGGTGCCGTCGCTCGGTCGGGACATCTGCGTGCCGGGCCCCGCATCCGGCGACGGCCTCCTGCGGGAACCGCGCGATGCGGGCGAGAGCGCGGACAGTTTGGCGCTGGTTCTGGACATGCTGGAACACATGATCCGTCATCCGGCGGAGGGCGGGCCCGAAGTGATGCAGATGCCTCGGTTCTGGCACCCGAAGATGACATGGTACGGTCCGGCGGGCATCGGCGCGGCGCGGGGCATCGCGGGGTTTCGCAACTGGCACCAGATCCCGTTTCTGAGCGCAATGCCCGACCGGGGACGGCAGGCAGCGGCGCTGGAGGCGCATTTCCTGGCCGACAACGCCTATGTCGCGGTCACCGGTTGGCCGAACATGCGCCAGACCCTGACCCATGACGGCTGGCTGGGGCTGGCGCCCGCGGGTCAGCCGCTGGAACTGCGGAGCCTCGATTTCTGGCGTCTGGAAAACGGGCTGATCCGCGAGAACTGGGTGCTGGTGGATCTGCTGCATGTCTACGATCAACTTGGCGTGGATGTTCTGGCGCGGATGCGCAGCTTCAACCGGGCGCGTGTTCCGGGCCGGGTGCCGATGATGGTGGCAGACTGATGGAACGTCGGGTGACATCGACCGAGGTGGCGCGGCTGGCCGGTGTCAGCCGGTCTGCGGTGAGCCGTGTGTTCACGCCTGGCGCGTCGGCCAGCGCGGACACCGTGGCGAAGGTGCGCCGCGCCGCGCAGGAACTCGGGTATCGCCCGAACGTGCTGGCCCGGGCCATGGTGTCGGGCAAGAGCCGGATCATCGGGCTTTTGGTGGCCTATCTGGACAACCAGTTCTATCCGATGGCCATGGAACGGTTGTCCCGTGCATTGCAGGAAAAGGGATATCATATCCTTGTCTTCATGGTGGCCAATGCCACCGACGGCGTCGAACGCGTGGTTGATGAACTGATGGATTATCAGGTGGACGGAATCATCGCGGCCTCGGTCTCGATGAGTTCGGCGCTTGCCGGGCGCTGCGCGGCGGCGGGCATCCCGGTGGTTCTGTTCAATCGTGGGCAGGACGGATCCGGACTGTCGACGGTGACCTCCGACAATCTCGCGGGCGGGCTCAAGGTCGCGGAGTTCCTCGTGGCCGGAGGGCATGAGCGGATCGCGCATATCGCGGGCTGGCAGG
This sequence comes from uncultured Rhodobacterales bacterium, assembly GCA_964604565.1. Classification (GTDB taxonomy): domain Bacteria; phylum Pseudomonadota; class Alphaproteobacteria; order Rhodobacterales; family Rhodobacteraceae; genus CAZRZN01. The sequence goes on from CAZRZN010000003.1 coordinate 37,579, forward strand.
GATCCTCCACCGGGCGCGACCGGGCGCTGGGGTTTCGGCGCGGCTTGCAGGCCGCAGGGCGACCGCTGCTGGCCGAAGTCGACGGCATGTACAATCGCGACATCGCCGCTGCCGCCGCGCGGGCGCTGATGACGCGGGATGTTCCGCCCGATGCGATCTTTGTCGGCAACGATCACATGGCCTTTGCGGTGATGGATGCCTTGCGCGGCGACCTGGGCCTGCGCGTGCCTCAGGATGTGTCGATCGTCGGCTATGACGATGTGCCGCTGGCGGATTGGGGGGCCTATCAGTTGACCAGTCTGCGCCAGCCCGTGGCCAGGATGGTGGAGGCAACGGTTGAGACCCTTGTCGGCCAGATCGACGATCCGCTCCGCCCCGCGCAGAAAACCGAAATTGCCGGGCCGCTGATCCTGCGGGCCTCGGCCCGCATTCCGGAAGGATGGACCTCATGAAGGGATTTTCGAACCGCTGGAAGGATTTTCCTGACTATATCCTCGGCGTTACCCGCGAGATCTGGGAGGATCGCGGGATCGGGACGTTGCAGCACAGCTACGCGCCGGACATTCCCGTGCGGACGCCAATGGGGCTTTCGCGTGGCAACGAGGCGGTGATCGCGGCGACCATGGCCACCTGTCACGAGTTTCCGGACCGGCAGCTTTTCGGCGAGGATGTGATCTGGTCGGAGCATGACACGGGGTATCTGTCTTCGCACCGCATTCTGACCACGGGCACCCATGCGCGGGATGGCATGTTCGGACCTGCGAGCGGGCGCAAGTTTTCCATCCGGGTGATCGCCGACTGTGCCGCACGGGAGGACGTGATCTTTGACGAATGGCTGGTGCGCGACTACGGCGGGATCGTGCGCCAGTTGGGGATGGAGCCACGCGCCTATGCCGCCGGCCTGATCGAGGCGGAGGGCGGGCCGGAACGTGCAACGCCACCTTTCGCGCCGGACATGGACATTGACGGCGGCTATCACGGCGCCGGCAACGACAATGCGTGGGGACAGCGCTATGCCGACACGTTGCGGCGGATCATGCAGGCCGATTTCACCCATATCCACCGCAGCTATGACCGTGCGGTGATCGGGGCCTATCCCGGCGCGCAGACGACGCTGGGCGTGGAGGAAACGACTGGTTTCTGGCTGGGCCTGCGGTCGGCGTTTCCCGATGCGCTGTTCGAGGTGCACCACGTCATCGGCATGGACGGGGGCATGATGCCGCCGCGCGCGGCGGTGCGTTGGTCGCTGACCGGCATCCACGCGGGCTGGGGCAGCTTTGGCAGACCCAGTGGCGCGCGTGTGCATGTCATGGGTCTGGCCCATGCCGAATTCGGCCCCTTCGGCCCTGACGGCGTGGGGCTGCGCCGTGAATTTGCGCTTTACGACGAAATCGCCATCTGGAAGCAGATCCTGCTGAATCAGGGCTGATCCACGACGGCACAACGCCCCGGGTCTTGCGGCCGGGGGCAGAACGACGACCCACCACAGGGTCCCGGGGCAATCCCCGCGACTTGGAGAGACAAGACAATGACCACAGCCGATCTGACCGACCGCATCGTGCGCTACGGTGAATTGCAACCCTGCCGCACCGCCTTCATCGACGCGCATACGCCGGGCAGCAACCAGAAGGAGAATTTCACCATCATCGGCGGTGGCGTTTCGGAGGCGGCGGACCAGCATGTTCACATCAACATCCCGCATGGCTTCAACATCGGGGCGGCGGGTCAGCCGCCGAATTGCCGCAACTCCCTGCATTCGCATCGCACGGCGGAGGTGTTCTTTGTGCTGTCGGGGCGGTGGCGCTTCTTCTGGGGGCGGTGGGGCGACGCGGGGGAGGTGGTGCTCGAAGAGGGCGACATTTTCAACATCCCCACGGGCATTTTTCGGGGGTTCGAAAACATCGGCAGCGATTACGGGATGATCATGGCGATCCTTGGCGGCGATGACGCGGGGGGCGGCGTGATCTGGGCGCCGCAGGTCATCGCGGAGGCGGACGCGCATGGTCTTGTCCTGTCGGAAGAGGGCAAATTGTACGACACCAAGGCAGGGCAGGCCCTGCCGGAGGGCGTGGGCAAGATGCGCTTGCTGACCGAAGAGGACCTGAAGAATTTCCCGGAGCCGACAACGGCCGAGGTCGTGCCCGGCTACGTTGCACGGTATTGGGACATGGTTGCGCTGGCCGACAAACGCCCCGTTCAGGTGATCGGAGAGGCGGGTATGCTGCGCGACAGGCCGGGTTTTGAGGTCAGCCTGATGACCCGTGCCAGCGCCACTTCGGACATGCACAATCATGATCGCCCTTCGGTCCTGATGCCCGTCAAGGGCCATTGGAAGGTCACGTGGAACGGAGGACAGACCGTGCTTGCGCCCGGCGACACCATGAGCGTGCCGGAGAACCTGATGCACAGCGCGGTGCCTTCGATGACCGGAGAGGCCGCGCTCTATCACGTTGTGTCCACGCAGGACCCTCCGGGCAAGACATGGCGCCCGGATTGAACACAAGAGCAAGACGCACAGGCTTTGTGAACGGCACGGTCAACAAGCCTGCAAGACCGAACCGGACCGGCGGGCTTGGCTCTTGGTCAGAACCATCGGCCGAATATTAAACCCGCTGAGATCGGGCTTGGCCGATGACTCGGGTCACACATCCCCACAACGGATCCGTCTTGGTCCGCTGACGGCGATGCGGCGTCCGGAAACGGGCAGCAGACGCGGGGCGCAGGCCCCGCGTCTGCCGCCCCACACGGCTTTGCGGCCTTACGTTCAAAGGACGCCTTCGGCCTTGGCCCAGTCCAGCGCCCGGTCCAAGGCGCGGCCAAGGCGGGCGTGAATTTCCCGAATGTCGTCTTCGGTCACGATCAACGGCGGGCACAGCGCGACCGTTTCATAGACATTGCGCACGATCAGCCCTTCATCGGCGGCGAAGGCGACGACCTTGCCCGCCATGGATCCCGCCGGTTGGAACGCCTCTTTCGTCACCTTGTCCTTGGCCAGTTCGACGCCCGCGATCAGGCCTACGCCGCGCACCTCGCCCACCAGCGGGTGATCGGCAAAGGCGCGCAGCCCTTCCTGAAACAACCCTTCCAGCCGGGCGGCGTTGCCCATCAGGTCCTGTTCCTCGATGATATTCAGGTTCTCAAGGCCGACGGCGCAGGCCACCGGATGGCCCGACCCGGTAAACCCATGGCCGAAGGTGCCCAGCTTTGCGGTATTGTCGGCGATGGCGTCATAGACCTTGTCGTTCATCACGATCGCCGCCAACGGCATGTAGGACGAGGTCAGCTGTTTGGACGTCACGATGATGTCCGGGGTGAATCCGTAGCGTTCACAGCCAAAGCGCGCGCCGGTCCGGCCGAAACCGTTGATCACCTCGTCCGAGATCAGCAGGATGTCGTATTTGCGGCAGATCGCCTCCACCCCCGGCCAGTAGCCTTCGGGCGGGACCATGACGCCACCGGCGCCCATGACCGGCTCGCCGATGAAACCGGCAATTGTCTCAGGCCCTTCTTCGAGGATCGTATCCTCCATCTCCTTCAGCAGACGTTCGGTGAACTGCGCCTCTGTCTCGCCTTCCTCGGCCCAGCGCCAGTAATGCGGCGTGGTCAGATGCACCACCGGAATCGCCGGAAGATCGAAGTCCTTGTGGTTCGCGGGCAGCCCGGTCAGGGATCCCGACGCGATGGTAATGCCGTGATAGGCCTTGTTGCGGGACAGGAATTTCTTCTTTTCCGGACGGCCGAGGCCGTTGTTCATGAACCACGCCATCTTGATGACGGTATCGTTGGCCTCTGACCCGGAATTGGTAAAGAAGACGCGGTTCAGACCTTCCGGCGTCATCTCGGCCAGTTTCTCGGCCAGACGGATCGACGGCTCATGCGCCTTGTGTGCAAAGCTATGGTAGTAGGGCAGCTTCTTGAGCTGCTCATAGGCCGCGTCAGCCAGCCGCGTTTCGGAAAAACCGACGGCGACGGACCATAGCCCGGCCAGCGCCTCGATGTATTCCTTGCCCTCCATGTCGTAGACCCGCGCACCATCGCCGTGGCTCATGATCATGGGGCCCTTCTCCTCATGCAGGCGCATGTTGGTGTAGGGGTGCATCGAATGTGCGATGTCGGACGCGTGCAGGGAATTGGGTCTCTGGTTCATGGAACACTCCTTTTTGGTGGACCGCGATCACGGGCGCAGCGCGATGCGGGATCTTGCGACTCAGTATAGAGATTGCCGGACATGATTGCAGCGGGATTTGATCAAATCGGCTCCAGCCCGCACCATTCGGCGATGAAAAGGGCAATCGTCCCGGTCACACGCTTCACCGAAGGCAGAAAGACCCGTTCGTCAAAGCCGTGTATCCCCTGCGAGACAGGTCCATAAACCAGACAGGGCGTGTTTCCGTAGATCACGAAGACGCGGCCATCAAGGTATCCGGGCGTGACAAAGCTTTCCAGCGGGGCGTCGTAGCTTGCCACATGCGCGCGGCTCAGCGTGGCCTCGGCCTCGCTGCCTTCTTCCAGCACATAGCCCTCGGCGAAGAAGCCGTTGAAGGTGACCTCTGGCGGATTGTTGGCCATGAAGGGGATCGTAGCTGCGACCTTGCGCAGATGCGCCTCGATCTCGTCGGCGGCGTCCTGTGCGCGCACGCCGGGATAGATCGCGATGCGGCAGTCGAATTCACACCATGCGGGGACGGAGGAGGCCCAGTCGCCGCCCGCGATCTTGCCCACGTTGAAGTTGATCGGATGGTCCAGATCCTCGAAATAGCGGTGATTGCCCTTGCGGCTGTTCCAGTCCGCCTCCAGCGCGCGCAGGCCCCGGATCAGCTCATAAGCAGCCTCGATGGCATTGGCGCCGCTGCCAGCCTCGCGCACATGGACCGGCACGCCCTGAACGCGCACGCGGAACCAGATCACGCCGGTATTGGCGCGCACCAGCTTGTCATCCTCGGGTTCCGGGATGATCGCCGCATCGGCGTTGTAGCCGCGCAGCAAAGCGGCCAGCGCGCCGTTGCCAGTGCATTCCTCCTCGACCACCGATTGCTGATAGAGGGTCGCCGCAGGGCGAAAGCCCAGCCGTTTCAGCGCGTCGACGGCAAAGATATTGGCGGCCAGACCGGCCTTCATGTCGGCGACGCCGCGCCCATACAGCCAGTCGCCGTCCCGGCGCGGCTCGAACGGGGGCGAGGTCCACATATCTGCGGGGCCGGCGGGCACCACGTCCATATGGCCGTTCAACACCAGCGACCGTCCGGTTTCCGCCTTGGGGCGCAATGTCCCCACCACGTTCTGCGCATTGGAATAATCCACCTCCACCGGCGAAAAACCCGGATGATGGGCAATATCATTCACGTCGATGGTCCAGCGGTCCATCGCATAGCCACGCGCCTGCAATTGGCCATGCAGGAAATCCTGCGCCGTGTGCTCCTGTCCGCGCAGCGACGGGTATCGGGTCAGCGCCTCTGTAAAGGCGATCTGATCGTCAAAGCCCGCGTCCACGGCGCCAAGGATCTTTTGTGTGAGATCGGCAGATAGTCCCATAATTCAGCGCCCCATGAAGCCGGAAAGAAAATGGACCAGAGAGGTCGTAAGCCCCTCTGACAGATAGCCGCCCTCCTGCACGATGACGGTGGGCAGGTCGGCGTCGGCGATCATCTCGCCGGCGCGCCGCAGCCCGTCCCAAGAGATCAGCATGCCCTTGAGCGGGTCGTCCTCATGCACGTCGAGGCCGAGACTGAGCATCAGCGCCCCGGGAGCAAAATCCCGGATCCGCGCCAGCCCTTCGGCAAGGGCCTTCAGCCAGACCTCGTCCGTGGTCGTTCGCTGCAGGGGAATATTCAGGTTGAATCCTTCACCGGGGCCATTTCCCGTTTCCTCTGCATAGCCCGTGTAGAAGGGATAGTAGGTCGAAGGGTCCGCGTGAACCGACACCGTCAGCACATCGTCCCGGTCGTAAAAGATCCCCTGTGTGCCATTGCCATGATGCACATCGATGTCGAAACTGGCCACCCGGTCGTATCCTTCCCGAAGCCGCGCGGCAGCGATGGCCGACACGTTCAGAAGGCAATGCCCGGCCGCAATATCGGCGGTGGTATGATGACCGGCCGGCCGCGTCAGCGCATAGGCCGCCGGGGCGCCGTTCAGAACCGCATCGGCGGCCGCCACCGCGCAATCCGCAGCGCGCCGCGTGGCCTGCCAGCTGTTCGGTCCGATCGGGGCGGAGGTGTCGCCCATATGCCAACCCGCGCGCCCCACGATGCCCTCCGGGTAGCGCGCGACCGGCGCCCGAGGAAAGACGTTCGGAACAACTTCCGGTCCGGCATCGGGCAGGGATTGCCATGTGTCCCAGGCGGTTTCGAGGAAGTGCAGGAATTGGGGCGTATGCACTGCCTCCAGCGCGGCGCGGGGTGCCTCTGGCGGTCTTTCCGTCGCGAGCGAAAGCTGATCCAGCCCGGCCAGCAACAATTTCGCGCGCTCTGCCTGTTCGGCGTTCCGCAGGATCTTGCCATGGGTCAGGCGGAAAACCGGGTCATGCGCCTCGGTCTCTGGGGCGTAGTAGCATTTCATCGGGGCTTGTCTTCTTCCATCTTGCGAAATTGGGCGGTGACGAGGTCGCTGGCCACCTCGATATGATAGCGCAGGGCGTCCACCGCGTCGGATTCGGACCCGCTGCGCAGGGCGTCGAGAATGGGCACATGCGTTTCCGCCAGTGCCGACGGATCCTCATAGATTCGCCCGATCAGCATGATGGTCAGTTCGGTTTCCGTTGCGATCTGGTCAAAGACGGAGAGGAACCTCGGATTGGCGGATCCGGCGCACAGAAGGCGATGAAAATTCATGTCGGCCTCGACCTGCGTCGCCATGTCGAATTCTGGCACAGCGACGCGGCGCATCTCGTCGATCTGTTGCGCCAATGCCTGTTCGGTGTCGCCCAGCCCCTCCCGGATCAGCCGCCGGACCGACGCGACCTCGATCACGAGGCGGAATTCATACAGATCCGCCAGTTCTCGGGCCTTGATCGTCCGGACGAAAAAACCGCGGTTCGGCACATAGGTGACGAGGCCGGAATTCTCCAGCAGCCGGGCCGCCTCGCGCACCGGCGCGCGGCTGACGCCAAGCTGGCGCGCCACGACGGATTCCGACAGGCGGTTTCCGGGCAACAGGTGGCCGGTTACGATGGCCTTGGTCAGCACGCGGGTGACGCGCTGCACCAACCCCTCGCGGTCGAGCGGTTGAAAGCCGTCATGTCCTTGCAGTCCAACCACGGATTCGCCGCCTCGATAATCGCACAGGAAAAGATTAATTGTCATTTTGGCGACTGTCGACAATTTGCTTGACTTGCTCGGTGAAATTGCCGTTCGTTTTGGGCCAAAGGTAGAAAGGATGGCATCCATGGCAGACGGAGCGACCCCAGACACCACGGCGCAGATCCGGCGGGATCTGGCGGCGGCCTATCGGTTGATTGCCCATCACGGGATGGACGACAGCATCTATACCCATATTTCGGCGCAACTGCCCGACGGGGCGGGCGGCGAGCGGCGGTTCCTGCTGAACCCCTATGGTCTGCGCTTTGACGAGGTGACGGCGTCGAACCTCGTGACCGTGGATGAGACCGGCGCGGTGATCGACGACCCCTATGGCGCCGGCGTGAATGCCGCCGGTTTCACCATTCATTCGGCGGTCCACATGGCGCGTCACGACGCGGTCTGCGTGCTGCACACCCACACGGTGGCGGGCGTTGCGGTCTCTTCGGTCCGGGAGGGGCTCTTGCCGTTGAACCAGTGGTCGGCACAGTTTCACGGCCGCATCGCGTTTCACGACTATGAGGGCATCGCGCTGGATCTGGACGAGCGCGCGCGGATCGTGGCGGATCTTGGCAGCAAGCAGGTCATGCTGCTGCGCAACCACGGAACGCTGATCCTTGGCCGCTCCGTGGCGGAGGCGGTCAAGCTTGCCCTGAACCTCGAACGGTCCTGCAAGGCGCAGGTTGCCGCGCTGGGCATGGGGCTGACGCCCGCGGTGCTGACCGATGACGTGGCCGAACACACTGCGCGACAGTACGAATCGGCGTATGATGACATGGAGCATGGGCGCAGGCCGGATGCCGAATGGCAGGCCTTCCTGCGCCAGCTTGCGGTGGTCGCACCGGACTACAGCGACTGATCCCACGCTTGTGCCCTTGGCCCGCGTAGTGCGCACCAGCGGCCGAAAAACCGATGAGGTCCGGCACCGAACCGGACCCGAAGATAACTTGAGAAACAGACAACAGGGAATCCAATGAAACATCTCAAAGCGACTACATTCCTGATCGCCGCCGCGCTTGCCGCGCCGCTTGCCGCACAGCAGGAGGGCGGTCGGCTTGACGTCGTCGTCCAGCCGGAGCCGCCGGGCCTGATGCTGGGCCTTGTGCAGAACGGCCCGACGCAGCTTGTTGCGGGCGACATCTATGAGGGGCTGCTGCGCTACAACACCGACCTTGAACCGCAGCCCGGTCTTGCCGAAAGCTGGGAAATCTCGGACGACGGGCTGACCTATACCTTCAAGCTGCATGAGGGTGTGACCTGGCACGATGGCGAGGCATTCACCGCAGACGACGTGGTGTTTTCCGCCGATGTCTTCCTGCGTGAAACCCATGCCCGCCTGCGCGCCAGCCTTGCCTATGTCGCCAGCATCGAGGCGGTGGACGACACCACCGTCGTTTTCACGTTGAGCGAACCTTTCGGACCCTTCATCAACGCCTTCGAGGTGGGGACGATGCCGATTGTTCCCCAGCACATCTACGAAGGCACCGATTACGCCACCAACGAGATGAACGCCACGCCCATCGGCACCGGCCCGTTCAAGTTCGAGGCATGGGAAAAGGGCAGCTACATCCATCTTGTGAAGAACGAGGACTACTATGTCGACGGTCTGCCCTATCTCGACGAAGTCTACTATCGTGTGATCCCGGACGCCGCCGCGCGCGCGGTCGCCTTCGAGACTGGCGAGGTCGACGTGCTGCCCGGCGGATCGGTCGAGAATTGGGATGTGCCGCGTCTGACGGCGATGGACAACGTCTGTTCCACCGGCAGTGGTTGGGAATTCTTTGCGCCGCACGCATGGATGTGGCTGAACAACCGCGAGGGGCCCACTTCTGACGAACGTTTCCGTCAGGCGGTGATGTATGCGATGGACCGCGAGTTCATGAAAGAGGTGGTCTGGAACGGTTTCGGCAATGTCGCCACCGGGCCGATCTCGTCCAAGACGAATTTCTATTCGGATGATGTCACGATCTACGATCATGACCCCGCCAAGGCGGAGGCGTTGCTCGAAGAGATGGGCTATGACGGAGAACCGGTGCGCATCCTGCCCTTGCCATACGGCGAGACATGGCAGCGCTGGGCGGAGGCCGTCCGCCAGAACCTGAGCGAGGTCGGCATCAATGCCGAGATCGAATCGACGGACGTGGCTGGCTGGAATGAAAAGACGTCCCAGTGGGATTACGACATGGCCTTCACCTATCTCTACCAGTATGGCGATCCGGCGCTGGGCGTGTCACGGAACTACACCATGGACCGCATCGAGAAGGGCAGCCCGTGGAACAACGTCGAGGGTTACGAAAACCCGTCTCTGGATGAGAAATGGGCCACTGCGGCCACGCAGGTCAGAGCCGAGGACCGGCAGGCCATCTATGACGAGATCCAGACCGAGATCGTCGACGATGTGCCGGTGGCCTGGCTGCTGGAACTGGAATTCCCGACGATCTACAACTGCGACGTCAAGAACCTCGTGACAACGGCGATCGGGGTCAACGATGGTCTCCGCGACGCTTGGATCGAAGAGTGATCCATCCGCCGGTCCGGGTCGCCTTGGCGGCCCGGACCGGCCCCTTTCTTTCGCCCGACACCAGAGGGAGAGAGCGGCATGCCGGTTCTCGCCACGATCGTTTCGCGCCTGATCAAGGCGATCCTGACGCTGCTGGCCATCGCGGTCCTCAACTTTTTCCTGCTGCATGCGGCGCCGGGCGATCCCGCGCTTGTGCTGGCTGGCGAAGCGGGGGCCGCCGATGAGGAGATGATCGCGCAGTTGCGCGAACGCTTCGGGCTGGATCAGCCGCTGTATGTCCAACTGGGCAAATACGTCTGGGGCATCCTGCAATTCGACCTTGGATATTCCTTCCGACAGGGCGCGCCGGTGTCTCAACTCATCATCGAGCGGCTGCCGGCCACGGTGCTGCTGACCCTGACCGCCTTCGTCATATCGCTGGTGCTTGGCATCGCCTTTGGTGTCGCGGCTTCGGCGCGGGTGGGCAAGCCATCGGATTCCCTGCTGACCACGCTGGCGCTGCTGTTCTATGCGACGCCGCTCTACTGGGCGGCGCTGATGGCGGTTCTGGTGTTTTCCGTCTGGCTGGGCTGGCTGCCCGGGTTCGGCTATGAAACGGTCGGGGCGGGATATACCGGCTGGACGCGTGTGGTCGACATTGCGCGCCATCTGGTGCTGCCGGCGTTGACGCTGGGGCTGTTCTTCATGGCGGTCTACATGCGCATGACGCGCGCCTCCATGCTGGAGGTCAGCCAGCTTGATTTCGTCAAGACGGCGCGCGCCAAGGGGCTTTCCGGTCCCGCAATCCGCCGCCGCCATATCCTGCGGAACGCGATCCTGCCGGTTGTGACGCTGGCGGGCCTTCAGGCCGGTCAGCTTGTCGGCGGCGCGGTGCTGACAGAAACGGTCTTTGCCTGGCCGGGCATCGGTCGGCTGATGTTCGAAAGCCTTGCGGCGCGGGATTACAACACCATCCTCGGGGTCTTCATCGTGTCGGCGGCCATGGTGATCCTGTTCAACGTGATCACCGACATTGTCTACCGCATCGTCGACCCGCGCATCGGAGCAAAGGCCTGAATCATGTGGCAACGTTTTTCTTCCAACATCGGGGCGATGATCGGTGTCGTGCTGCTGGCAGCCGTGATCGTGATTGCGCTTATCGCGCCGCTGGTCTTTCCCGGCGGGCCCTGGCAGATGGTTCAGCGGCCGTTCCTAGCGCCCTTTGCCGTGGATGGCCTGCCACTGGGCACCGACACGCTGGGACGCAACGTGGCCGCACAGCTGGCCTACGGGGCACAGGTGTCCCTGCTGGTGGGGCTGGTGTCTACCTTGGTCGCGCTGCTGATCGGGGTGCCGCTGGGTGCTTTGGCCGGGTTTTATGGCAACTGGGTGGACGAGGGCGCGATGCGCTTTACCGAATTTTTTCAGACCATCCCGAACTTTGCCCTGGCCATCGTGCTGGTGGCCATATTCGAGCCTTCGCTGACCTCGATCATCATCGCCATCGCCATCGTGTCCTGGCCGCCGGTGGCGCGCCTTGTCCGGGCCGAGGTCATGTCGGTGCGCAAGCGTGAATTTGTCGATGCGGCACGGCTTGCGGGGCTGTCCCGGCCGCGGATCCTCGTGCAGCAGGTGCTGCCGAACACCGTCTCGCCGATCATTGTCATGGCATCGCTCATGGTGGCAACGGCAATCCTGCTGGAAAGCTCGCTGTCGTTCCTCGGCCTTGGCGATCCCAACGCGATGTCCTGGGGCTACATGATCGGGGCGGCGCGCACGGTGATACGCACGTCCTGGTGGCTCAGCTTCTTTCCCGGGGTGGCCATCATCATCACGGTGCTGGCGCTCAACCTCATCGGGGAGGGGCTTAACGACGCGCTGAATCCCCATCTCAGCCGGAAGGGCAGGGCATGAGCACGCTTTCGATCGAAGACCTGAGCATCGGTTTGCCGCAGGGCGCGGACCGCAAGTTCGCGGTCGAGGACGTGTCCTTCACCATCGACGAGGGGGAGATCCTGTGCGTCGTGGGCGAAAGCGGGTCCGGCAAATCGATGACCGCGAACGCGCTGATGGGCCTGCTGCCGCCGGGTGTTACCGTTGAGGCGGGCCGCGCGATGTTCGAAGGGCGCGATGTGCTGCGCCTGCCCGAGGCAGAGAAACAGGCGCTTCGCGGTGAGCGGATCGCGATGATCTTTCAAGAGCCGATGACCGCGCTGAACCCGTTGATGCGGATTGGCGACCAGATCGCCGAGGTCTTTGCCGCGCACAACCGGTTCACCCAGTCCGAACGCCGCGACAAGGCGCTGTCCCTGATCCGCGAGGTTGGCCTGCCGGACCCGGAAAAGATCATCCGTGCCTATCCGTTTCAACTCTCGGGCGGGCAACGGCAACGCGCGATGATCGCCATGGCGCTGGCGTTGGAACCGAAACTGCTGGTCGCGGACGAACCCACGACCGCGCTGGACGTGACCACGCAGGCGCAGATCCTCAAGCTGATCCTGAACTTGCGGGAAAAACACGGGATGGCCGTGATGTTCATCACCCATGATTTCGGTGTCGTCGCCGAGATCGCGGACCGTGTCATCGTCATGCGCGAGGGCAGGATTGTGGAAAGCGGTGTCGCCAAATCCGTCCTGTCAGACCCGCAGCACGCGTATACGAAACGCCTTCTGGACGCGATTCCAACCGGCAAGCTGCCGGAGGCGCGTCCGCCGCGGGATGTGCCCGCGCTGGAAATAATGGGCCTGCGCAAGGTCTACCGCACCGGTGGCGGGCTGTTCCGCCCGGTCCGCGAAGTGCGCGCGGTCGACGACGTGTCGCTGTCGGTGGCCCGCGGCGAGGTACTGGGCCTTGTGGGGGAAAGCGGCTCCGGCAAGTCGACGCTGGGGCGCACGGCGGTGCGACTGGTGACACCGGACGCCGGGCAAGTTCTGGTTGGCGGTGTCGATCTTGCCGCACTGTCAGAAGATGAATTGCGCCGCCAGCGCCACAAGGTGCAGATGGTCTTTCAGGATCCCTATGCCTCGCTCAACCCGCGCCAACGGGTGATCGGTGCGCTGACCGACGGGCCGATCCAGAAAGGCGTGCCAAAGGACAAGGCCCGCGCCCGGGCACGCGAACTGCTTGAGATCGTGGGGCTGGGGGCGGACGCCGCCAGCCGGTTTCCGCATGAGTTTTCCGGCGGTCAGCGTCAGCGGATCGGGATTGCCCGGGCGCTGGCGATGGACCCCGAACTGATCATCGCGGATGAGGCAGTGTCCGCGCTGGATGTGTCGATCCAGGCGCAGGTGCTGGACCTTCTGCGCGACCTGCGCGAACGCTTTGACCTGTCGATCCTGTTCATCACACATGATCTGCGGGTGGCGGCGCAGCTATGCGACCGGATCGCCGTGATGCAGACCGGCAAACTGGTCGAGATCGGCACGGTTCATGATATCTTTCTGCGCCCGCAACAGGAGTATACCCGACAGCTTCTGGCGGCGGTGCCCGGTGCGGACTGGGAAAGCCAGCGCGCTGTTCCGGCATGATCGGGCTTGTCACCTCGCTTGGCGGGATAGACCTTGCCGCGCTTTACGGCCCGGTCTTTGCAGAGGTCGCCCCCGAACTGGATCTGCGCCGTCCGGAGGAGATCGAGCGTCCCGAAGACGTGCAATTCGTCTTTACCTTTCGGCCGCCGGACGATGTCTTCGCGGGGCTGACCGGGCTAAGGGCGATCTTTTCGGCCGGGGCGGGCACGGACGCGATCATGGCCTGCCCTTCGCGGCCCGAGGGCGTTCCGGTCTTTCGCGTGGAGGATGCCGACCAGGCGTTGCAGATGGCGGGCTATGCCGCGTTTCACGTCCATTGGCACCATCGCAACATGGCCCGTTATGTCGGTCAACAGCGGCGCGGGGAATGGGCGCGCGTCGTCGAGGGGCTGTCCCCGGGGCACAAGCGGGTGGGGGTGCTGGGCTTTGGCCATATGGGCCGGGCCATCGCGCGCGGCCTGATCGCGCTTGGCTACCCGGTCGCAGGCTATTCGCGCAGGCCGCCGGAGCCACCCGAGCCGGGGGTCAGGCACTATCACGGCGACGGGCTGGACGGGTTTCTCGCGGAAACGGATATCCTTGTGAACGTGCTTCCGCTGACCCCGCAGACCACGGGCCTTATCGGTACCGAGTTCCTTATGAAACTGCCCGATGGTGCGGCGCTTGTCCACATGGGGCGCGGTGGACAGGTCGACGAGGCCGCGCTGATTTCGGCACTGGACCGTGGCCATCTGTCGGGGGCCTCCTTGGACGTTTTCGAGACGGAGCCGTTGCCGTCCGATCATCCGGTCTGGCGGCACCCAAAGATCCTGATCACCCCGCATGTGGCCAGCATCCCGGAACCGGCCTTTGTCGTGCGTGCCATCCGCGACCGGTTGCGGGACATTGCCTCCGATGACAAAAGCAGCGCAGCCTTGGGCAAGATGAACGACGCGGGCTGAGATCGTCACGCCCCCGGGTGCCTTTGACGGGATGGATGCGCGCCTTTCAGGTCTGCCGGGCGTGGTGGATGATACCCGCCACCAGACAATCGAGGCTGTCCGTCCAGGCCACATCACCCGGCAGGAGCGGTGCCGCCAACGACAGTTCCGTGCAGGCGATCAGCAGATGATCCGTGCGTTCCTGAAGGCGGCGCGCCTCTTCTGTCAGGGCGGGCAGGATCTGTTGCGGTGTCCCTCCGGCCTTGATCGCGCGGATCATGTCGAGCAGCGGTGCATCGTCCGCCGGGGCGGTGAACGGTGCGTCCAGATAGGTGTCGAAGATCCCCGCCAGCCGCGTCGCGGGCGAGGCGAGGATACCGATACGGCCCTTGCCTTCCAGCGCCTTGGCGGTCGCGGACAGCATGTCGAGGAAGGGCAGATCGCTGGCTGCGCGGATCCCGCCCGCGTAGTGGTGCGCGGTGTTGCAAGGCATGGCCAGCGCCGTGGCGCCTGCCGCCCCGAGATCCCGGGCCATGGCCTGAAGGACGGGCAGGGGGGACGGGCCGGTGCCCTCGATCAGTGCCGCGATGCGCGACGGCACGGCCGGGTTCTGATGCACGATCAGGGGCACGTGATCGGAATCATCCTGCGCCGGGGTGGCGTCCAGCACCTTCTGCATCAGCAGGATGGTGGCCTGCGGCCCCATCCCGCCCAGAATGCCCACCGGTCTCATGCGTGCCCTTTCAACGGAAAGGTCATATGCGGCCCTGCACGTCAAAGGCGTGGGTGTAGCCGGTCAGGCCGATGGCCCCGCCCGTGTGCAGAAAGACAACCCGTTCGCCCGAGTGAAACTGCCCCTTGCGGATCAGGTCGATCAGCCCCGCGGCTCCTTTGGCCGAATAGACGGGATCGAGCAGGATCGCCTCTGTCCGGGCGAAGATGTCGATCGCCTCCAGCGTGCTTTCGGCAGGGATGCCATACCCTTCGCCGACATAGTCGGTATTGGCGACAACATCCTCGGGCGCGACAACGCCGGGGCAGCCCAGTTTCTCGGCGGTCTTGAGGGCCAGATTGTAGACGTTTTCCTCCTGCTTGGGTTTCGGCGCCCGCACCCCGATGCCCAGCAGGGGAATGGCTGCGTTCATTGCCTTCAGCCCGGTCACAAGACCGGCCTGCGTGCCAGCCGATCCGGTTGCATGGACGATGTGATCGACATTCAGACCCATCTCGACGAACTGGCCCAGCATTTCCAAAGCGCAGTTGACGTAACCCAGCGCCCCGGTCGGGTTGGAGCCACCGCCCGGGATCGTGTAGGTCTTGCGCCCGGTGGCGCGCATCTTTTCGGCCACCGCTTCCATCTCGGCATTCATATCCAGACCGGGACCGCGATGCTCTATCGAGGCGCCGTGGAGCACATCCAGCAGCACATTGCCGTTGAACCGGTAGTTGTCGTGGTTGTAGCCGGTCCGATCCTCCAGCAGGATATGGCATTCCATCCCCAGCTTGGCGGCCGCCGCGGCGGTCTGCCGGGCATGGTTCGACTGCGTCGCCCCCTGCGTCAGAACCATATCGGCGCCCTGATCGAGCGCTTCCGCCATCAGGAACTCCAGCTTGCGGGTCTTGTTGCCCCCGGTGGACAGACCGGTGCAATCGTCCCGCTTGATCCAGATTTCCGGCCCGCCCAGAAATTCGCTGAGACGCGGCATCGGCTCCAGCGGGGTCGGCAGATGGGCAAGGCGGACACGTGGGAATTTCGCGAGGTTCATGGGTCATCTTTCCTTTGCAACAGAGATACGCAGCCCCGACCGGGAAAGTCGAGCCTCCGCCGTCAAGGCATGCCCGATCATACCCTCGGCACGGCTGATGATCGAGGTGGCACGGGCCAGATCCGGCAGCGCGTCGGCCTCGGCGCGTTGCCAGGTGACGGTTTTCAGAAACTTGTGCACGGACAGGCCGCCGGTGTAGCGCGCCGCCCCGCCGGTGGGCAGCACATGGTTTGTTCCCGACGCCTTGTCGCCAAAGGCAACCGTGGTGTCCGGCCCTAGAAACAGCGCGCCATAGGCTGAAAGCCGCGCCTGCCACCACGGCAGGTCGGAGCATTGCACATGCAGATGTTCGGGCGCGTAGCGGTCGGCTTCGGCGGCCATCTCCTCACGGTTGTCACACAGGACGATCTCTCCCATGGCGTCCCATGCGGCCTGCGCCGTGCCGCCGTTTTGGGCGCCCAGCCGGGCACAGACATCGGGCATGATGTCGCGCACGCGTTGAGCCAGCGGCGCGTGGTCGGTAATCAGCCAGCAGGGCGAGGTCGGCCCATGTTCCGCCTGTCCCGCAAGATCGAGCGCGACAAGGTCCGGATCCGCGCTTGCGTCCGCAAGGATCAGCACATCCGTGGGTCCGGCAAACATGTCGATCCCCACGGGGCCGAACAACTGGCGCTTGGCCTCGGCCACATAGGCGTTGCCGGGACCGGTCAGGATATCCGCCGGGGGCGTCCCGAACATTCCAAAGGCCATGCCGGCAACGCCCTGAACACCGCCAAGCGCAAGGATCGTGTCCGCACCGGCAAGATGCATGGCATAAAGCGTGGCCGGGTCGATTCCCAGCGCCGTGCCATCGGGCGCCCGGCGCGGCGGGGCGCAGGCGGTGACATGGGCTACCCCGGCGGCCTTGGCGGTCGCTATGGTCATCAGCGCCGAGGCGATATGCGCATACCGTCCTCCGGGCACATAACAGCCTGCCGCGTTTACCGGCAGACTCTTCTGCCCCGCGAAGAGGCCGGGACGCACCTCGATCTCGAAATCCGAAACCGAGGCACGCTGCGCTTCGGCAAAGCGGCGGATGTTGTCATGGGCATACTCCAGCGCCTGTCTCAGGGTTTCCGGAACCTCGGCGTCTGCGGCGTCTTCCGGCGGGATCACGATTGGCCCGTTCCATCTATCGAGGCGTCGGGCATAGTCCCGGGCCATGTTTTCGCCGCCGGTCTTCAGGCGGGAGAGCATGATTTGCACGGTGTCGGCAATGTCGGCCGTTGTCTCGGGCGTCTGGCCCGGGGATGATTTGATCATTCGGGGCGGCATGTCTTTTCCTTGACGCGGGAGGGTGGATTTACAAAAACGGAAACTGGCGGGCAGGGGACAGGCATATGCTGATGAAAGGGGTGACCCTGCGGGGTCTGGAAGTGTTCGAGGCGCTGGCCGACAACGGCTCTGTCGCCAAGGCCGCGCAGATCACCGGGTTGAGCCAGCCCGCGGTCAGCCAGCAGATGCGCAACCTCGAAACGGCACTGGGAGTCGATCTGATCGACCATGGGCGCCGGCCAATGCGTCTGACTCCTGCGGGACGGGCCTTCATGGGCCGGACCAGGGCGGTCCTGCAACAGCTCAGACTGGCGCAGAACGAACTGACGGTCATGGATCTGACCCATCTGAGCACGCTCAACCTTGGCGTGATCGACGATTTCGACAACGATCTGACCCCGCGCCTTGTGACAATCCTTGCCGAAAACATGACCCGTTGCCGGTTCAAGCTGATCACCGCGCCCAGTCATGAGATCTCGGTCGAGATCAAGGCACGCAGACTGCACCTCGGCATTGCCGCCAGCAGTGGGGAGGTGATGGACGGCATCGTGGAGTATCCCCTTGTGAGAGACCCTTACATCCTTGTTTGTGCAAAAGGGGCGGCGGAGGCGGCAGGTGGTCTCGCCCCGTTGATGGAGGGCCTGCCGATCCTGCGCTACGATCGGGCGCAGCTGATCGGACGCCAGATCGAGGCGCATCTTGCACGGCAGAAACTGGAATTTGCCGAACGGTTTGAAATCGGCGCACATCTGTCCCTGATGACCCTTGTGGCGCGCGGGATGGGATGGGCGATCACGACGCCACTGGGCTACATGCGCGCGGGCCGCTTTCACGACCGTATGGAGGCGCATCCCTTGCCGTTCAAACCCTTTGCCCGGACCATTTCGCTGTTTGCGGCAACGGATTGGGCAGACCGGGTCCCGCGCGACGTGGCGCGGACCACGCGGACGCTTGTCAGCGATATGGTGATTGGCCCGGCGCTGGCACAATTGCCTTGGCTGGAGGGGGATCTGAGGGTCATGGACAGTTGAACCCCGGCAGTGCCGGCGATGGATGGAAAGCGGAACCCGTGCCATGTGCCCCAGCATGCGGCCCGGCGCGTCGCTGTCCACGACCAACTGACCGTTTTGGGAAGGAGATCCCGCAGTTTCGAAATTTCGAAAAGTCAGGCAGAGGTGGCAGGCCCTCAGGTCCGCCCGAAGATCGCTGGCCAAGGGCAATTTTCCGTATGGGCGGATGCCGAAAGTGTCGTAGGCTGAACGTCCAAAAGGGGAGGAGCAAATGCTCAGATTTGTTTTCACGATAGCGCTTGTCGCGCTGATGGCGTTCAACGGGGCGGCCGACGCACAGGATGCCGACCGCTACGGCAAGCAAAAGGTTGTCTATCACATCAACTACGACGGCGGTCCGGACTCCAAGAAGTACAAGGGTGCGATGCGCAACATTCAGAACCACATCAATGCCGTCGGTGCAGAGAACCTCGACCTGAAGGTCGTGCTGCATGGCAACGGGCTGGGTGTGCTGATGTCCGCCAAGCAAGACGATATCCTTCAGACTGCCATCGGATCCCTGAAGGGACAGAACGTCAGCTTTCACGTCTGCAACAACACGCTCAAGGGCCGCAACATAAGCTACACCGAGGATCTCTACGACACATGGGAAGAGGACATCGTGCCCTCGGGCGTGGCGGAACTCGCGCATCTGCAACAGATGGGCTACGCCTATATCAAGCCCTGACCTCGTTCGACATGAACCGGGGGCGGCGCGTTGCCCCCGGCCTCACCTGTCCGTCGCGGGCGTGTCGGCCCCGGGGCCGCTAACATGGTCCAGAAAGGCCCGTACGGACGCTTCGAAACCGCGCGGGTCCTCGGCATGCAGCCAATGCCCGGCCTTGGGCATCTTGGCAAAGCGCGCCTTGGGGAACAGCGCGCGGATCCTGTCGCGATGTTCAGGCAGAACGTAGTCTGATTGACCACCCGACAGGAACAGGGTCGGCCCGCCATATGTCCCCGCCATCTCCGGAAAGCCGAGAATCTTCGGCATCTCGGCGGCCAGCGTGTCGAGGTTCAATTTCCATTTCCGCGTCTTCAGATCGAGAGATTGGGTAAAGAAGCTTTGCAGTGTTTCATCTGGCACGCTACCGGCCAGTTGCGCCGCGACGTCCGATCGCTTTTCGACCTGTGACAGGTCCACCGCGCGCATCGCCTCGATGAATTGGATCTGGCTGTGTGTATAGCTCACAGGCGCAATGTCCGCCACCAGAAGGGAGGCGACTTTCTCAGGAAACTGGAGCGCAAGCACCATGGCGGCCTTGCCGCCCATGGAATGACCCACGACATGGGTCTTCCCCCCATATGCGTCTATGACCTCTGCAAGATCCGCGGCCAGGTCAGGATAGCCGTGGCTCTCGCTCCAGAGGCTGTCGCCATGGTTGCGCATGTCGGGGGTCAGGACATGATACCGGTCCGCCAACCGCTTGGCGATGACGCCCCAGTTGCGGCCCGATCCATAAAGTCCGTGCGCGATCAAGAGCGGCGCGGCATCCGAAGATCCGTAGGAAAGCGTGTTGAGCATGCGCCCGTCATACGATCTCGGTCGCGCAAGGGCCAGCCCCCTTGCAGCACGCTTGCCCTTTTGCAGCACGCGTGGACCCGCATGCACCCCGGCACCGAGAGACGCCGCCGCGTCGAGAACCGCGCAGGACGCGTCAGGGTGTATCTCACCGACAACTTTTTGTTCGCCCGCTTGCGGGTGCCTGACGATATGCTTTGCCATCGGGCGCGCAGGTTTTGCGGTCTATCCGTCCGAGATCCGGCGCCCCGTCCTGTAGGGGCTGATCTTCTTCTCTCTGAAAATACTCACTTTCCCGTCGGCGAAGGCTGAGTGACGCAATCACCGCAAAGGCACACCCTGTGAGGACAGGTTTCAGGCGGCCGGCAGGTTGCCCACTACACCGGCGGTGACCGAATCCGTCATCTCGAGACTGTCGTCCTCGGAAAGGTCCATCAACTCGGCAAGGCGGGTGCGCGCACGTCCAACACGGCTCTTGATGGTGCCGACGGCCACGTTGCACACTTCTGCCGCCTCCTCGTAGGCGAGCCCCTGCGCCCCGACAAGAACAAGTGCCTCGCGCTGGGTATCGGGCAGGGCGTCAAAGGCGACCGCGAAATCCCGTAGATTCAGCCGACCGTCGTGATCCGGTTTGGTCGCCAGGCTCTCGCTCATCGTGCCGTCAACGTCTTCGACCTCGCGCTTGCGCTTGCGCCTGAGCGAATAGAACGTATTGCGCAGAATCGTGAACAGCCAAGCGCGCATGTTGGTTCCGGTTTCGAATTTTTCGATATTCGTCCACGCCTTGACCAGCGTCTCCTGCACCAGATCGTCCGCGGCCGAGGAATTTCGGGTCAGGCTGAGCGCGAAGGCACGCAGCGCGCCGATATGCTCGGTCAGTTCATCTCTGGGATCACGCGTCATTGTGTCTGTCCGAATCCGACTGCTCCGCAGCCCTCAATTGTGCCAGAAGGTCGGTGAACCGATCCGGGACGGGTTGATTTGCGGTATCGTCGAACGCCTGCTTGAGGTTTCGATCGATTTCCTGGGTAATCCTTGAATTCAGCTGTTTTCGAGTCATTCTTGTTTCAACTTTTGCCTCACGAAGGTTCAGACTGGAACCATAACGCACCTCACCGCGTTTGGTTCCAGACGTAATGCAGATATTTGGAGCGACAAGAATGACTGGTCCGTCAAACGACGACATGACAACCGCAATCGGCGCGAATTTACCTTACCTGCGCCGTTACGCGCGCGCGCTCACCGGGCGTCAGGACAGTGGCGACCGGTATGCAGCGGCCACGCTAGAGGCCATCCTGAACGACCCGGGGCAATACGAATCCGACCTGTCGGAAAAGGTCGCATTGTTTCGTGTGTTCCATGCAATCTGGATCTCCTCCGGCATGCCGGTGGAACCCGAGGGCGAAACCGGTCTGGCCGGACGTGCGCAAAAGCACCTCGCCCAGTTGACGGAGAACACGCGCGAAGCGCTTCTGCTGCACACCATCGAGGAATTCTCCTTTGATGAATTGGCACAGATCATGCAGGTTTCGCCGGAAGAGGCCGAAAAATATGTGGAAACAGCCTTCCTCGAGATGCGCGAGGCTGTCTCGGGCAAGATCCTCGTGATCGAGGATGAGGCGGTCATTGCGATGGATCTTGAAAGCATCGTGATGGAAATGGGCCACCGCGTGACCGGCGTGGCGCGGACAGAAGCAGGCGCGCTTGATCTTGCGGCACGGGAAAAGCCCGATCTCATCCTTTCGGACATTCAACTGGCCGACAATTCCAGTGGCATTGACGCGGTCAATCAGATCGTGGACCGCGACGGGGACGTTCCAGTGATTTTCATCACCGCTTTCCCGGAGCGTCTGCTGACGGGCGAGGGGCCCGAGCCGGCCTTTCTGATTTCCAAGCCCTACACGGAAAACCAGATCCGATCCGCCGTCAGTCAGGCCCTGTTCTTTTCATCGACGGAAACGCTGATCCGGTAATGCGCTGCGTCCGGTGATCAGTTTTGACACCGGACGGTTGCACATGCGTAAAGCGCAATCTTTATCCGTATCAGCCCGGATGGTCCGCCTGTGACTGGCGGACCATTCGATGAGGCGGATACCCGATAGGGTTATGTCCAACCAAGATTTTTCATAACGGTCCGGGCATTCCCTCGCTCATGCTTCGGCTCAATGTTTGGCGAGAGCGCGAAGCATCCAGGCGGCCTTTTCGTGGAATGCGCTGCGGTTCGTTGCAAGATCTTCTGTCACGGGATCCTTGCGGTCAGCCGCCATTTCGATAAGGGCGTGCAAGCGATGTGCCAGAAGGGCGTGATCATTGGCTAATCCGTCGATCATCTCGGCAGCGGTCGATGCAGGATCATGATCCTCCACCCTTGAGCGGTTGATGATTTCTTCCATCCGGGACGGCGCCAGATGGCCCAGCGCACGGATACGCTCGGCCAGATCGTCCGCCGCGGCGAAAAGATCCTGATACTGTTCTTCGGTCAGGTTATGCACAGCGAAAAACAGCGGCCCTTCGATGTTCCAGTGACATGCATGTGTCTTGAATATCAGCCGATATGTATCTGCCAGCACGCTGGCGACGGCGTCGGCAAGGGGCCCGGTGTCACGGACACCGGTAGAGATGGAATCTTCGGTGGGAACGACTTTCAGTGCATCGGTCATGACAGTCTCCTTATATCAATTCTGGCCATCCCAACGGCTGCAGGCCGAGATCGTTCCTTCCGAAGCGGTCAAGCCGGCGATGGAACCGGATGCCTTGTCCGAACGTTACTGCCTTCCAACACAAACGATATTGTAAGGAGGTTTCATGTCCGCACCTGACACAAACATCGAAAACCAAAAGGCCAAGCACCGACCCGCGTTGCTGGGCATCGGACTCGCCGTGGGGGTGGCAAGCCTGCTGCTGACCGGGTTCCTTGTTTATATCGTCGACACCGCCAGCGCGCCGGGCAGCGACGCAGTCCAGATCGACGGCGTGCCCGTCGACACCGAGTGACATTCAAGCGCCGATTTTTCACAAAAAAGCCGCCCTTTCCGGGCGGTTTTTTTGTTTAAATCCGCCAAGCTCCTGACTGGTGGACGCGCTCTGCCCCATGGCATGGGATCACGGTCTGCGAATGACATCATCAGGTCTGGCGCGATGCCGACCTTGGCCCGACAATCAGCCAGACCAGAAAGCCAAGGATTGGCAAGAGTAGGACAAAGACGGTCCAGATCACCTTGGATCCCGTCCCAGCATTCGATCCGATGATGTTGACGATAGCCCAGACGACGAGAACCAGAAGGATGATGCCGCCAATTCCTGCAATTTCGAGCGTCATGCTCATATGCTCCTCTATCAATTATCTTTTCCCGGTCTGGCAGACGAAAGTCCTGTGCATGCCTCAATTGAAATGGCTTTGGGGCTGCTTTTAAGGCATATGTTCATCCCTCGAAACAGACCTGCTAGTGGTGATCGTGCTGCCCAAGCGGCTCATGTCCAACGGCATGGCAACATCACGTGATATTCATCGCGCCAACAGGAATTAAGGCATTCGCCATGCTGCTGCATTTACGGCGGCAATGTCTCGCCGGACCCAGCCACATGCCGGGTCCGGCTATTGCCCGTCTTTCATTCCGCGAAATCGACAAGGCTGCGACCGAGCACAAGCAGTGCCGTCCCGGCGCAGACCAGATCAATCC
>CAZRZN010000004.1:0-25861 GCA_964604565.1 uncultured Rhodobacterales bacterium
ACGATGGGCAGGGTGTCGACGCCGATCTGCTTGCCGAGGATGGCAAGCTGTTCCATCGCGGCGGGGCGGTTGATGTCGAGCGAGGCCATCAGGATCTTCTTGCCGTCGCGTTCCTTGAGGCGCTTGGCCAGTTTCGCGGTGGTCGTCGTCTTGCCGCCGCCCTGAAGGCCGACCATCAGGATCGGCGCGGGCGGGTTGTCGATCTTGAGGCTGCCGGGCTCGCCCTCGCCCGCGAGAACGCCGATCAGTTCGTCATGGACGATCTTGACGACCTGCTGGCCGGGGGTGACGGATTTGGTGACGGCGGCGCCGGTGGCCTTTTTCTCGACCGCCTTGATGAACTGGCGCGCGACGGGCAGCGAAACATCCGCCTCCAGCAGGGCCACGCGCACCTCGCGCAGCGCGGTCTTTACATCATCCTCGGACAGCGCGCCCTGCTTGGTCAGCCGGTCGAAGACGCCGCCAAGGCGTTCAGAGAGATTTTCGAACATGAGGCGGGGCCTCCTTCTCTACTTCGGGACGTCCCTCAAGATAAGGAGAGCTGTCCGGCATCACAATCGGGCAGGGCGATACGCGAGAGACCCCCGTGGGCGCAACGCGCTGACGGAGGTCGATCCCGGGCAGTGCCCATGGGACCGGAAGGGCCAAGCCGTTCCGGGGTTGGATGGCGGATTACGCTTGACGCCCGTGCGAGTCAAGAGGGCAGCGCCCCGCCCGGCGGGGCGGGCTGGACAGGGCAGGGCGCCGTGGATCAGGCGGCCAGCGCCGCGAGGTCCTGTTCCGCGCGGGCCTTGGAGGCGTCGGCGTCGATCATCTGCCGGTCGGAGCGCACGACCTGCACATCGGTGATCCCGATGAAACCCATCGCATGGCGCAGCCAGGGCGTGGCGAAATCCATCGGCCCGTCAACCTCCGTTCCGCCGGACGCGAGGACAAAGATCGCGCGCTTGCCGCTGAGCAGGCCCTTTGGCCCCTGTTCGGTATATTGGAACGTGATCCCGGCGCGCGCGACCATGTCGAACCATGCCTTGAGGCTGGACGGGACGCCAAAGTTGTAGATCGGCAGCGCGATCAGCAGCGTGTCGGCGGCCTGCACCTCTGCGATCAGCGTGTCCGACAGCGCCAGCGTCGCGCGCTGTTCGGGGCTGCGGGCATCGGCCTGGGTGAAGTTCGCGCCGAGCCAGTCTGCGTCGAGTTGTGGAACGGGCGTTTCCGTCAGGTCGCGGTGCAGCGTCCTTGAAGGTGCAAGGCGCGCGGCGACGCTGTCGGCGATTTCACGGCTGACGGAGCCTTCGGCACGGGCGGAGGCGTCGATGCGGAGCAGGGTCTGGGTCATTGTCGGTTCCTGTTGGGGGCGGCGTAAATGTTACGGCGGAGAAATGGCTATTGCACTCACGAACGCAATCTCTGAAAACTAACGGTATATGTGGAAATACGCACAGGAGCGTGTCGATGGACAACTGGGATGAAATCCGCACGGCCTTTCAGGTGGCCCGGCTTGGCACGGTGAGTGGCGCAGCCGAGGTGCTGGGCGTTCATCATGCCACGGTGATCCGCCATATCGACGCGCTGGAGGGGCGGCTGGGTGTCAAGCTGTTCCAGCGTCACGCGCGCGGCTACACGGCGACCGAGGCGGGCGAGGATCTGATGCGCGTCGCCCAGACCACGGATGAGCAGTTCCAGCAACTGGAGGGACGGGTGAAAGGGCGCGGCAACGAGGTGGCGGGCGAATTGCTGGTCACGTCGCTGGTGTCCTTTGCGCCGCTGATGGTGCCCGCCCTGACGGCCTTCCGGGCAAGACACCCGGATGTCGTCGTCCGGTTTCTGACGGATGACCGGGTGTTCCGGCTGGAATATGGCGAGGCGCATGTGGCGTTGCGCGCGGGGCCCGCGCCGCAGGAGCCGGACAATGTGGTGCAGGCGTTTTCCAAACAGGACATCGGGCTTTATGCCCATCGCGACTATATCGCCGCGCGGGGCGTGCCGGAGGATGAGGCCGCGCTGAAGTCGCATGATTTCGTGGCGCATGACGATCCGGACGGCAGGGCGCCCTTTCAACGCTGGCTGCGGGCCCGCATCCCCTATGACCGGGTGGTGTTCCGCAGCACCGACGCGCGGGTGCTGGAGGCGGCGGTGGTCGAGGGCGCCGGGATCGGCTTTCTTGGCACGCGCGAGGCGGCGCAGTATCCCGATCTGGTGCAGGTCATGCCGCCGCGGGAGGACTGGACCGCGCCGCTGTGGCTGGTCACGCATGTCGATCTGCACCGCACGGCCAAGGTTCAGGCCTTTCTGGCCTTTCTCAAGGAGTTTGCCGGAGAAGGCTCCGCCAGATGACGCAGGCCGGACGCGGGCATCTGGCGATGCTGGGCTTCGCCATGTTGGTGTCGGGGTCGTTTTCGCTGGGCGGGATCGTCGCGCCCTACATCGATCCGGTGGTGCTGAACGCGGTGCGGTTCGTGCTGGCCGGGGCGGTGCTGTGGGGGATCGCGCTGGCCTCCGGTCAGGTGACGCGGACGGTCTTTGCCGCGCCCTGGCGGTATGTCGTGCTGGCGGGCCTGTTCGTCATCTACTTTGTCACCATGTTCGAAGGGCTGAAGACCGCCAAGCCGGTCAGCATGGCGGCGGTGTTCACGCTGAACCCGGCGCTGACGGCGGTTTTTGGCTATCTGGTGGTCCGGCAGGTGACGACGCCGCGCATGATGCTGGCCATCGCGGTGGGCGGTCTTGGCGCGCTCTGGGTCATTTTCGACGCGGATCTGGATACCCTGATGCGTTTCGAGGTCGGGCTTGGCGAGTCGATCTATTTCTGGGGCTGCGTGGCACATGCGTTGTATGCGCCGATGCTGCGCCTGCTGAGCCGGGGGGAATCCGGCATCGCCTTCAACGCGGGGATCATCAGCGCGGGCGCAGTCATCCTGTGTCTCTGGGCGGCGCCGGATCTGGTGGCGATGGATTGGGCCGCCTTGCCCGCCATCGTGTGGTGGACGATCCTTTATGTCGCCTTGGCGGCCACGGGCCTGACCTTCATGATCCTGCGCTTTGCGACGTTGCAGCTGCCGGCGGCCAAGGTCATGGCCTATACCTATATCGTGCCGTCCTGCGTCATCCTTTGGGAACTGGCGCTGGGCCAGGGGGTGCCGTCCCTGCTGGTGCTGCCGGGGGTTGCGCTGACGGCGCTGTCGCTTTTGCTGCTGCTGAAGGATGAGGAAAGCGCGGCGCGGCCGGTGTCCTGAGGGCGGGCCGCGCGCACCGTCCTGCGTCAGCGGTCCGGTGCGTCCCCGGAGGTGCCGAGTTCCTGTGCAAGGAACCGTTCGAAGGCGTCGAGGTTGATCGCCTCGAACTGGCCGAAGCCCTGCATCCAGACCGAGGCATCGCGCAGCGCGTCGGGTTCCAGTTTGCACCATTTCAGCCGACCGCGCTTTTCCTGACTGATCAGGCCCGCGCCGGTCAGCACTGCCAGATGCTTGGAAATCGCGGCAAGCGACATCTCGAACGGGTCGGCGACATCGGTGACGGCCATGTCATCCTCAAGCAGCATCGACAGGATGCGGCGGCGGGTGGGATCCGCGAGGGCGGCAAAGACGACGTCGAGGTTCCGGGTCATCGGCCGCCCCGCAGCCGCGCGGCGCGCCGTGGCGCGGGGAGGCGCGTGCGCGGCGCGGCAGTCCGGCTGGGCGCCATCATGTGACTTGGGGGGCTACGCATCAAACTGTCCCGGTCGGCTTCCTGCCGGTTTGGGCGCGGCGGCAAGAAAACTCAACCCGAAAGTTGAATATGCATTTGCAGCGAAAAACCGGGCGCTGCGGGCCGCGTCCGCCTGACCTGTCGGGGCCAAGGGGATTTTTATCTCAATAAATCAGCGCGTTGCGTGTCAATCGGCGGGCGTCCCAAGCGTGTTGACTCGGCGCGCGCCGCGACATAGCAACAGGCAACACCTGACCGGAGACCTGCCCCAACGTGAGCGACCCCGATCCCAAGCGCAAGCTGCAAGAGCTGGACGCGAAACTGGCGACCTGGAAGGCCGCGAGGACAGAGGGGAAGGCCCATCAGGAAGAACACTACAGCCAGGCCCAGATCGCGTGGCGCATGGTGATAGAAATGGTGGCCGGTCTGGGGATCGGTTTCGGAATGGGATACGGACTCGACATCCTGTTCGGGACAACGCCGTTTCTCATGGTGGTGTTCGCACTGCTGGGCATCGCCGCCGGCATCAACGTGATGCTGCGCACGGCGAAAGAGGTCCAGGCGAAACAAGCGTCCCAAGGGGCGCAGGACAAGGGCCAAGCCGGGCCTGACGGGAACAGCGCCCGGGGCGACGGGGCGCAGGAGAGGACGAAAGATGGCGACTGAAAGCGCAGAGCAAGGCGGCAGCAGCCTGGTATTCCACCCGATGGACCAGTTCATCGTGAAGCCCCTGTTCGATTCCGCCGGTGCGGTGGGGATGTTCACCATCACGAACGTGACCTTGTGGATGTTTCTGGCCATCGTGTCGGTCACGCTTCTGATGGTTCTGGGCACGTCCAAGCGCGCGATCGTCCCGTCACGGTCGCAATCGGTGGCGGAACTGGCCTACGGCTTTGTCTACAAGATGGTCGAGGACGTGACCGGCAAGGACGGGCTGAAGTATTTCCCCTACATCATGACGCTGTTCATGTTCATCGTCTTTGCCAACTTCCTCGGCCTGATTCCGACAGCCTTCACGACCACCTCGCATTTCGCGGTGACGGTGGTGCTGGCGATGGCGGTATTCCTGACGGTTACCGTGCTGGGCTTCGTCAAGAACGGCGCGGGGTTTCTGGGCCTTTTCTGGGTGGCGAGCGCGCCGCTGGCGCTGCGCCCGATCCTCGCGATCATCGAGCTCATCTCTTACTTTGTCCGCCCGGTCAGCCACAGCATTCGTCTTGCCGGCAACGTCATGGCGGGCCACGCGGTGATCAAGGTCTTTGCGGGCTTCGCGGCCATCGCGGCCATCTCGCCCCTCTCTGTCGTGGCGATCACCGCGATGTATGGGCTGGAGGTTCTGGTGTCCTTCATCCAGGCCTACGTCTTTACCATCCTGACATGCGTGTATCTGCGCGACGCGCTGCACCCGCATCACTGAGGCGGCGGCGGGCGATGCCCGCCCGGCGTCACGAAAAAGAACAACCCGACATATCAACTTCCCATCGTAAGGAGACATCACAATGGAAGGCGATCTCGCACATATCGGCGCAGGCCTGGCAGCAATCGGTTCCGGCGCAGCCGCAATCGGGGTGGGCAACGTGGCCGGCAACTTCCTGTCCGGCGCCCTGCGCAACCCGTCGGCCGCGGCCGGTCAGACAGCCACACTCTTCATCGGCATCGCGTTTGCCGAGGCGCTGGGCATCTTCGCCTTCCTCGTCTCGCTGCTGCTGATGTTTGCCGTCTGATCCACCGGACGCAGAAATCCTTACGCGCGGGCGGTCACGGCACAGGCCCTGACCGCCCGATGTAGAGACGAGTTCCGACGGAGGACTACATGGCGACCGAAACTACCGGATCCGAACCCGTCAGCGCCTGCGTCGACGCCGGCGGCAAC
This sequence comes from uncultured Rhodobacterales bacterium, assembly GCA_964604565.1. GTDB lineage: Bacteria > Pseudomonadota > Alphaproteobacteria > Rhodobacterales > Rhodobacteraceae > CAZRZN01. Next base: position 5,558 of record CAZRZN010000004.1, read on the forward strand.
GCCGTCGGGATGCCGCAGCTCTGCGGTGACTGGATCGGCAATCAGGTCTTCTGGCTGGTGATCACGCTGGTCGTGATCTATTTCATCCTCGCACGCATCGCCTTGCCACGCATTGCGGCCGTTCTGGCGGAACGTCAGGGGACCATCAGCAATGACATCGCGGCTGCCGAGGATCTGAAACTGAAGGCCGAAGAGGCCGAAGCCGCCTATCAAAAGGCGCTTGCGGATGCAAAGTCCGAGGCACAGTCCATCGCGCAGAAGAAACGCGATGAGATCAAGGCGGAACTCAACGACGCCATGGCCAAGGCGGATGCGGAAATCGCAGCGCAAACGGCAGAAGCATCGGCCGAAATCGACGAGATCCGCGAAAGCGCCATGGCCAATGTCGAGGTCGTCGCCAAGGATACCGCGGTTGCCATCGTGGCCGCGCTTGGCGGAACCGAGGACAAGGCAAAGATCGATGCCGCGGTCGACGCGCAGTTGAAAGGGTAAGGCCATGAACAGACTGATCCTTCCGACGCTCGCCGCGCTGATCGCCAGCCCGGCCGCCGCGGCGTCAGGCCCGTTCTTTTCACTGGGTAACACCGATTTCATCGTGTTGCTGGGCTTCTTGCTGTTCATCGCGGTGCTGGTCTACTTCAAGGTGCCCGGCCTGCTGATGGGCCTGCTCGACAAGCGCGCCGACGGCATCGAGGGCGAGCTGGACGAGGCGCGCAAGCTGCGCGAGGAGGCACAGAGCCTGCTGGCCAGCTACGAGCGCAAGCAGCGCGAGGTGCAGGAGCAGGCGGACCGTATCGTCGCGCGTGCCAAGCAGGACGCGGAACTTGCGGCCGACGAGGCGAAAGCCGACATCGAAGCGTCGATCAACCGCCGGATGGAGGCTGCGCGCAGCCAGATCGCTTCGGCGCAGGCGGCGGCGGTCAAGGATGTGCGCGACCGGGCAGCGACCGTGGCGATTGCGGCGGCGCGACAGGTCGTCGCCGACCAGATGACCCCCGACAGCGCGGGAAAGCTGATCGACGACGCGATTTCGCAGGTCGACAAGAAACTTCACTGACAGCATCGCGGGTCCGACCGTGTCAGGCCCGGCCTTGTGCCGGGCCTTTGGCGTTGCGGGGCCAGTATGGTCTGAACGCGGGCGTGCTGGCGGCGGAAGCTTTGCGGCACGGAACCGCAAGAACGCGGGCAATGGACCGACCGTGGTCATAGCGGGTGCACACCCCAACAAGAGGCGTAAAACGTGGCACACATCATTGTCGTCGGGAATGAAAAGGGCGGTGCGGGCAAGTCGACGATCTCGATGCATGTTGCGACGGCCCTGCAACGCATGGGGCATCGTGTCGGGACGCTGGATCTGGACCTGCGGCAACAGAGCCTTGGGCGGTATCTGTCGAACCGGCGCGCCTGGTTGAAGAAAGAGGGCAAGGATCTGCCGGTGCCGGCTTATCTACCCCTGCCCGAGGCGGACCCGCAGGCCGTGGCGGCGGGCGAACAGGCGGCCGACAACCGTCTGAGCCGCGCGATTGCCGAGCTTGAAGACAAGTCGGACTTCGTCGTCATCGATTGCCCGGGCGCCTACACCCGTCTGGCACAGGTGGCGCATTCGCTGGCCGATACGCTGATCACGCCGCTGAATGACAGTTTCGTGGATTTCGACTTGCTGGCGCGGATCGAGGGAGACGGCGAAAAGATCGCCGGCCCGTCGGTCTATTCGGAAATGGTCTGGTCTGCGCGGCAGCTGCGCGCGCAGGCCGGGATGCAACCGATGGATTGGATCGTCCTGCGCAACCGTGTGGGCGCGCAGCAGATGATCAACAAGGCCAAGATGGAAAAGGCGGTGGCCACCCTGTCCAAGCGGATCGGCTTTCGCGTGGCCCCGGGGTTCTCCGAGCGCGTGGTCTTTCGCGAACTGTTCCCGCGCGGACTGACCCTTCTGGATCTGCGAGATATCGGTGTGCGCAGCCTCAGCATTTCCAACATCGCGGCACGGCAGGAGTTGCGCGATCTGATCAAGGCGCTCAAACTGCCGGGGGTGGAGGTCACGTTTTGAAAAAACACCCGAAGGAGTTGTGGTTTCGCGTCTGGTTCAGCCTTGCCGGGCTGGGTATGGTGGCGGCCGTCATCGTTGTTCGCGGACTGCCGCGGGGCCCGGCCCTCGTAGAAGTGATCGGCGTTGCGGGCCTGTTTTTCGGCGGAACATTGGTCTGGTCGCTTTACAAGCTGTTCGGTGCCGACCGGGATTAACCCCCCCGCCGTCCGGATGCCGGGACGTAACGACCGGAAAGGGGAGGCGCGGCGCGTGCCCCGACCGGAACGACGCTGCCGAAGACAGGCCGGAAAACGCGTGCCGCAGCCCCCTGTTAACGCTTTGGTAATGCCGGATCGGCTACAGATCTTCATGCGATTGTTTCCCGCGATCCTGACGCTCGGTCTTGCCGCATGTGATGCGGCGGGGCCGGGCTTTCGCGGAGTGGACAAGGTTACCGCAGACGTCGAGGGCACGCAGTTCACACTGCGCATTCGCGGGCCCCTTGCCGAAGTGATCCGAACCTCGCCACACATGTTGCCCCGGTTCCCCGATGTGGCCCGCAAGGCCGGGATCGCGACGCAAATCCAAAGCGGATGCAAGGCCAAATGGGTTCAGGGCGACCCGGCGATGATGTGGATCGGGTTGTCCTGCAACGGCCGGGCGGCGCCAAAAATGCCGCGCAGACCAAGAACGCTGTTCTGTGAGATCAAGGAGAGGCGCGGGGCAAAAGACCGTGAGGATCCTGTGGTGGAGTGCCTGCACTCTGGACGCTAGGCCCCAATATCTTGTGGACAATGGGAGGTGATCCGCCACATGCGGCGTCCTCGCCTTGACTCGCAGGGGGCTGCGCGCGCAGGCTGTGGCATCACCATGGAATCGGATGTGCCGCCGTGCGCTTTAACAGACTCAGACTCACCGGCTTCAAGAGCTTCGTCGATCCGACGGATCTGATCATCAACGACGGATTGACCGGCGTGGTGGGGCCGAACGGCTGCGGCAAGTCCAACCTGCTGGAAGCGCTGCGCTGGGTCATGGGCGAAACCCGTGCCAAGGCGATGCGTGGCGGCGGCATGGAGGATGTGATCTTTGCCGGGGCGTCGACGCGGCCCGCACGCAATTTCGCCGAGGTCACGCTGACCATCGACAACGAGGATCGGCTGGCCCCTGCGGGTTTCAACGACGCCGATCATCTGGAAATCGTGCGGCGGATCACCCGCGATGTCGGGTCCGCCTACAAGGTCAACGCCAAGGACACGCGGGCGCGGGACGTTCAGATGCTGTTCGCCGACGCGGCGACCGGCGCGCACAGTCCGGCGCTGGTGCGGCAGGGGCAGATCTCGGAGTTGATCAACGCCAAGCCGAAGAACCGCCGCAAGGTCCTTGAGGACGCGGCGGGGATCGGCGGGTTGTATCAGCGGCGGCATGAGGCGGAATTGCGGCTGAAAAGCACCGAGGCAAATCTGCTGCGGGTCGACGACGTGGTTGAACAACTGGCCGGTCAGTTGTCGCAACTGGCGCGGCAGGCGCGGCAGGCGGCGCGCTATCGCGCCATCGGGGCAGACCTGCGGCAGGCCGAAGGGATGCTGCTGTATCGCCGCTGGCGCGAAGCCGAAGATGCCCGCGCCGCGGCCGAGGCCGCCCTGCGCGAGGCTGTCACCCTTGCCGCACGCGCGGAATCCGCCGCCCGGGCGGCCGAAAAGGCGCGCGGTCTCTGCGATGAGAAACTGCCCGCCCTGCGCGAGGAAGAGGCGATCGCCGCCGCCATCCTGCAACGCATGACCGTGCAGCGCGATGCGCTGACGGATCAGGAAAAACAGGCGCAGGCGCGAATCGAAACGCTGCGCAACCGGATCACGCAACTGACCCGCGACATGGACCGCGAGGCGGGTCTGAACCGCGACGCGGGAGAGACCATCGAGCGGCTGGAATGGGAAGCCCGCGAGCTTGAGAAAGCCTCCGAAGGGCATGAAGACCGTCTTGCCGAAGCGCATGAGGCGGCCCGCGAGGCGGCCAGCGTCTTGCAGGAACGCGAGGCGGATCTGGCGCAGCACACCGAGGATGTGGCCCGTCTTGCGGCGCGGCACCAGTCTGCCCAGCGGTATCTGGCGGATTGCCGCAAGACGGTGGAGCGGAACGAGGCGGAGGCCGCCAAGGCGCGCGCCTCCGTAGAGGCCGCGCGCGCCGCGCAGGAACAAAGCCGGGTGGCCGCCGAAGAGGCGCTGGAAGCGATGAGCGAGGCGCAGGCCATGGCCGAGGAAGCCGAGATCGCGCTGACCGATGCGGAGACGGCGCGCGCCGAAACCCAATCGCGCGAGGCAGACGCGCGGGGCGAACGGTCCGAGGCGGAGGGCCAGATGAACGCGCTGCGCGCCGAGGTCACCGCCCTTGCCCGTCTGCTGGACCGCGACACGGCCGAAGGCGGCCAGATCCTTGATGCGTTGCAGGTTTCAGGCGGCTATGAAAAGGCGCTGGGGGCGGCGCTGGCGGATGATCTCCGCGCACCGGAGGTGGCCGAGGACGGTCCGACGGGTTGGCGTCTCCTTCCCGCCTATGACGACGCGCAGCCCTTGCCCGCCGGGGTCGGCCCGCTGTCATCTCATGTCACCGTCCCGGAGGTTCTGGCGCGGCGCATGGCGCAGATCGGCCTTGTTGGAAGCGAGGAGGAGGGCAATCGGCTTCAGTCCCGGCTTGCCCCCGGGCAGAGGCTTGTCAGCCTTGAGGGGGATCTGTGGCGCTGGGACGGGTTCCGCGCCTGGTCGGAGGATCAACCCTCTGCCGCGGCGCTGCGTCTTGAACAGTTGAACCGGCTTGAGGCGCTCAAGCAGGAGATGGCCGAGGCGACGGCACGGCTTGACGGAACGCGGGCTGCGCATGACGCCCTGATGGCGCAGTTGACCCGCCTGACGGAGGAGGACAAGTCCGCCCGCGCCGCGCGGCGCACGGCGGATCAGCGCGTGACCGAAGCGGCCCGCGCGCTCAGCCGGGCCGAGGCCGACCGCGACATGGCCGAGGGCAAGCTGGACAGCGCAACCCTGTCCGTCACCCGCTATGAGGATGAGGCCAGCGCCGCGCGCGCGCGGCTGAAAGAAGCGGAACGCGCAGTTGCGGGTCTTGAGGATCTGGAAGAAGCGCGCGCCCGGGCCGAGGACGTCAAGATGACGGTCGAGGCCGCGCGCATGACCATGATGGCGCGGCGTTCGTCCCACGACGAACTGCGCCGCGATGCGGAGGCCCGAAAGGGCCGGGCGCAGCAGGTGACAAAGGATCTTTCGGGTTGGCGTCACCGGCTGGAGACCGCCGAAAAGCGCGCCGGTGAATTGGCTGACCGCAAGGCCGAGGCACAGGCGGAATTGTCGGAGGCCGAAGGCGTTCCGGAGGCGTTGCAAGGGCAGCGCGCGGACCTGACCGACGCGATGGAGGAGGCCGAGATCCGCAAGGCGGACGCCACCGATGCGCTGTCCGCCGCCGAAAGCGCGCTACGCGAGGCGATCACGGCGGAACGCGATGCAGAGCGCCACGCCGGTGAGGCCCGTGAGGCCCGCGCCCGGACCGAAGCCCGCGCTGAGGCGGCCCGCGATACCGTGTCCGCCGCCGCAGAGCGCATCGCCGATGAGTTGGAAAGCACGCCGGAGGCCTTGCTGACGCAGCTGGACGTGGATCCTGATCAGATGCCCGCTGCGGACGCGATCGAAACCGAGGTGTCGCGCCTGAAGCGGCAGCGCGACGCCCTTGGCGCGGTCAATCTGCGCGCCGAGGAGGATGCCCGCGAGGTGCAGGAAGAGCATGACACGCTGGTGTCCGAAAAGACCGACCTTGAGGCGGCGATCAAGACGCTGCGGTCGGGGATCGCCAGCCTGAACCGCGAGGGGCGCGAGCGTCTGTTGACCGCCTTCGAACAGGTGAACAGCAATTTCTCGATGCTGTTCACCCATCTCTTTGGCGGTGGCGAGGCCAGCCTGATGATGGTCGAGAGCGACGATCCGCTGGAGGCGGGGCTGGAGATCATGTGCCAGCCGCCGGGCAAGAAGCTGTCCACGCTGTCGCTGCTGTCGGGTGGCGAACAGACGCTGACTGCGCTGGCGCTGATCTTTGCGGTCTTCCTGGCCAATCCCTCGCCGATCTGCGTGCTGGACGAGGTGGACGCCCCGCTGGACGACGCGAATGTGACGCGGTTCTGCGACATGCTGGACGAGATGTGCCGCCGCACCGAAACGCGCTTCCTGATCATCACGCACCATGCGGTGACGATGGCCCGGATGGATCGGCTGTTTGGTGTGACCATGCAGGAACAAGGGGTCAGCCAGCTTGTTTCCGTCGATCTGAAGCGCGCGGAAAGCATGGTGGCCTGAGACGGCGGCGCCGTCTTTCGGGCGCAAATCCGCGTCCTATCCTGTCAGCTGGCGCATTTTCGACGATGTCTCGCGGTAAGGTGACAGCAACGCGAGGCACATTGCGATACGGTGCCTGCATGCGCCTGTTCAATCCCCTTTCCGTTGCCGCCACCCTCTTTGCCGCTTTTGTCCTTGCGGAACCTGCTGCTGCGCAAAGCTATGCCTTGCGGGAGGGCGACGCGCCGCTGGGTCCGGCGGCATTGGAGACGCGGCTGCGCGGGGACACCCTGACCTTTTTCGACGATGGCCAGTCAAGGTATTTCGAGGACGGCCGCTATACCTACACCTATGCGGGCGATGGCGGCACAGCCTACGGCTATTGGCGGATTTCCGGGGAGGGGCGCGTCTGCGTGGACTACGTCAACGGGTTTTCACGCTGCGACTTATACGTCATGAACGCAGGGCGCCTGCTGTTGCTGGACGAAGATGGGTCAAGGTTCCCGGTGCGTCCCTGAACGGTCGGACATCCAAGACCGGGGATCAAGATGCGCCTGTTTGCCGTGACCGTGCTGACGATGGTGGCTTTTGCCGCCAATTCCGTGCTGAACCGTGCCGCGGTGGGGTCCGGCGCGATCGATGCCCTGAGCTTTGGCACCATCCGTCTCTGGGCCGGAGCGGTGACACTGCTGGCGCTGGGGCTGATCCTTCGCGGGAAAGTGGTGCTGGGCGGGCCGGGTAGACTGGCGGGCGTGGCCGGGCTGGTGCTGTATATCTACGGCTTTTCATGGGCTTACCTGTCGCTTGATTCGGGGCTTGGCGCGTTGATCCTGTTCGGGACGGTGCAGATCACGATGTTCTCTGGCAGTCTGATCGCCGGGGAACGGCCGCCGCCGCTGCGGTGGCTGGGGGCGGCGCTGGCCTTTGGCGGGCTGGCGTGGCTGCTGTGGCCCGGGGGCGGCGTGACGCCGAGCGTGCCGCATGGCGCCGCCATGATGCTGGCCGGGCTGGGATGGGGCATCTATTCGCTGGCCGGCCGCAAGGCGGCGGACCCGCTGCTGGCGACGGGCGCGAATTTCGTGCTGGCGGCGCCCATCGGGTTTCTGCTGGTGGCCCTCATGCCGACGGGTCCGCAGGCCGTCGCCGTGGGGGCGGATGGCGTTGTGCTGGCGGTGCTGTCAGGGGCCGTGACGTCCGGTCTTGGCTATGCGCTTTGGTATCACGTGCTCCGCCAGATCACCGGCAGTGTCGCCGCGGTGGCGCAACTGACCGTGCCGCTCATCGCGATGGCAGGCGGCATGGTTTTCCTCGGAGAGATGCTGACAGTGGAGTTCGTGCTGGCCTCTGCCGTGGTGCTGGGGGGCGTGGCCCTGTCGGTGCTGAAGCGATGAGTCAGCGCAGGATGGATTCCAGCGGATCGTAACTTAACCCGCCGCCCCATGCGGCCGCTGGAAGGCTGTCGGGTTTCAGGTTCAGCCCTACGGCTTCGGCGCGGGTAAAGAACCGGCGCCGGTTCACGATACCCTCCGGATCGCGCCAAGTGTCCGACAGCGTGCCGCGCGTAATCGTCGCGCGAAAGAAGATTTCCACCTGATGAAAGCTGCCCTTGGGATCGTGGAATTCATTGACCAGACAGGGCGCGCCCACGTCGATCGTCAGGCCGGTTTCCTCATGCACCTCGCGGGCAAGATTGGCGGGCAGGCTGGTGCCCCGTTCCACCCCGCCGCCGGGCGCACACCACAGATCCGAAGTTTCGCCGGGCCAGGCGTTGACCAGCAGCAGCCGGTCCTGATGCAGGATCACGGCGCGCGTCGCGAGGCGGGGACTGGTCATGGCGCTCTCCTTTCATGCTTTTCTAGGGCGACGCGGGAGGTTATGCCAGCGCCGGCATCGCACGGGGGTGGCATGACGCTTGAACTGACATTGCAGGGCGCGCGGGTCTTGCGGCCGGGCGGTTGGGATTCCGGTCCGCTGGCCTTGGCCGGCGGCCGGATCGTGGATGACAGCGTGGGGCGCGTCGTGGATCTGGCGGGCTACGACCTCTTGCCGGGCATCGTGGATGTGCATGGGGACGGGTTCGAACGGCACATGGCCCCGCGCCGGGGCGCGCTGCGCGAACGCGACGCGGGGGTCATGGCCTGCGCCGCGGAGCTTGCGGCCTGCGGAATCACCACGGCCGTTCTGGCGCAATTCTGGTCATGGGAAGGCGGGATGCGCGGGCCGGAGTTTGCCGAAGAGGTCTTTGCCGCTGTCGCGGCCGTGGCGCCCGGGGTGCCGGTAGATTTGCGGATGCAGATGCGGTTGGAAACGCATTGCCTGGACAGTTTCCCGGCGGCAGAAGCGGCCCTGGCGCGCTGGGGGATCGGCTATGTCGTCTTCAACGATCATCTGCCCCATGATCGGCTGGCGGCGGGACGCCGGCCACAGCGGCTGACCGGGCAGGCGCTGAAATCCGGCCGAAACCCGGAGGCGCATCTGGCGCTGATGCAGCGCCTGCATGAGGCCGGGGCCAAGGTGCCGGGGGCCTTGGATGCGCTCTGTGCCCGGCTGGCCGATCTTGGCGTTCGGATGGGCAGCCATGACGACCGGACGGCGCTGACCCGTGCGCAGTGGCGGACCCGGGGAGTCCATGTTTCCGAATTTCCAGAGACATTCGAGGCGGCGGAGGCGGCGCAAAAGGCCGGCGATCCCGTCGTGCTTGGTGCACCCAACGTCGTGCGCGGGGCAAGCCACGCGGGCAACGCCTCTGCGTTGGAATTGATCGGCGCGGGGCTGTGTAATGCGCTGGCGTCGGATTACCATTACCCGGCTCCGGCCCGCGCGGCGTGGCGATGTGTCGAGCTGGGGCTGCTTGGGGAAAGCGCCGCTTGGGCGCTTGTCTCCGAAGGGCCGGCGCGCGTTCTTGGTCTAAGGGATCGGGGGCGGCTGGATCCGGGGATGCGCGCGGATCTGGTGGTCATGGACCGCGACACGCGGCGGATCGTGGCAACGATTGCGGCAGGGCAGATCGCATGGATGTCCGGCCCGGTGGCGGGGCGGTTCGTTCTCTGACCCGTGCGCTTGCCGTTCAGGCCGCTATCCGGTCTGGCCAATCAACACGTCGGGCAGGCAACGCAGGCTCCGCGCTTTGTGCAATCTTCAGTCCGACGAGGGGGCGCGGAAATTGGCATGGCCCATCTTGCGGCCCGGCTTGACCTGCGTCTTGCCATAAAGGTGAAGCGCACAGGCCGGATCGGCGGCCAGCGTGGGAACGCGGTCCATATCATCGCCGATCAGATTTTCCATGCGGATATCGGTGTGGCGTTTTCCGTCGCCCAGCGGCCACCCGGCAATCGCGCGGATGTGTTGTTCGAACTGGTCCACAAGGCAGCCATTCTGGGTCCAGTGGCCGGAATTATGGACGCGCGGGGCGATCTCGTTGACCATCAGACCCTCGGGCGTGACGAAGAATTCGACCCCGAGAACGCCAAAATACTCAAGTTCGTTCAGGATCTTGCCCGCGATGAGAACCGCATCTGTCAGAACGCGTGACGGCAGGCCGGCCGGCACGGTGGTGGTGCGGAGAATGCCGTCACGATGCACGTTCAGGCCCGGATCGAAGGCGGCGACACGCCCGTCGAGACCACGGGCGGCGATGACCGAGATTTCGCAGCTGAAGTCCACGAACCCTTCGAGAATGGCTGGGGCACCGTTCAGCGCGGTGAGGGCCTCTGCCGCATCCTCGGGGGCTGTAAGGCGTGCCTGTCCCTTGCCGTCATAGCCAAAGCGACGAGTCTTGAGGATCGAAGGCGTGCCGATGGTTTCGATGGCGCGGGCCAGACTGTCCGCATCATCGACCGGGGCGAACGGTGCGGTCCGCAGGCCGATGTCCTGAAGAAAGCCTTTCTCCGTCAGGCGGTCCTGACTGATGCGGAGCACCTCGCGGCCCGGACGTATGGGGCGGAGGGTTTCCAGCAGGTCCAACGCCTCTGTCGGGATGTTCTCGAACTCGTAGGTGATCACATCGACGGCATTTGCAAAGGACTCCAGTGATTTGGCATCCTCGTAAGGCGCGCGGAGATGATAATTGGCAACATGCGACGCGGGGCAGTCGCCGCCCGGTTCATAGATGCAGGTCTTGAAGCCCAGTCGGCTGGCGGCGACCGACAACATGCGGCCAAGTTGCCCGCCGCCAAGAATGCCGATGGTGCTGCCGGTGGAAAGAGGGTCGGTCATGGGCTGGTCCTGTTGACGGGTTTCGGGCGTCGCCGTGACAGCGGGGCGACGCGTGTCATTTACGCGGATGTCGGAACTGTCATCGGTGCTGTCAAAACCTTCGCACCCTAGTCCCGCGTCGGTTCCGTCGGGATCGAGGCGGCCAGATCGCTGCGCCAGAGATCCAGCCGCGCGGCAAGGGCCGGGTCGTGAAGTGCCAGAATGGCGGCGGCCATGAGGCCCGCGTTCTTGGCGCCCGCGCTGCCGATCGCCATGGTGGCAACGGGAAAGCCGCGCGGCATCTGGAGGATGGAATACAGGCTGTCCACACCGTTCAGCGCGCGGGTCTGGACCGGCACGCCGATCACTGGCAGGCGGGTCTTGGACGCCATCATCCCGGGCAGATGCGCCGCGCCGCCCGCCCCCGCGATGATCACGTGCAGACCGCGGTCGATGGCCGTCTTGCCATAGTCCCAGAGCCGGTCGGGCGTGCGATGTGCCGAAACGATGCGCGTCTCATATCCGACCCCAAGCTCATCCAGGATATCGGCGGCCTCCTGCATGGTGGGCCAGTCGGATTGACTGCCCATGATGATGCCGATGCTGGGCCTGTCCATCCGTGCCTCCGTATAAATGCGCGGGTGTTATACGGGATGCGCAGCCCGGTGCAATGGGCGCGGTCAGGCGATGATGTCGGGGGTAAGCCGGTCCTCGATCAGCGCGATCTTGTCTTTCAGGTTCAGCTTCTTCTTTTTCAGGCGCTGCAGGGTCAGTTGATCCGAGACCCCGGTCTGCTGCAAGGCGCGAATGGCCTCGTCCAGATCACGATGTTCGCGGCGGAACACCTCCAGTTCCACGCGAAGGACCTCGTCGCTTTTCATGGAGATATCCGTTGGCGCGTTCATGAGTCCATCCTCTGCCAGACCCTTGGCGGGCAATCGCACCGTGATCATAGCGAATCCATGGCCCCCGGCAAAGCCCCTTGCGCGGATCGCCCGTCGCGCCCATATTCTTTGCAAGCGGGTTGCCTGATGGGGCCCGTGCGTGACGGTCGCTTGTGCCAAAGGACGTGTCGATGACCAAACTGACCTTGGGGTCCTATCCCCATATGCTCGGGTTCGAGCAGCTCGAACGTCTGCTTGAGCGGACGGCGAAGACCAGCGAAGGCTATCCGCCCTTCAACATCGAGCAAACTTCGGATCACTCCTATCGCATCACTCTTGCGGTCGCGGGTTTCTGCGAAGGCGACCTGTCGATTACCGTGGAAGACCGGCAACTGGTCATCCGGGGGCGGCAACGCGAAGACGACTCTGACCGCGTGTTTTTGCATCGCGGGATTGCCGCGCGGCAGTTTCAACGCACGTTTGTCTTGGCGGATGGCGTGGAAGTGGGTGAAGCTTTGATGGAGAACGGGTTGTTGCACGTCGATCTGTCGATGACCCGGCCCGACACCGTTGTGCAGACGATCACGATCAAAAAGGGGTAAGACTGATGCATGCCAAATATGACTTTGACAAGCTTGTCGAGGGCCGGACGGTCTATGTTCGCTCCGTGAAGACCGACGATCTTCCCGATGAGGTGCGCGAGCAAGTGCACGGCAGCGACACGCTTTATGCCGTTCACCGGCCCGATGGCGAGCGGCTGGCACTGGTCAAGGACCGGTCGCTGGCGTTCACGCTGGCCCGGCAAAACGATCTGGCGCCGGTGGCTGTGCACTGACAGGCTTAGATCACATGCGGCGCTCCTGGCATTCAGGGGCGCCATACGTGTGGAGTTTGGCCCAGACCAGTGGCCCATGGATAGAATTTGCGATTACATCCCCGGTCGTGTCGGTGGCCAGATACCGAACCGTTTCCACAGGTAACGCGCGGCGGCTGCATTGTCCGCTGCCCGGGCCGTATGCGTCTGTAGGGCCCCCTGCCGGTCAAGCGGTGTGACGCAGGCGCGCGCGCCGGGGGCGATCCGCAGCGGCGTTCCCGACAGGGCCCGCAGACCGGACAACCAGATATCGTCGACGGGACGCGCAACCTCGGGCACCTGAAAGACACGCGGGTCCAGCATCGGACCTTGGATCAGGACGCCGGAGAACCCTTGGGCGATATCGGAAAAGGGCGGAGCGGCGCCCTGTCGTTTCAAACGGTCCACGGACCAGCCGGACCCAGCCGTCACTTCCCCGGGTCGCGCGGCGGCGCAGAGCGCCGCCAGCCATTCGGGACCATACAGACAATCATCATCACAGTAGACCAGCGGCGCATGCGGGAAAGCGCGGAGCGTCGGCAGCAGCTTTGTCGCGGGACCGTGATCCTGATCGGACCAGAGCAGCGTCACCCCATTCGGCAGGGGTGGTGGCACGACGCCGCCGGGAAATCTTCGGTAGGCGGGAGGAAGGCACAGGATCACCCGCGCGGCACCTTGAGACAGCAGGCTTTCGAGCACCTCTCCCAATGCGGGGAAACGCGGTGGAATGGACGTCAGCGTGATGATCGTGTCAGAAGGATAGATCGCAGGTCTGCCACAGTTTCGGGACATGCGCGTTTCTTAGCAGGCTGCATCGTTGAAGGTCCATCACCATGGCGTTCGCGCCTTTGACAGCGTGTATCCGGTTTTCCGATGCCTTGTCAGACTGGAAGCCCCGGTCAAATCTTGCGTTTCTCCGGGGGAGAGCGGTGGACCGCCGAAGAAAATCCTTTCCAAGGCCGCGCGCCTGTCTGGCATCCGAAAGCGTCAGTAGCCCCAAGCTGAAGATGGGCGGGACGCCGCGACACTGCTGGAGATCACCGGCAATATTCGGATGACGGGAATGGCGGCGGGAATCATACCCGGCGTGATCGTCGGCTTGGCCCTGCCAGATCTTTTGCCACCTTGGTGGAGCATGACTTTCTGCGGTGCGGGTGCCTTCCAAGAATCCTTCCTGATCAGAGGCTTGTTCTCTTGGCTGCGCGGTGTCACCGGCGCGGCCTTGACAGGTCATGGCCTCGCAGGCGTCAATGGTTGGGTGGTGACCGGACAGGAGGGCAAGATGCTGAGACTGAGCTTGATCGCAGCCCTTGCCCTGTGCATCTGCCTGCCCGGAGTGCGGGCCGAGGCACGCGATGTGCATGTTGCCTGTGTGCAGGGACAACTGGCGGCGCTTGGGCACGATCCCGGACCGGTGGACGGGTTGAGCGGGCCGCAGACGCGTGCGGCGCTGTCCGAATATGTCTCGACCGTCACGGCGGAAGAGGGTCGCGCGCACTTCGATCTGCTGCCGGAGTTTTCGAGCCGCGCTGCGGTGGGCTGGTGTAGGGAGATCGGGTTGCGTGCCCCGGAGGCCGCTGCGCTGATGCCCTCGGCCAATGCGCCGGAGATGTTCATCGGGCCGAATGTTCATCCCGAAATGGCCAGCCATCTGGCCAAGGCCTTTTCCGAAGCGGAGGGCTTTCTCTATCGCCGCTATGGCATCGAGGTGGCCAGCCAAGTCAAGATCGTTGCCGCAACCAACGTCGAGGCCTGGCATGCCGAGGTCGACAAGGCCGGAACGATGAAGCTTCAGGGTTGGGCGGAGGTGCGCGCGCGGGCGCGCCGCGACTGCGAGACGGAATTCGGCCTTGGGGCAAGCGCATCCCGCGATGGACTCGCGTTCTGCGGCAGCGTCCTTGCGCTGAGGGAACCGAAGCTCAGAGATCTTTACCAGATGGTTCTGTCGGTCACCATGACGCATGAACTGGTGCACAACGTGCAACGCGAATTCAGCTACGACAAGGTTGCGCGCTGGGTGCGCAATCCGGATGGGGTGCGGCCGCGCATGGGGCCTGCCTGGATGGTCGAAGGGACGGCGCAGGTGGTGGAGCAGGCCTTCATGGAAGAACGCTTTGATCGGCTGGAACCTGCCCTTCACGTGATGCGGGCGCAGGCGGCGGCCTCCGACCTGACACTCAGGAACATCCGGCTGTCCGGTCAGGTGCGCGAGGCAGAGGCCTATGACGTGTCGGCCTATGCGGTGGCGATGCTTTTGGAACGCTACGGCGAAGAGACCCTTTTCCGTTATTGGCGCGCCGTGGGCGAGACCGACAACTGGTATACCGCGTTCGAAGACACCTATGGCATGACAGTGCAGGAATTCGAGGATCTCTATACCACACTGCGCGACGACGGGATGGCGCAGCGTGAGTTCCTGGCGGATCGGGACATGAACGGGGATCGCGCCCTGGCCCACCGGCCGCTGACGGAGGCAGAGTTGCTACGGTTGCCGCGCAATCCACCGACGGAGTAGGCGAAGCCTTACTTGATCGGATCCGTGACTTGCGCTCCGATAGGGGCACTATCCGCATCGGGGGACCGGGTCATGCATCTGCGAAACTTCGTTATGTCACTGGCGACATGTATCGCGGGGCTTGCGGGTCCGGTGTGGGCCTCTGACCTGCATGTGACCTGCGTGCAGGAACAATTGTCGGTGCTGGGCTTCGATCCTGGGCCGGTCGATGGACGTGACGGCAATGCGACCCGCCGCGCCCTGGCGGATTTCCTCGGGCATCTGCCAGAAACGGAAAGCCGCGCCGTCTTCGCAGCCCTGCCGGAATTCTCGGAACGTGCGGCGGTCGGCTGGTGCCGGGAGATCGGTAACCATGTCGCAGAGGCGGCGGACCTCATGCCGGCTGCGGAACCGCCCCTGATCCTGACACCCGACGACATCTCCCCAGAGATCCGCAGCTATATTCGGCAATCCTATGAGGATGCGCGACAACTTTTTGCGCAGGAATACGGAATCCGGACTGCAAGCAAGCCCGTTCTCATTGTCGCCTTCGGCCGCGACGACCTTGAGCGGTTGCTGCGAAAGCCCGTTCCCGGTATCCCGGACCTGCCGGAGGCGGCGGCGCGGCACACCGCCGAGGACCTCTGCGTCGGGGTCGAACGCGTCCTCGGGGCAGCTTACCGCCACCGGATCGCACTGTGCATGCCCCGCATGGATCAGGCGGCCATCCGGTCCTATGACATTTGGAAGGCGCGCTACCATTGGGTGATGCTGCACGAATACATGCATCATGTGCAGCGCGAGATGAGCTTTGACAAGACCGAAGCTGCCTGGAACGAACGGCCCCGCATGGGCCCGGCCTGGATGGTGGAAGGCAGCGCCTACATGGCAGAGATCAAGGCGCGGATCGGACCCACGCGGGAGGTTTCCCCACCGATGGTGTTTTCACTGCGGGCGGCGGACAGTGACGACCCCATTCCGCTGGACGGGATCCGCAAGCAGAACAGCGTCAAGAGCGGCGCGGAATACGCCGCCTCAAACCTTGCCGTGGCCCTGCTGTCGCTACGCTTCGGTGAAGATCGGATGATCGAATTCTGGCGTGCGGCGGGAGAGCTGGATGATTGGCCGCAGGCCTTTGAACAGGCCTACGGCTTTCCCATGACGGAATTCGAAACCATGTTCGAAGACTTGCGGGCGGACAATGCAAGGCTGGCGCAGTTCGCGGGGGCGGAGGCGCCCTATGATTTGCGCACATTGACCAGATCCCTGCGTGTGGCGCGGCGGATGGGCCATGCAGGACGTGCGCGCCAAGTCCTGAAATAGAAAAAGCCCGGCCGTGCTGCCGGGCTTTTTGATTGGCTTGGGATGGTGGGGCGTTATCCCGCGATCAGTCCCATCGCTTCCAGCTTGAGGATGACCTGCTGGGCGCAATTGTCCACCTCGATATTTTCGGTTTCGACGACGAGTTCGGCGTTCTCTGGGATCTCATAGGGATCGGAAATCCCGGTGAATTCCTTGATCTTGCCTTCGCGTGCGAGTTTATACAGGCCCTTGCGGTCGCGACGTTCGCATTCCTCCAGCGATGTGGCCACATGCACCTCGCAAAAGGCGCCGTATTGCTCGATCATCTCACGCACGGCCCGGCGGGTCGCGGTGTAAGGCGCGATCGGTGCGCAGATCGCGATTCCGCCGTTCTTGGTGATCTCGGAGGCGACATAGCCGATGCGCTTGATGTTCAGGTCGCGATGTTCCTTGGAAAAGCCCAGTTCGGAGGACAGATGCTTGCGCACCACATCGCCATCAAGCAGCGTCACAGGCCGGCCGCCCATCTCCATCAGCTTGACCATCAGCGCGTTGGCGATGGTCGACTTGCCCGAACCCGACAGGCCGGTCAGCAGGATCGTAAAGCCCTGATTGGACCGCGGTGGCCGGGTGCGGCGCAGTTCCGCCACGACTTCCGGAAAGGAGAACCATTCGGGGATTTCCAGACCTTCGGCCAGACGGCGGCGCAATTCCGTGCCCGAGATGTTCAGGATCGTGACATCGTCCTTGTCTGCAATCTCATCGGCGGGTTCATATTGCGCGCGTTCCTGCACGTAGACCATATGTTTGAAGTCGACCATTTCGCAGCCGATTTCGGACTGATGCGCGCGGAACAGTTCCTGTGCATCGTAGGGGCCGTAGAAATCCTCTCCGGCCGAGTTTTTGCCGGGACCGGCATGGTCGCGGCCGACGATGAAATGCGTGCACCCGTGGTTGGCGCGGATCAGTCCGTGCCAGACAGCCTCGCGCGGGCCGGCCATGCGCATCGCGAGGTTCAGCAGCGACATGGTCGTGGTCGACTGCGGATATTTGTCGATAACCGCCTCGTAGCACCGCACGCGGGTAAAGTGATCGACGTCCCCGGGCTTTGTCAGGCCGACGACCGGATGGATCAACAGGTTTGCCTGTGACTCCTTGGCCGCGCGGAAGGTCAGTTCCTGATGGGCGCGGTGCAGCGGGTTGCGTGTCTGAAAGGCCACCACCTTGCGCCAGCCCATCTTGCGGAAGAAAGCGCGCAATTCATTGGGCGTGTCGCGCCGCGCACGGAAATCATAGTGAACCGGCTGCTGGATGCCAGTGATCGGACCGCCAAGGTAGATCTTGCCCGCCTGATTGTGCAGGTAGTAAACGGCCGGATGCGCCTGATCGTCGGCGCCAAAGACCTTTTCCGCCTCACGCGCCTTGTTCGGTTCCCATTTGTCCGTGACGGTCATCGTTGCGAGGATCACGCCCTCCTGATCGCGCAGGGCAATGTCCTGACCAAGTTCGACGGACTCTGCGAATTTCTCGGAGACGTCCAGCGTGATCGGCATCGGCCAGAGCGCGCCATCCGCCAGACGCATCGTTTCGACGACGCTGTCATAGTCTTCTTCGGACATGAAGCCCTTGAGCGGGTTGAAGCCACCGTTCATCAGCAATTCGAGGTCACAGACCTGCCTTGGGCTGAGGTCGTGGCTGGTCAGATCACCTGCTTCGACCTTGAGCTTTTGGGCGCTGTCATACGACACATACAGCTCGGGGATCGGAGCGAGGTTGTTCGGCATTCTCATGAAACTCTCATTCGGCTGGAACAGGGCTGCCGGCACGGCAGACCTCGGCGGTTCCGCCGCCCTTAGCGAGGTGACCGTCGCGGATCAAGTATACGGGCCCCGAAGGTGGCGAAATGCCGCTTTGCGTTGCACGCATGCCTACGCCGTCGTCTTGGTGGCCAATGCTGTTCTTGCGCTCCGCCGGTTGAGGGGAGAACTGGCCATCGACGGCCCCGACCCGCCTGCGCCAAGGCGTCAGGCCCCGCGAGGCTTATGGGTATTAACCCTTTGCCAACTGCGCGATATGGCGATGTAAGGCGTGATCGTCCGCGTGGCACGGCATCAGACCGCCCGAGAACACCTGCTCAAAGGACCGTGCTTTCCGGGCATGGGGCGGTTCGGCAGCGTGACGGGATGGACACCGCCCGTGGCAACGCCGTTGGGGTGGGAGAACCCGAGAAAAGTCTTGAGAAACTTCACTGCATGCCCGGCCCACGCAGCACC
This sequence comes from uncultured Rhodobacterales bacterium, assembly GCA_964604565.1. Taxonomy (GTDB): domain Bacteria; phylum Pseudomonadota; class Alphaproteobacteria; order Rhodobacterales; family Rhodobacteraceae; genus CAZRZN01. The sequence goes on from CAZRZN010000004.1 coordinate 23,915, forward strand.
CGGGGCGCCGCTTTAAGATCACAGCAGACTGGGGCAGCAGTGTGCACCTGTCGCTGCAAATCTGCGCTGGGATCCTGACAGGAGAAACCACTCCGCAATCCGGGCATGTGCAGCGCCACAGGACGTCATTCCGCGGCGGATGTTTCGGCCCCGTAGCCCAGCGGTTCTGTGACAACCTTGCCGCTGTCGAGATTCTGTTCCGCCAGCCAGCGCTCTGCCTCCAGCGCAGCCATGCAACCCATGCCCGCAGAGGTCACCGCCTGTCGATACTTGTGATCCGTCAGATCCCCCGCGGCAAAGACACCGGGGATCGAGGTGGCGGTGCTGTCCGGCTGGGTCACGACATAGCCGCCCATGTGCGTTTCCAGCACATCCTTGACCAATTCGTTGGACGGCGCATGGCCAATGGCCACAAAGACACCCGCACAGGGGATCTCCGTCATCTCGCCGGTCTTCACGTTTTTGACCCGGACGCCAGTGACGCCCTTGGGCATGTCGTCTCCCAGAACTTCGTCGAGCTGGTGGAACCACAGCGGTTGGATCTTGGGGTGTTTGAACAGCCGATCCTGAAGGATCTTTTCGGCGCGCAATTCATCCCTGCGGTGGATCAACGTAACCTTCGAGGCGAAGTTCGTCAGGAACAGCGCCTCTTCGACGGCGGTGTTGCCCCCACCGATGACCACGATTTCCTTGCCGCGATAAAAGAATCCGTCACAGGTCGCACAGGCGGAGACGCCGAACCCCTTGAAGGCGTCCTCGGAGGGCAGACCCAGCCATTTTGCCCGCGCGCCCGTTGCAAGGATGACCGCGTCCGCCGTGTAGGTGGTGCCGCTGTCGCCATGCGCCACGAAGGGGTGCCGGTCGAGATCCAGCTTGTTGATGATGTCACCGATGATTTCCGTCCCGACGGCGCGGGCATGAGCCTCCATGCGGACCATCAGTTCGGGTCCCTGCACCTCTGTGTCGCCGGGCCAGTTCTCCACCTCGGTGGTGGTCGTCAGCTGGCCGCCCGGTTCCAGCCCCTGCACGAGAATCGGGTCGAGCATTGCCCGCGACGCATAGACCGCTGCCGTGTATCCGGCCGGGCCGGACCCGACGATGAGAGCCTTGGTATGGCGTGTCTTGGACATTGGGGTCTCCTTTGCGACGCTGTCGGGGTGATATAGCCGTATGGTGCCGGTGAAAAAAGAGGGGTGGCGCCGTGCCGCGGATTTGGGCGGTGCCGGAAAATAATCTTGCGTCCTATTGAAATATTATTGCGCGTTAGCGCCGGCCTGTTATAACAATCGTGAAAATTAGGGGGGCGAGGATGCCAAGTCACAGGCTTGATCCGATCGATCGCAAGATTTTGGCTGAACTGCAAGCCGATGGCCGGATGACGAACGTCGAACTGGCGCGCCGTGTCGGGATTTCGGCGCCACCCTGCCTGCGTCGCGTGCGCGTGCTGGAAGAGCAGGGATATATCCTTGGGTATCATGCGGATGTGGACAGCCGTGAACTGGGATTCGAGGTGCAGGTCTTTGTAATGGTCGGATTGCAAAGCCAGGCGGAGGTCGATCTCAGTGCCTTCGAGGACCGGTGCCGCGCCTGGCCACTGGTCCGCGAATGCCACATGCTGAATGGCGAAGTGGATTTTATCCTGAAATGCGTGGCGCCGGATCTGTCCACCTTTCAGAGCTTTCTGACCGGAAACCTGCTGACCACGCCGAATGTCGCGAGCGTCAAGACGTCATTGGTGATCCGCAATGCCAAGGATGATCCCGGCGTGCCCTTCGAGGTTCTCGAAGAGCGGCTGAGCCGTAACGCCTGACGCCCCAAAACGCGTAGTGATGAAATGGCGACCCCGCAGAGCGCGGGAAATTCAGGACACTATTGCACATAGCATTGCACATAGCCCGCGTGTCGCGACCCCGGCGCCCGCCCTCAGGCGGACAGCAGATTGTCGAC
>CAZRZN010000004.1:25961-53436 GCA_964604565.1 uncultured Rhodobacterales bacterium
AGCCCGCGTGTCGCGACCCCGGCGCCCGCCCTCAGGCGGACAGCAGATTGTCGACCACTTCGCGCGCCGTGCGGGTCATGCTGACCTGTCCGAAATCGTCCAGGTCATGGATGTTGGGGAACAGTGACAGGAACAGACCGCGCATGTTCTGGCCCAGCGTCTGCCCGGCGACATTGCCCGGGTGATATGTTTCGACCTCTACGCCCCCGACGCAAATCGTGGTATGACGCTCTACCATCAGGTGAAACAGCTGCACGGTCCCGATCGGCGTGATCTCAAGAAAACGATCGCCGTCGGCGTAGTCGGCCACAGGGGCCAGCACCGCGTCGCGGCCGAGCAACTTTGCCAGCTTTTCATGCCGGACGACCATACGCGCCGCAGGGCCCATCAGCAGGTCCATCGAGGGCTTGCCCAAGCCGAACGCATCCGAAGTGATCCGCGTCAGATGCGTCAGACTTGTGCCGTCGATATCGCGACCCGGAACATATGTTGTGGAACCGATCCAGGTCACCGGTCTTGTGCCCGCTGCGGTCACGATATCGTCTCCGGGGACAAGGTCCTCAATCGCAACGGGCCCGCGCAGCGTCTCGATCAGGGTGCCCCGGGCAAAGGCCGTGGCGCATTCCTCAAAGAACGGGGAGGCCGGGGCGACGTGCTGACTGAACGACACCGTTTGGTCGGGTAACAGCGTGGCGACCTCGTATTTGCGCATGAGAGAGCCTGCGCGACGAGGTCGCCCGTCGAGAGAATCAGATGCGTCCCGTCGGACAGGTTGAGACGGCGTCGGGATAACAGCAGATGACATCCCTGAAAGACCACGGTGGAGGCGCGTCATGTGATTACCCTTCGGCAGGTCACATCCCTGTTGGCCCCCACCAACAACGCAAGACGGACGATTGAAAATCCAAGTGAACTGGTGACGATCAATCCGCAATCGGCGCGGTCTGTCAAAATTACCCCGACACCGGCACCAACTCCGGCGACAATCTCAGCCAGACCGGAGAATTGTCTGGGGACCGGGGACGAAAGCGCCACAATCCCCAGATCCGGACGAGCGAATCGTGGCGCGGTTGCGCGTGCAAGCTGTTCATGGGTCAAGCGATATGTGTCCAGTGGACAGTCGTAATCTTGCCTTTGCCGCAGATCGCGACCTTCGGGGGGACGCCGTAGCGGAAACGGTTGGCACGCTACGGAGGATCCCCGGCCGCTGTGCAGCCAATCGGGGATCGGGCGTCTTTTCCCTTTGGCGGGACAAGTGGCCCCATGATATTCCGATGCTCGCGAAAATGAGCGCCCCTGAAAAATCGGGGATTACGCGCGTCCCTACGGCGTCTGCCGGATCAGAGACGGATGACGGAAATCAGCCTGCCGTAGTCGGCCTCACCGGCATGAGTCGCGCGGCGGTAGGAATAGAAACGGTCGGGGTCGGAATAGGTGCAATGCCGGGTCCATTCGGACTCTATCCCCGCTTCTCTCAGGCGGCGGAGCCCGTAGGCGGGCAGGTCGAAATGCAGCCTGTCGCCCTCCCCCCCGGCGAAGAACCGTGTGTTGCGGGGGTCTTCGACGATGAACTCCTCGAAGAATTCGGGCCCGACCTCATAGGCGCGCTGGCTGATCGCGGGGCCGATCACGGCGCACATCCCTTCGCGCGTGGCGCCAAGGGCCAGCATCGCCTCCACGGTCTGTTCGAGAACGCCGTCGCGCGCACCGCGCCATCCGGCATGGGCGGCACCGATCACCCCGGCCTCTGCATCGGCCAGCAGGACGGGCAGGCAGTCCGCCGTCAGCACGGTGAGTGCCACCCCGGGTGTCGCGCTGACAAGGCCGTCCGCCCGCGGGCGGGGGCCGGTCTGGGGACCGGTCACGGTGACCACATCGGCCGAATGCACCTGTTGAACAGAGGCCAGCGCGGCGGACGGAACCTGCATGGCCTCCGCCACGCGGGCGCGGTTGATGGCCACGATCTCCGTCTGGTCGGTAGAGCCGGCGCCGCAATTCAACCCGGCAAATATGCCCGAGGATGCGCCGCCCCGGCGGGTGAAAAATCCATGCCGAAAAGGCGCAAGGCTGTCAGCGGTGATGATCTCGAGCGTCATGGGATTGGGCGAAGCTCCAGTCCGGGTGGCGGCGGGGCACCCTGCGGCAGCAGGGCGATGGTCTTGAACAGTGATCCCATTTCCTCGGGATGCGTCAACCTGCGATGTGCCGCGATGTGATTGTCGAGTGCCGCGCCGGTCAGACCTTTGGCAAGGGCCTGCGCCCGCGCCGTGATGCCGACCCTTTCCAGAAAGACGCCCTGTGGCGTCAGCAGACTATGCGTTGTCGCCGGCCCGGCGCAGGTTGCGGCCAGCGCCAGCGCCTCAAAATCCACATGGGTCGTGAGATCGGCCTGCCCGGGGGCGGCAAACGGATCGGTGAATTCATGCCCTTTCAGGGCCTGCAACGTGTCCCCCAGCGCGCGCCAGTCGCCATAGTCCACGATTAGCGCCAGACCGCCATGCGCCGTGATTCTGTGTCCGATGCTTGCTGCGATGGTCTGCGCAGGGCCGCTGGTCTCGACGATGTCGCCGTCTTGCGTGTCCTCCAGTCTATGGAGGAGGGCGGGCTGCGGGGCTACCGGGGCAAGGCCGGGACCAAGCTGACCGTCCGTTATCCTCACCACACGCTCCTGCCAGCCGTCGCCGGCGCGCTGGAACTGCCGCACGGGCAGCGCGTCGAAAAATTCATTGGCAATCAGATACAGCGGCGCTTCGGGCAGATCGTCGATACTGTCGTGCCATTGGGCCTGCGGCAGGCGTCTGGCCTGTGCGTCCCGCAGGGCGGGTGACGTCTCGACCAGATGCAGGTCCAAGGCGTCGTGGAAGCCGGGAACATGCTGGGTCGCGCGCAGGGCGTCGGCCATCAGGGTGCCGCGCCCGGGGCCAAGTTCCGCCAGCACGATCCGTTCGGGCGCACCCTGATCCAGCCATGCCTGCGCGAGGCACAGGCCGATCAACTCTCCGAACATCTGGCTGATTTCGGGGGCGGTGGTGAAATCGCCGCCCGCGCCCAATGGGTCGCGCGTGCTGTAATAGCCGTGCCGGGGATGCATGAGGCACGCCGCCATGTAGTCGGCCAGCGTCATGGGGCCGGTGGCGGCGATCTGGCGGCCAAGGATATCGAGCAGCGGTGCGGTCAATTAGGGGCCTTGGAGGAATGTCCCCGGGGGCTGCGTTTCCATGCGAAATAGACGGCCAACGCCCCGCCAAGGATCATCGGAAGGGTCAGAACCTGTCCCATGGTCAGCCCATAGCCGCCAACGTGCAGGGCAAGCCCCAGCGGATTGCCGTCGGACTGGAATTGTGCGTCCGGCTGACGGAAGAATTCGACGAGAAACCTGGAAATGCCGTAGCCGGCGAAAAACATACCGGCGATGGCGCCCGGACGTTTGAGCCAGCCGCGTGCAACCATCCAGAGCAGCACGACCAGCAGCAGCAGGCCCTCCAACGCGGCCTCGTAGAGCTGTGAGGGATGACGCGCGCAAAGCTCGCCGATCGGTTGACCGCAGTCTTGTGCCAACTGACCTGGAAAAATCACCGCCCAGGGCACGTCCGAGGGACGGCCCCAAAGCTCTGCGTTGACGAAATTCGCCAGGCGTCCCATCAGCAGGCCCGGCGGCGTGGCCAGCGCCAGCAGATCGGCAGTCTGGGCCAGCGGGATGCCGTTGCGGCTGCAAAAGATCCAGACGGCGGCGACCACCCCGATCAGCCCGCCATGAAACGCCATGCCGCCCTGCCAGACCATCGGGATCTCCAGCGGGTTCGACAGGTAGTATTCCGGCATGTAAAACACGACAAAGCCGAGACGCCCGCCAAGGATGATGCCCAGAATCACCCAGGTCAGGAGATCCTCGATCTGTGCGGGGGTCATTGGCGGTGTGTTGTCGGCCCAGAGACGGGCGCGCTTGACCATCCAGACGGCCAGACGCCAGCCGATCAGGATACCGGCGATATAGGCCAGTGCATACCAGCGCAGCGCGAAATCCATCCCGAAGAGCGAGATCGAAAAGACTTCGGACGAGAGGTCGGGAAAGGGGATGGCAGCCTGCATGAATTCTGTTGTCTTTTCTTCCGTTGCAAAGTCAACCTTGAGGGTCGCGCCCTAGGAGACCATATAGGGACAGAATGCAACGTCGGAGTGACCCATGCAAACGCGCAACAAGGTATTCGAGGATATGAGCCAGCTGATGACCAACGCCATGGGCGTGGCGCAGGGGGCCAGAGACGAGGCGGAAACCGCCATGAAGTCGATGATCGACCGCTGGCTGGCAGATCGTGACTTCGTGACCCGAGAGGAGTTCGACGCGGTGCGCGCCATGGCGCAGAAGGCCCGTGAAGAAAACGATGCCCTGCGCGCGCGCATCGAGGCGCTTGAAAAAGGCTGACGCCGCACGGCGCTCGTCCCGGCCGTTTGGCCGGAACATCGCCCCGCCCGCCGTCCCCCGCGCGCGCTGACCTTCCTGAAAGAGCTGCCTGCCGACGATGGCGCCAGCGAAAGATCGTTGGTTTGCCGGGTCAGATCCTGACCGGCAGACCTGCGGTTTGACAGGGCGCAGGTTTTTGGCTTTCGTTTGCCCCAACAGGGGAGACAGGCAAATGTATCTGGGGTTGGATTTGGGCACGTCGGGGCTGCGCGCGCTGCTGGTCGACGATGCAGGTGCGCCAATTGCCAGCGCAACGCGGTCCTATGCGCCGAAACATCCCCATCCCGGCTGGTCCGAGCAGGCGCCAGCCGAATGGGTGGGCGCGTTGGACGGGGCGCTCAGCGACTTGGCGGAAACGCATGCCGCAGAGATCGCGCAAGTCGCCGGGATCGGTGTTTCGGGACATATGCACGGGGCTGTTCTGCTGGATGGCGCGGGGGATGTTCTGCGGCCCTGCATCCTGTGGAACGACACACGAAGCGCCTCGGAGGCTGCGGACCTCGACGCCACCGAGGGCCTGCGCGATATATCGGGCAATATCGTCTTTCCCGGGTTCACCGCGCCAAAGCTGGCCTGGATTGCCCGGCACGAGCCGGAGATCTTTACCCGTGTGGCGACCGTCCTGCTGCCCGCTGCTTTCATGAATTTTCATCTGACCGGGGAATTGTTTGCGGACCTGTCCGACAGTTCCGGCACGGCATGGCTGGATGTCGGTGCCCGCGCGTGGTCCGGGCGGCTGTTGGATGCGTCGGGCATGCGGCGCGATCAGATGCCCCGTCTGGTGGAAGGATGTGCACCCGGCGGGACACTGCGGCCCGATCTGGCGGACCGTTGGGGCATGTCGGCGCAGGTTGTCGTGGTGGGCGGTGCCGGGGACAATGCCGCCGCCGCCTGCGGCGTCGGCGCTCTGCGTGAGGGCACCGGGTTCGTATCGCTGGGGACTTCCGGCGTCGTCCTGACCGGGCGCGACGGTTACGCGCCCCTGCCTGCCGCTGCGGTTCATACGTTTTGCCATGCGGTCCCGGACCAGTGGTATCAGATGGGTGTGATCCTGTCGGCGACAGACAGCCTGAACTGGCTGGCGCGGGTGACGGGGGCCACGCCCCGGGATCTGTCGGACGAATTGGGCGATGTGCTGGATGGTCCGGGCACGCCGCGTTTCCTGCCTTACCTGTCCGGTGAGCGGACGCCGCATGACGACAGCCGGATCCGAGGCGGATTCCTGAATATCGACGTGTCGCATGGCCGTCGCGACATGACCCGCGCCGTCATGGAAGGCGTGGCATTCGCCCTGCGGGACTGTGCAGAGGCCCTGCGGGCCTCCGGCGCGCGGTTCGATCGGATGCTGGCGATCGGCGGCGGCGCGCAATCGCGCTATTGGGTCAGACTGCTGGCAACGGTGCTAAACATGCCGCTGGCTCTACCGGACCAGGGGGAGTTCGGCGCGGCTCTGGGGGCGGCGCGCCTTGCCATGGTGGGGTGTGATGCGGGCTCTGTCGCCGATATCATGACGCCACCGCCGATCCGCGAAACCGTGCAACCCGACGCAGACCGGCAAACCGCCTATGAGGAGGCCTACGCCCGCTGGGGCGAAATCTACCCTGCGGTGAAAGAGCTGATCTGATCACGGTTAAAAGGCTCTCCGATCTGCCGCGGTGCGCCTTCCCAAAAAAGATGGTTCTGGACGAATTTTTCGACCACCCGAGGCCTGCGGATGGCGGAAAGGCCGCGCACCCTGTCCGGCGTCTTACTTTCGCGCAGGTACGATCTGCTGCGCAATCCCCGCGAAAAGGAGGTAGACGGACGTCACAACAAGCCCCCAATGCGCCCAGCTTTGCGGATGGAAATCGACCCAGGCGGCCCAGCCGGCAAAGATCGTCCAGGCCAGCGCGATGGGCAGGGACAGCATGCGCCAGCGTTCGGTCCGCACCGGATGAATGAATTTCAAAGGCAGGAACATCGCGAGCGCAAGGGCGGCAACCAAGGCAAGGCTGACCCAGAAATCCGGTTCAATCGCGAAAAGCACGAGCACGAGCATGTTCCAGCACCCCGGAAAGCCCTGAAAGGAGTTATCCGCCGTTTTCATCCGGTTGTCGGCAAAATACAGGGCACTGGCAAAGGTGATGACTATGATGGCCGCCCAGCCTGTCCATCCCGGCAACAGACCCGACTGAAAAAGGGCGAAGGCGGGGATGAAAACATAGGTCAAATAGTCGATGATCAGGTCCAGCAGCACCCCGTCAAACCGTGGGGAGTAGGTCTTGACGTCGTATTTCCGCGCCAGCGGCCCGTCCACGCCGTCCACCGCAAAGGCCACCACCAGCCAGAGAAACATCAATGACCATTTTTCCTGCACTGCGGCCAACATGGCCAGCATGGCAAAGACCGCTCCGGTTGCGGTCAGCAGATGGACGGATAGCGCGCGGTTTTGAGGCGTGATGCGAGGCGTCATAAGACTGTCATGGCGCAAAATCGTGCCGGGCGCAATTGCCTGACAGGACGGTTTGGACCATTGGGGGCCCGACAGGGTATGGCCCATCGCCAGTTCCGGGCCGCGGGGCAGCCCCGCGCCGTCCGTCCGGCGTCGATCGGATCATGCCGTCCCGATTTGCAGCGTGAGGCGCTTGCATCGTGATGTGCAGGGATCCTACCTTGGGGCCTCGGAGAAGAGTGGAGAATACCATGAACCGTTTCATTCTTTGTCTGATCCTTCTGGCCGGTCCCTTGCACGTGCCGCTCTCGGGGTCTCTGGCTGCACAGGAGGCGCGCGTGCCGCAAAGCCGCGCTGAAATCAGCCTCAGCTTTGCCCCACTGGTGCGGGACGCAGCCCCGGCCGTGGTCAATATCTACGCGCGCCGCGTCGTCCAGACGCGCAGTCCGTTTGCGGACGACCCGCTGTTCAACAACTTCTTTGACGCCTTTCCGTCGCGTCCACGGGTGCAGAATTCCCTCGGCTCCGGGGTGATTCTTTCGCCGGACGGCATTGTGGTCTCCAATTACCACGTGGTCGGTCAGGCGACCGACATCCGCGTCGTGCTGAACGATCGGCGCGAATTCGACGCGCGCGTTCTGCTGGCCGATGAAGAGGCGGATCTGGCCATTCTGCAACTGGAAGGCGCACAGGATATGCCGCATCTGCCCCTGCGAGACAGCGATACCGTCGAAGTGGGGGAGCTTGTTCTGGCCATCGGCAATCCGTTCGGTGTCGGGCAGACCGTCTCATCGGGGATCATATCCGGGCTGGCACGTTCCGGCACGGCAACGGGCAATGCGCGTGGCTATTTTATCCAGACGGACGCCCCGATCAATCCGGGCAATTCGGGGGGCGCCCTGATCGACGTGGGCGGACGTCTGATCGGGGTGAACACCTCAATTCTCACACGTTCGGGCGGGTCGAACGGCATCGGGTTTGCCATCCCTTCCGCCCTTGTGGCGCAATTCGTGGAACAAGCGGAGGCCGGAAACACACGGTTTCAGCGGCCATGGGCGGGGATCTCCGGGCAGCCGGTCGACGCCGATCTGTCCGAGAGCCTGGGATTGGCGTTGCCGGGCGGCGTTCTGATTTCCGCGCTTCATCCCGACAGCCCCTTTGCCGCCGCGGGGCTGGCGCGCGGGGACGTGGTGCTGAGCGTGGATGGACAGCCCGTGAACACCCCGCCCGAGATGATCTACCGGATGTCGGTGCGCGGCATCGGTCGCGCGGCCGACATGATCTATTCCCGGCAGGGCGAGCAGCGTGTGGCACAGGTCCGGCTGATCGCGCCGCCGGACAGCCCACCGCGCGAGGCGATCGACCTTGGCGAGATGACCGCTCTGCCCGGGTTGCGTGTCGGGCGCGCAAATCCGGCCGTGGCCGCTGAACTGGGCCTCCCGGTGGAGGCAGAGGGGATCGTGGTTCTGGACCCGGGACCGTTTGGCGCCCAGGTCGGGCTGCAAACGGGGGACCGGCTGCTGGGTGTGAATGGCCGCCGGATCGAGGCGACGCGGGATGTTGACCGCCTGTTGCGCGGCACTGGACCCGTGGTGCAGATCGAGGTGATGCGCGAAAACCGCAGGCTGCTGCTGCGGTTCAGGGCCTGAGCGTTTGGCAGATCTGTTCGATACCCCGGGGGCAGCCGGTGCGGAACCCGCCGGCAGGGCGCCCCGCCCGCTGGCGGACCGGTTGCGGCCTCAGGCGCTGACCGAGGTGATCGGCCAGCGGCAGGTTCTGGGGCCGGAGTCGCCATTGGGTGTCATGCTGGCCGCCGGGACGCTGGGATCGATCATCTTCTGGGGACCGCCGGGGGTGGGCAAGACGACCATCGCGCGGCTGCTGGCCGATGCCACGGACATGCATTTCGTCCAGATCAGTGCGATCTTTTCCGGTGTGCCTGAACTGCGCAAGGTGTTCGATGCCGCAAGACAGCGTCGCCGGACGGGTCAGGGCACGCTGCTCTTCGTCGATGAGATCCACCGTTTCAACAAGGCGCAGCAGGACGGCTTCCTGCCGCATATGGAGGACGGTACAATCCTTCTGGTTGGGGCGACCACGGAAAACCCTTCGTTCGAGTTGAACGCCGCCTTGCTCAGCCGCGCGCAGGTGCTTGTTCTGGAACGGCTGGGCGACGATGACCTCGAGGCGTTGGTGCAGCGTGCAGAGACGGCGCTGGACCGCGCCCTGCCGCTGGAGGACGCAGCCCGCGCCGCGCTGCGGGACATGGCCGATGGCGACGGGCGTGCGCTGCTGAACCTGGTGGAACAGGTGATGTCCTGGCGGATCGACACGCCGCTGAACGCGGCCGGCCTCAGGACGCGGGTGATGAAACGGGCCGCGCTTTACGACAAGTCCGGTGACGGCCACTACAACCTGATTTCCGCGCTGCACAAATCGGTGCGTGGCTCCGATCCGGACGCCGCGCTCTACTGGTTCGCGCGGATGCTTGAGGCCGGGGAGGACCCGCGCTATCTCGCACGCCGCCTGACCCGCATGGCCGTCGAGGACATCGGCCTCGCCGATCCCCAGGCGCAGGCGGTGTGCCTGCAGGGCTGGGAAACCTTTGAGCGTCTCGGCACGCCGGAGGGGGAACTGGCGCTGGCCCAGGCGCTGGTCTACCTCGCGCTCGCGCCCAAATCGAACGCCGTCTATTCTGCCTACAAGGCGGCCCGCGCCGCCGCAAGGAAGACGGGATCTCTGATGCCACCCAAGCACATCCTGAACGCTCCGACGGGCCTGATGAAGGATCAGGGATACGGGGCGGGCTATGCCTATGACCACGACGCCGAAGACGGATTTTCCGGGCAGGATTATTTCCCTGAAAACATGGATCGTCCGACCTACTACGATCCGGTGGAGCGCGGCTTCGAACGCGATCTGCGCAAACGTGTCGATTACTTTGCGCGGTTGCGCAAGCAACGCCAACCGGATTGACCGTCCGCCCGGCTTCTTCTCTCCATAAATACTCCTGTCCGCCGGACGCGGGTAAGCGCACCTTCCGGGACGATGATCCGCGGCGCCGGACGACAGCCCGGCGCGCCATCTGGCAGGCCACCGTGTTCGGGCCAAGGTCAAACTGCAAGACCGGCACGCGGGTCCCGCTTGCGGCTTGGGCGGGCCAATGGGTCGACCTCGCCGCATCCCGGCCTCTTCACTTGGTCGTGGCCAGGGGCAAAAGGGAACTGCATCGCCTTGCCCGGACATCCGCTCCAGTCCAGACCGGCCAGGTTCCGGCCAGCGCGGTGTGGGGAATACAGGTGCCTCTCGACCCCGCCGTTCGAGACTGCCGCTTGAATGCGGACGGCAAGAGGGCGCGCCGGCATAAAGGATTGCGCCGGCAGGGCGCGGTCCGCTCCGCGGGGATCTGTCCGGGCCCTCGGCAGGCGCGATGCCGCCCGCGCCGCACTCCGCTTGACATCCTTCCCTGACGCGGCCATGCCGCGCGCATGACACCCCTTTTGCAAGTCGCTCTTGGTGGCGCCCTTGGCGCGTCTGCCCGGTATCTGACCGGTATCGCGGCGACGCGCCTACTGGGCCGGGGGTTTCCCTGGGGCACGCTGGTCGTCAATATCGCAGGCTCCTTTCTGATGGGCGTGCTTGTCGTGATCCTGTTGCAGTTCAGCGCAAACCGTTTTGCCCCGTTTCTGATGACCGGCATTCTTGGGGGGTTCACCACTTTTTCCGCCTTTTCGCTGGATGTGGTGACGCTGTATGAACGTGGGCAGGGGGGGCTGGCCATCGCCTATGTTCTGGCCTCCGTCACGCTGTCGATCGGGGCGCTGTTTGCCGGTCTGTCGCTCGCACGGAGTATCGCAACATGAGCCGCGTTCAGACCATCCCCGTGGGTCCGGGAGAGGGCGACCAAAGACTGGACCGCTGGTTGAAACGCATGTTTCCCCATGTCGCCCAGGGCCGCATCGAACAGATCTGCCGCAAGGGCGAACTGCGGATAGACGGCGCCCGGGCAAAGGCCTCGACCCGGCTGGAAGTTGGCCAGAAGGTGCGAATCCCGCCGCTGCCGGAACCAGAGCCGAGAAAAAATGAGGCGAAAGCCGCGCCAAGGGTGTCCGATCAGGATGCGGAAATGATCCGGGCCTGTGTGCTGTATCGCGATGACCATATCATCGCGATCAACAAGCCACCGGGGCTGGCCACGCAAGGCGGCAGCAAACAGACCCGCCATGTCGACGGAATGGCAGAGGCGCTGAAATTCGATCTGTCCGAAAAGCCGCGACTGGTGCACCGGCTGGACCGGGACACCTCCGGTATCTTGTTGTTGGCGCGCACGCGCGCGGCGGCGCAGGGGTTGACGGCCGCCCTCCGGCACAAACAAACCCGCAAGATTTACTGGGCGCTCGTCGCGGGCGTGCCGACTCCCTACCTCGGCGAGATCCGCTATGGTCTGGTAAAGGCGCCGGGCCATGGCGGCCGGGGCGAGGGTGAGAAAATGCACTGTGTGCATCCGAACGAGGTGCATGGCACACAGGATGCCAAGCGGGCGCATACGCTGTATGCCACGCTCTACCGTGTCGCGAGCCGGGCATCCTGGGTGGCGATGGAGCCGATTACGGGGCGGACACACCAGTTGCGCGCGCATATGGCGGAAATCGGCCATCCCATCATCGGTGACGGAAAATACGGCGGCTCCGGGCAGGAGAACCTTGGCGATGGGTGGGGCGCGCAATTGGGCGGCGACATCTCGCGCAAGTTGCATCTGCACGCGCGGCTGATGGCCTTTCTGCATCCTGTCACCGGCAAGCCGCTGACACTGACCGCGCCGCTGCCGGAACACATGGCACAGACCTGGGAAACGCTGGGCTGGGAAGAAAGCTTTGCCGACGAAGATCCGTTCGAAAGCCTGAGATGACCCTCAGGCTGGTGATTTTCGACGTCGACGGCACGTTGGTCGACAGCCAAGGCGACATTTTGGCCGCGATGGCAGTCTCGTTTGCCTCGGAAAAACTGGACTGCCCCTCACGGGACGCGATCCTCGGCATTGTCGGACTGTCGCTGCCTCAGGCCATCGGGCGGCTGGCGCCCGAGGTCGGGGCGGTGCAACTCGCCCGTCTGGTCGAAGCCTATAAAGCCGCCTATGCGGAGTTGCGCATGCGGGGCGGGCCGGATGCCTCGCCGCTCTATCCCGGTATCCCCGATTTGCTGGCAAGACTGTCGACCAGGGACGATGTCCTGTTGGGCATCGCCACGGGCAAATCACGGCGCGGTCTGGCCGCACTGCTCGAAAGCCACGATCTCACGCGGCTTTTCGTGACGCGCCAGTCAGCGGACGGCAACCCGTCCAAACCGCATCCGGGAATGCTGTTTGCCGCGCTGGAAGACGCCGGTGTGGAGGCCGAGCAGGCCGTGATGATCGGCGATACGAGTTACGACATGGAAATGGCACGCGCCGCCGGGGTGGCCCGGATCGGCGTGACCTGGGGCTACCACCCGCGTGAGGCGTTATCTGATGCGCAGATCATCGTTGAGGATGCCGTGGCTCTGGACCGGGCCATTGCGCAGATTCTGGGAGAGATGCCATGAGCGAATGGGCCCTCAAGCGGTTCTGGCAGAAGGCCGACGTCGAAGCCGTCGACGGCGGATACACCGTCTTGCTGGACGGCCGGACGGTCAAGACCCCGGCCAAGACAAAGCTGGTCGTTCCGACGCGGGATCTGGCGCGCGAGATCGCCGCCGAATGGGACGCCCAGCAGGAAAAGGTCAATCCCTTTGCCATGCCCTTTACCCGCATGGCAAATTCCGCGCTGGACAAGGTGGCGCCACAGCATTCCGAGGTGGCGGCCATGCTGGCCGACTACGCCGACAGCGATCTGCTGTGCTACCGTGCCGACCATCCGGAGGAACTGGCCGAGCGGCAGCGGGCAGCCTGGGATCCCCTGCTGGACTGGGCAGAGGAAAGCCTTTCGGCGCGGCTGACCCCGGTCGCGGGTGTCATGCATCGGCCGCAGGACAGGGGTGCTCTGGACAGGCTCTCGCGCGCGGTGCGCGGGCAGTCATCCTTCGCACTGGCCGCCTTTCACGACCTTGTTTCCATGTCCGGATCCCTGATCATCGCCTTTGCCGTGGTGCGCGGGGCGCGCTCACCTGAAGCGGCCTGGCAGGTTTCCCGTCTCGACGAGACATGGCAGCAGGAACAATGGGGCCTTGACGATGAGGCCGCCGAGGTTGCCGAAATAAAACGCAAGGAATTCTTGCATGCAGCTGTTTTTCATTCTTTGACAAACGGTTAACCTGCGGACGCGGGTAATACGCACTGTCTGGGCAAACAGTATACTTGCTTGACCTTTGGGCGGTAAAACGCCCAAAATACCTTCACCAAGCGAGGGGCTTAACCGAAGTCGGGGCGCCCTCGGCGTTTCTGTGCCCGGCAAAGTTGAACCGGTTGGTTGTTACGCGAGACTCTGAGGATAGAGAACGGCATGCACAGGCTACTACTTTGCGCGGCGACCTTGTTGGTCCTTGCTGTCAGCATGTCGTCCGCCGGGACGCTGGATGACGTCAAGGAGCGCAAGATCCTGAACTGCGGGGTGAATGCCGGTTTGATCGGTTTTGCCTCAAAGGATTCGCGCGACCAATGGTCGGGCTTTGATGTCGATCTCTGTCGCGCGGTCGCCGCGGCCATCCTTGGGGATCCGGGCGCCGTGAATTTCGTAGAGACGACGAACAGTTCGCGCTTCACCCTGCTGCTTGGCGGTGAAATCGACATGTTGGCGCGCAATACGACATGGAGCTTTTCAAAGGATGTCGGGCTGAAGATCGACTTCGCCGGGATCAACTACTACGATGGACAACGATTCATGGTGCCGAAATCGCTGGGCGTGTCTTCGGCGACAGAGCTGAATGAGCGCCGCGTCTGCGTGCAGCCGGACACCAAGACGGCGATGAACCTTCAGGAATATTTTTCCCGCAACAATATCACTTATGTCCCGGTCGAGGTGGAAACCACGGCGCAGGCGCAGACCCTCTATCTTGAGGGCGAGTGCGAAGTCTTTACTGCGGATGCCTCCCAACTGGCGGCGATCCGGGCGGCGTTCAAGGCACCGGGGGATCATCTGCTGCTTGACGACGTCATCTCGAAGGAGCCTCTGGGACCCGTGGTGCGCCACGGTGACGACGAATGGGGAGATGTCGTGCGCTGGGTTCTGAACGCGCTGATTGCCGCAGAGGAACTGGGGGTCACATCGGTCAATATCGACGAGATGCGCGAAGGGACCAACAACCCCGAGATCGCCCGCCTGCTTGGGACGCAAGGATTGATGGGCGAGGCGCTGGGTCTTGACGCGGAGTGGGCTGTGCGTGCGATCCGTTCGGGTGGCAACTACGGCGAGCTTTTCGCGCGCAACATCGGAGAGACGACGCCGATCGGTCTGTCCCGGGGCTTGAACCTTCAGTGGACCGAAGGCGGCCTGCTCTACAGTCCGCCGTTCCGGTGAACGGCATCGGCGTGGGTTGCGCAGTGTATGCGCGGCATCGCCAATTGGCGGCAACTGCGCGAGACTTGCAGATCTTACAGCCCTGCGCCTGCCAGCGACGCTGCGTCTTGTGACGATCACGTGGGGATGGTCAGAGGCTGCCCCGTTCAGTCAGATCCCGGGGCACGATGAAATCCAGAACATCACCAGCGCCCGTTGACAGGTCGGCCCAAGTGTCGATGTCGAAACTGACCACCAGCGTGGCACAGGTCGGAAAACGGGTGAAGTCCGAATGCGGTGGCGGGGTGTGGATCAGGTCCGCGGCAAGATCGCCGATACCGGGATTATGACCTATGAGTAACACAAGGTCGCCCTTGGCGCCGCGCAGCAGCTCTGAAATCGTGTCCGGCTCCGCGAGGTAAAACTCACGCGCGAACCTCGTCGGGGCAGCGACATTCAACAGGCCAAGCGTCTCGCGCGTGCGGGCAGCGGTCGAACAGAGGATCTGATCAGGCAGGTAGCCCCGGTCGTGCAGCCACCGCCCGATTTCCGGGGCTGCCCGCCGCCCGCGTGGATTCAGGGGGCGGTCATGGTCCGATTGATCAAAGCGCCAGTCGGATTTCGCGTGGCGCATGAGGATGAGCGTCTTCAAGGCATTGTATCCCCAAGAAAGGCGCGCATGTGAAACGCCGATTGATCGGGAACGCGGGCAAAATCCACCGCAACGGGGCAGGCGCGGCGGACAAGGCACCCGCCGGTCCGGCACTCCGCCCCTTCCGGACTGCGCATATGCGCCTTGCAGGTAGCAA
The DNA here is from genome assembly GCA_964604565.1 of uncultured Rhodobacterales bacterium. Classification (GTDB taxonomy): domain Bacteria; phylum Pseudomonadota; class Alphaproteobacteria; order Rhodobacterales; family Rhodobacteraceae; genus CAZRZN01. Next base: position 41,133 of record CAZRZN010000004.1, read on the forward strand.
CGTCGTAGGCCTGTCCGGCTGCCAGCGCACCGACTGGGCAGGCGGTTTCGCATGGGCGGTGGCATGACGTGCAGGGTTGTGTCCCTGCCGCCGGCAATTCCAGTTTGGCCGGCAGGGCGACTGCGCCGCGATAACTGATGAACAGGCCAGCCGCCTCATGGACCAACATCCCCACCGGGGAAGACCACGCACCGCCAGAGCGCAGCGCCCATGACAGAAAGGGCGCATATGGCGGCCCGTCGGAGGGGAAAAACGCCGTTCCTTCCCACTCCTCTGCCATCTTGCAGATGACCCGCCGCGACCAGCGGTCCAGCGGATCGGGGCGGCGGTCGAGATACTCCGGACTGTCCGAAAAGAGCGGCCAGAACCGCGGCTCATCCGGACCCAGCAAAAGCAAGGTGCCGGTGCCTTCGGGCGCACCTTCGTCGGACCCCGGATGCAGGGCGCCGCGCAGCCGCAAACCCGACAGTGCCGCATCGCTGTCGGCCGTCCGAAGGCTGTCAGGCCTCATTCCGGCAGCGGGGCCAGCGTGTCGGAACGGATCATGGATCCCGACCCGTGTTCGGTGAACAATTCGAGCAGGCAGGCATTCGGCACGCGGCCGTCAATGATCACCACGGCGCGAACGCCGTCCCGGATTGCCTTGAGCGCAGTTTCCGTCTTGGGAATCATGCCACCCGCGATGATCCCCTCGTTGGTCAGCCTGCGGACGTCGTCCGGAGTCAGGGCGGTCATCACCGACCCATCCGGCCCTTTGACACCCTGCACATCCGTCAGAAGCAGCAGGCGGTCGGCCTTGAGCGCGCCAGCGATGGCACCGGCTGCCGTGTCACCGTTGACGTTGAACGTGTCGGTCGGCCCACGTCCGGCACCGATCGGCGCGACAACAGGCACGATCCCCGCATCGAACAAGTCGCGCAGGACCTGCACATTCATCTCAACCGGGCGACCGACAAAGCCCAGTTCAGGATCGTCCGGCTCGCACACCATCAGGCTGTCATCCTTGCCGGAGAGACCCACCGCACGTCCTCCCTGGCTCATGATGGCTTGCACGATGCGTTTGTTGACGCGCCCCGCAAGCACCATCTCGACCACTTCGATGATGCGCTCATCGGTCACGCGCTTGCCTCGGACAAAGTTGCTCTCGATGCCGAGCCGTCCCAGCAGATCGTTGATCATTGGCCCGCCACCATGCACGATCACCGGGTTGAGGCCGACTTGACGCATCAACACGATGTCACGGGCAAAGGCGGCCATGGCATCGTCATCGCCCATCGCGTTGCCGCCGAATTTCACCACGACGACGGCGCCTGTGTAGCGTTGCAGATATGGCAGGGCCTCGGAGAGGGTCCGGGCGGTGGCAATCCAGTCTCTATTCATTTTCTGCGGTCTCATCTCGGTCTTCCAGGCTCGGCTCGCCGGACAATGCCCCGAGCGGGCAGGAATTGCCAGCGTCCGCCCGTGCAAAATACCCCTGCGATGACCCGCAGCCTGTCGTTGCCGACGTGTTCTGGCTGGGTCCGGATCAAAGGGCCAATGCCACACGCCCGGCTCCCAGGGACCAGGATGACCACCAAGCGACGTGGCCGGCCGATCAGGCGCCCCGAAAGATTAGGTGTCAGGCGTGCGTCGTGACGCTGTCAGGTTAGACTGGCGATGATAGAGCGAAGAGTGGCGATCCCATCACCCTTTTCGCTGCTGGTCACGACGATTTCGGGGAAAGCCGCGGGATGTTTCGACAGCCGTTCACGAACCTGCGCCAAAACAGTCTCCTGATCCTTTGCCTTGACCTTGTCCGCCTTGGTCAGAACCAGTTGAAATGTCACGGCCGAACGGTCGAGAAGGGTCAGGATCTCATCATCGACAGGTTTGATCCCATGCCGGAAATCCACCAGGACAAAGGCCCGCCGCAGGCTGACCCTGCCCGCCAGATAAGTCTTCAGAAGTGCTTGCCAGCGAGCGACCACCGCAACGGGTGCATTGGCGAATCCATAGCCCGGAAGATCGACCAGGTAACGGTCACTGCCCAGCGTGAAATAGTTGATTTCTTGCGTGCGGCCGGGTGTATTGGAGGCGCGCGCGATCCCCTTGCGGCCCGTCAGCGCATTGATCAGGCTGGATTTCCCCACGTTCGACCGCCCGGCAAAGCAGACCTCCGCACGGTCGTCGGGAGGCAGCCCATCCATGGCGACCACCCCCTTGAGAAAATCGACATCACCAGCAAAAAGCTTGCGCGCGGCCTCACGGGTGTCTTCGTCCGGATCTTCTGCGATGGGGAAAGGCAACTGCATCAGAGCGTCCTCAGACTGTCGCCAACGGCGATCCGTCCGCCGCGCACCACTTCTGCCCGGACCGAAAAATCCCTGTGATTCAGTCCGTCCAGCGTGGCCAGAACGTTTTCGTCGCGGCGTCCGTTGTCGGGATTGTTATGCGTGGCAAGACAACGGTCGGTGCGTTCGCGCGGGATCAGGACAGCCTCCCCGATCTGCACCTCTCGGTCGATCCAGTCGAATTCCTCCCAGGGTGCGCCGCCGTCGAACCAGAGATTGCCGCGCCAGCGATGGATCGACAAGGGCCGACCGTGGCGCTGTTCGACGGCACGATGCGATGACAGGTTGCACAGCGTGATCGACGGAAAATCGCTGTCCGTAAAACCGCGCGTTTCCCCCCGGATCACCCGGGCCGATGCAGCACGGCCCTTGGGCACAAAGCCACCGGCCCAATCTATCAGTTTGTCGCCCTCGGTATCGGGGTGAAAGGTCAGGTCTTTCCGGTCGGGATGTGACAGCGTGACTGTCGCGGTTTCCTCATCGAGGGCCGCGCGGATCGCTGCGAGATCCGGCGCCTTGGCCCCTCTCGAGAAATTCTGACAAGGCACCCAGTGGGTTCCGTCGGCCTGCGATTGGTCGTGCGCCACCGCCCAATGCCGATCCCAGGGCAGCGTCTGCCCCGCGACCAAGGTGACGGCCGACAGTTCTTCGCGTCCGTGGCTCTTGATCGGAAATCGCCAGATCGCGGACAGACGCAATGTCATTTGCTGTCCTGCGTCTTGTCCTTTGCCCGTTTCTTTGCAGCGGACTTGATGTTGCCAAGGATGTCCGGCGTGTATCCCTGATGTCGCATGATCAGGTACTGCTGGCAGAAGGTGATCACGTTGTTGGAGATCCAGTAGACCACCAGCCCGCTGGCAAAGCTGCCCAACATGAACATGAAAACCCAAGGCATCCAGGCAAAGATCATCTGCTGTGTCGGATCGGTGGGCGCCGGATTCAGCTTTTGCTGGAGCCACATGGACACGCCAAGAAGCAGTGGCAGGATCCCGATGAACACCAGCGCGAGGATGGAGTTTGGATCCGGCGCGGCCCAAGGCAAGATCCCGAAGAAGTTCCACAGGGAGGTCGGATCAGGCGCGGACAGGTCGTTGAACGGACCGAAGAAATTCGCGTGGCGCAATTCCAGCGTGACGAAGATCACCTTGTAGAGGCTGAAAAAGATCGGGATCTGCATCAGGATCGGCAGGCAGCCGGCGGCCGGGTTGACCTTTTCCTTCTTGTAGAGACCCATCATCTCCTTCTGGAGCTTCTCGCGATCATCGCCCGACCGTTCCTTGATCTTCTCCATTTCCGGCTGAAGCTCTTTCATCTTGGCCATCGAAGAATACGACTTGTACGCCAAAGGAAACAGGACCGCCTTGATCAGAAGGGTCAAGGCGATGATCGCAACGCCCATGTTTCCGATGTAGAGATTCAGCCAATGCAGCACCGCAAAGATGGGCTTGGTCAGGAAGAAGAACCAGCCCCAGTCGATGGAGTCCAGAAACCGGTCGATGCCCTGTTTCTGATAGGTCCGGATCGTATCCCATTCCTTGGCCCCGGCAAACAGCTGGGTCGTCACAGCCTGCGTGCCGCCAGGCTCGAGTTGCATCGTCGGCAGGACAGCCTCTGTCTGGTAGATATCACGCCGCGCATCGTATTTGACGACGGATTTGAACGGTGTGTCCGCACCGGGGATCAGCGTGGTCATCCAGTAGTGATCGGTAAATCCAATCCAGCCTGTCTGCTCGACACGTTCCACGGTGGCTTGTGTGCCCTCTGTTGGAACGACGTCCAGATCCGGAATATTCGTGTATTTGGTCTGCTCGAGGATCCCGTCCGACATCTGAAGCGCGCCCTCGAAGAGCACGAAGAAATTCTTCAGGTCGGCAGGTTCGCCATGCCGGGCCAGCACACCGTAGGGGGCAAGGGACACGGTTTGCGCGCCGGGGTTTTCCACCGATTGCGTGACCGTGAACATGAAGTCCTCGTCGATCGCGATCTTTCGCGTGAAAACTAGCCCGGCAGGGCTTTCCCAGCGCAGGGTCACCGGAGATCCGACGCTCAGCGCGTCTCCGGAAGCGACACTCCACGGCGTGTTGGCGCCCGGAACATCCTCTAGCCCAAGGCCGGCACCCGGAGCCCAGCCGTAAAGCGCGTAATATGCATTCTCGCTTCCAACGGGATCGAGCACCTGAACGGTGGGAGATTCCTCGCTCAGTTCGACGTGATAATCCTTCAGGCGGAGGTCGTCTATCCGCCCACCGGTCAGGGAGATCGACCCATCCAGCCGCGCCGTGTCAAGCGGAACGCGCGCCGCCTCTGAAGTGGCGGTCGTGGTCGCCGTCGTGTCGCCCGGCGTCGCCGGGGCCGCATCGGGCGCCGAGGCAACATCCCCGACAGCAGCCGGTGAGTCTGTGTCCGTTGCCGCCGGGGCATTCGGATCCTCGACGGGATCGGGGGGCGGGAAGAGGAGAAACCAGACAAGTATCACGACCATGCTCAACGCGGTCGCGAGAAGTAGGTTCTTGTTCTGATCGTCCATGAGGGCGGTCACCTTTCCCGTTCAAAGTCACCGCTGGGTTCAAACGCCATGCGCTGCAAAGGTCAAGCGGAATCCCGGCTTCAGGGACGCTGTGGCGCAGGCCTGCCGATGCGACAACGGCGGTTTTTCCGTGGCCGGGAACTTCGCGGCAGCTCGGGATGGCGACGCTAGGCGCGCAATGTCAGCCTGAGCTTCGGCCCAAGCGGTGCGCGTCGGCGATCCGTTCAGTATGCTCGTGCGCCCATTCGATTATCCGGTCCGCCGGCATCGGACGTGCGATGCCGAAGCCCTGAACATGGTCGCAGCCCAGTTGTGACAACAGCGCATGTTCTCCGACACTCTCGACTCCTTCGGCCAGCGTTTCCAGGCCAAGGCGATCGGCCATGCCCAATACCGCCGCAAGCATGCGATGTTGTTCCTCGTCCCGGTCGACCCGGGTGACGAAACTGCGGTCGATCTTCAACCGATGGACCTTGAAGCGTCGCAACGAGGTGATCGAGGCATGGCCGGTGCCAAAGTCGTCAAGATCTATGTGGCAGCCCAGCTTGCCGAGTTCGACAATGTTGCGCGCAACGATACCCTCCGGGGTGCTGGCAATGACGGTTTCCAGCACTTCGATGCCCAGCCGTTCCGCTGTCAGGCCAAAACGGTCCAGTTCCCACTGGATCCGTTCGACGAGCCGGGGATCCCGCAACTCGGGATCAGAGAAGTTCACGCTGACCCTGGGAATGTCGAGACCGGCCTGGTCCCAGCTTCGCAAGGCCGTCAGGGAATGCTGCAGGATAACCTCGCTCAAGTGGTCCATGCGCCCCGCGTCCGCGAGGACCCTCAGAAACTGTGCAGGGGCGACGATCCCCCGTTCGGGGTGAATCCAGCGGGCCAAGGCCTCTACACCCGTGATCGCACCGGTGGATGTGCAGACCTGCGGCTGGAACCATGGCTGAATCTGACCGTTGGTGAGGGCGCGCTCGATCTCGTCCTTGAGGGTTCTTTGCTCGATATGCGCGATCCGCATGTTCTCGGACCACGCGCGAATTGCAGAGGGCCCATTGATCTCCGCCTCGGCAAGGGCGACCTCTGCAGCTTCCAGGAATTGCTTGCCCGTCGCGTCGGCCTTGAGCCGCGGACTGCCACAAAAGCCGATCGATGCGGAAAGATACCGCAGCGACTGCTCCAGCGGGGCAGGTTCCTCCACCGCGGATTGCAGGCGACCGGCGACCTGCAGGAGCGCTTCGAGGTCAAGCCTTACCGAGGGGCCAAGAAGAACCAGAAAGCGGTTGTCGCTCACTCTTATCGCCAGATCGTCGCGGCGCAGCATGCCGCGCAAGCGCCGTAGCGACAGATCGCGCAGCGAATCCATTGTGGCCTTATCCGGATGTCGGCTGGCCTCGCCAAGACCATCGAGTTCCACGAGGATACAGGCGGTGGCAAGGTTCGCCGTGCGGGCATTGTCCAGCGCGTCCTGTGCCATGCGCGCCGCAACACTGGTGCTGACGATGTCGGATCGGTCCGACTGTTGGGTGTCGGTCTCCTGCTGGTCGCCCGGCAAGCCCACAAGAAGGAACAACGCGGGTGTGCCAAGCGCCACGGCCAGCAAAAGTGGCTCCCCGCCAAGCCAGAACGCCGCAAGCGCCCCCGCCGGGAGAAAGGCAAGCGCCTGAGGTCCCAGAAGGCTTCGTCGCACATCCTTGCGAAATTTACCGAAAAACGCGCGAAGTGACTCCTGCATTCGGGTTCCTTTCCCCTCTACAGGCAGGACCCTAGGGCACGCAGGTAACCCGGACCTTAACGCGCGTCGTCCTTTTGCAAGGTTTCGGACATTTCTGTGGCGCGCATGAGGCCGGCAAAGTCGAAAAGCTTGGGATCCAGCATGTGTGATGGCCGGATATTCATCAATGCGCGGAACATGATCTGGCGCCGGCCGGGGGAGTTCTTCTCCCAGCCGTCAAGAATTTGCTTAACCTGCTGGCGCTGCAATCCGTCTTGCGATCCGCAGAGATCGCAGGGGATGATCGGGTAGGCCATCGCCCGCGCGAACCGCTCGCAGTCGGACTCGGCGACATGGGCAAGCGGACGGTATAAGAACAGGTCCCCCTCTTCATTCACCAGCTTCGGCGGCATCGTGGCCATCCGCCCGCCGTGGAAAAGGTTCATGAAAAAAGTCTCGAGAATATCGTCACGATGATGGCCCAGTACAACGGCGGAACAGCCTTCTTCGCGCGCGACACGGTATAGATGCCCACGCCGCAGACGCGAACAGAGCGAACAGAAGGTCCGCCCTTGCGGAATCTTGTCAACCACCACCGAATAGGTGTCCTGATACTCTATACGGTGCGGCACCTGCATCTTTTCCAGGAATGCGGGCAGCACGGTTGCCGGAAACCCCGGTTGCCCCTGGTCCAGGTTGCAAGCCAACAGATCCACCGGCAACAGGCCGCGCCACTTCAACTCGTGAAGGATGGCAAGCAGGGTGTAGCTGTCCTTGCCGCCAGAGAGGCAGACCAGCCACTTTGCCCCCTCTTCGACCATGCCGTAGTGTTCCACAGCCTCGCGCACATTCTGCACGATCCGCTTGCGGAGCTTCTTGAACTCGGTGGTTTTCGGGGCACCGTTGAACAGGGGATGAATGTCGTCGGTTTCGTCCAGCATGGCTTTGGCCTTAGGGTAGGTGGTGGCGTCGAGCAATAGCGTTTGGTCCATCGCGACCCCTGCTGGCTTCAGTCCGGGACATTGTCGATGCCCGATCCTCCCCAGGGATGACAGCGGGCGATACGCCGCAACATCAACCAGCCACCTTTGAGCGCGCCATGTTTCTCCAGCGCCTCAAGCGCATATGCAGAGCAGGTCGGGTGATAGCGGCACCCGTGGCCCACCCACGGGCTGAGGACCAAGCGATAGGCGCGAACGGGCAGGGCGACAACGCGAGCGAACGGCGTCATTTCCGGCCACCCGAAGTTTTGACACCGTGCAATTTGCTTAAGGCCCCATGCAAGTCGGTCCGCAAAGCCTCGAAATTGCGCCAAGCCGTGTGTTCAGCACGACCGATGAGAACATAGTCCCAGCCGTCCTGTCCCAGGACGGGCAGTGCAAGGCGGGCAATCTCCCGCAGACGCCGCTTTGCACGGTTCCGCGCGACCGCGTTTCCCACCTTCTTTGAACAGGTAAATCCGACCCGAATGCCATGCGCCTCGCCGGGCTTGCGCTGACGTGCCTGCAAAAGGAAGCCTTCGCAAGGCACGCGGCGCGCGCGGGCCGCCTTGAGAAAATCGGCACGCTTTTGCAAGACAGACACCGAAGAAAGAGCCGCCGCGGGTCTATCCGGGGCGGCTGTCTCCTTGTGCATCTTTGCCTCCGCAAATTGCGGTGTCGGGCTCAGGCGCTCAGATTCTTGCGGCCGCGCAACCGGCGGGCGTTCAGAATCTTGCGTCCGGCTTTGGTTGCCATACGGGCACGGAACCCATGGCGACGCTTGCGGACAAGGTTGGAAGGTTGAAAAGTGCGTTTCATCGCGGCTACTCCGGTCATTGGCCACGAGCGACTCGTAACCAGGGAATTCGAAGCCCTGCCTATAGGGGTGGGGCGTTGACATGTCAAACGCTCCTCTCGAAAAACCTCGCCCGGCTGCGCCTCGCGCGTCAAAGCGGTATCTTTCGCAGGTGCAAGGACTGTCGTCCTGACCTGCGTGTGCGGTGCCGAACCGAAAGCGAACGGGCCGGACTGCAACAAACCCGCCTTGGGCTGCTGCCTGAAATGTTTCAGTCTGCCCTTTGGGACACAAAATTCTCACGCTTGGCCACACCTTGGATCAAGCACGCGTGACATGGCTGTTGTCGGGACAGCAGGCCCTTCATGTTTCGTGCAACGTGATCCTCCAAAGGCGCTAGACATGAGTGATATGACCGAACATCCCAGCCAACCCGGCCTGCAACGCCATCTTCCGCTCGCCGGTATCGTAATCGGGGCCATCATCGGCTACTTCACGCTGCGGGACTATCTCACCTTTGCCACGCTTGCGGACAACCGCGAGGCATTGCTTGCCTTTCGTGACGGTCATTTTGCCCTGATGTCGGTGATGTTCGTGGGCATCTATGTCGCGATCGTGGCATTTTCGCTGCCGGGGGCGGCGGTGGCCTCGGTCACCGGCGGGTTCCTCTTCGGTCTCTGGACGGGCACTGCCTTCAACGTGCTTGCCGCCACGATTGGCGCGACCGGTATCTTTCTTGCGGCGCGCGCGGGGCTGGGGCAGACCCTGTCGGCGAAAATCGACGCGTCCGAAGGCAAGCTGAAGAAACTGCGAAACGGACTGAAGGAAAACGAGATCTCCGTGCTTTTCCTGCTGCGCCTCGTTCCGGCGGTGCCGTTCTTCGTGGCAAATCTTTTGCCTGCACTTGTGGGCGTGAGGTTGCGAAATTTCCTTTTTACCACGGCTTTGGGGATCATCCCGGGTGCGCTTGTTTTTACCTCCATCGGGGTCGGCCTTGGAGAGGTGTTCGACCGTGGCGAAAGCCCCGATCTGTCCCTGCTGTGGGCGCCGCATGTGATCGGTCCTATCCTTGGTCTGGCCGCGCTGTCGGCCTTGCCGATGATCATCAAGGCCGTTCGCGGCAAGAAGGAAATCTGAGCCATGGAAAGATTGACCTGTGATCTGCTGATCCTCGGAGCCGGATCCGGTGGTCTTTCGGTGGCCGCGGGCGCCAGCCAGATGGGTGCTGACGTGATCCTGCTTGAAGGGCACAAGATGGGCGGCGATTGCCTGAATTACGGCTGTGTCCCCTCGAAGGCGCTGATCGCTTCGGCAAAATCGGCTCATGCCATGTCCCATGCATCGCCTTACGGCATCGCCGACAGCGCCCCCTTGGTGGATTATGCGGCGGCCAAGGACCATGTCTCCGATGTGATCGCCACGATAGAGCCGGTTGACAGTCAGGAGCGGTTCGAGGGGTTCGGTGTCAGGGTTGTGCGCGAATACGGACAATTTGTTGCGCCAACGGAGGTCGAGGCCGGGCCCTATCGCATCACCGCGCGGCGGATCGTTGTTGCCACGGGATCATCGCCTTTTGTGCCGCCAATACCGGGGCTGGACCGTGTGCCCTACCTCACGAATGAGACGCTCTGGGATCTCCGCGAAAGGCCCGATCACCTGCTGATCATTGGCGGTGGGCCGATCGGCATGGAAATGGCGCAGGCGCACCGGCGGCTTGGATCAAGGGTCACGGTGATCGAGGGGGCCAAGGCGCTGGGCAAGGACGACCCGGAAACGGCCAAGGTGGTGCTGGATACCTTGCGTGACGAAGGCGTCGAGGTTGTGGAGGATGCGCTTGCGCACGAAGTGCGGGGCGAAGCTGGCAGCATCGAGATAGAGACCAAGGATGGCCGCGTCTTCAAAGGAACCCATCTTCTGGTGGCCGTCGGGCGCAAGGCCAACACCGACACCTTGAACCTTGAGGCTGCGGGCATCGAGACGACCCGCACCGGGATCAAGGTCAACGACAGTCTGAAGACGACCAACAAGTACGTCTATGCTATCGGCGACGCAGCGGGCGGCCTGCAATTTACCCATGTCGCCGGCTACCACGCGGGGATCGTCATTCGGTCCGCGCTGTTCGGCCTACCCGCCAAGACAAGCACCGCACATATTCCATGGGCCACCTACACGCAGCCGGAACTGGCGCAGGTCGGCCTGACCGAAGCACAAGCGCAAAAAGCCCATGGATCGCGTCTGGAGGTTGTGCGCTTCCCCTACAGCCACAACGACCGCGCCATCACGGAGCGCAAGACCAAGGGGCTGATCAAGGTGATGGTGGTCAAGGGCAGGCCGGTGGGTGTCTCCATCGCGGGCCATCAGGCTGGCGAACTCATCAATCTCTGGTCGCTTGTCATCGCCAACGGTCTGAAGATGAGCGCGGTGTCCAGCATGGTTTCGCCGTATCCGACCATCGGCGAGATCAACAAGCGGGTCGCGGGGGCGTATTTCACCCCGCGGTTGTTTGAAAACGATATGGTCAAGCGCGTCGTTCGACTGGTTCAGCGCTGGCTTCCCTGATAACGATTCAACCCTATGGTCAACTCGCTTTCCGGACGATTCCTGCTCTTGACGATCATCTTTGTCATGGTCGCAGAAGTGTTGATCTTTGTCCCGTCGGTTGCGCGGTTCCGCGAAGACTATCTTCTTGCGCGGCTTGAACGGGCCCAGATCGCTTCGCTCGCCTTGTTGGCGGACGACATGATCGAGCCAGAGCTGGAGGCCGAGCTGCTGGCCAATGCGGGTGTCTACAACGTCGTGCTGCGGCGGGATGAGATGCGGCAACTGATGCTTTCATCCCCGATCCCCGGAGCCGTTGGCCAGACCTTCGATCTGCGCGACCCCTCTGCATGGGAACTGATGCGGGACGCGATCGGCTGCCTTTTCGATCATGAGCGGGAAGTGATCAGGGTCATTGGCAGCCCGTTGCGCGGCGGCGGACAGCTGATCGAGGTCACGATGGACAGCGCGCCACTGCGCATGGCGATCATTGACTACGGGGCACGTATCCTGCTGCTTTCGGCGGTCATCTCTGTCATTACGGCGGGGCTGCTGTTTCTGGCTGTGCGCAGTCTGATGGTGAAGCCGATCAAGGCTCTGGTCGGCCATATTCTGGAATACGCCGAAGCCCCAGAGGATGCGCGCCGTATCATCAAGCCAAAGGCCGGCGTAAAGGAACTGCGGGAGGCGGAGGAGTCGCTGCAATCCCTGCAAACACAACTGACGCAAGCCTTGCGGCAGAAGGAACGGCTTGCTCAACTGGGTGGTGCGGTTGCGCGCGTCAGCCACGATCTGCGCAATATCCTGACGTCAGCCCAGTTGTTTACCGACCGCATCGAGATGTCCGAGGATCCGGCGGTCAAGCGCATGGCGCCGAAGCTGGTGAATTCCATTACGCGGGCCGTGTCGCTCTGCGAGAGCACGCTGGCCTTTGGCCGTGCCGAGGAACCGGCGCCGGTGCTGACCCTTTTCAACCTCGCCGAACTGACCAACGAAGTCTTGGAAGCGGAGCGCCTTGCCATCGGTGAAAACGACCTCAGCCTGTCCGAAGATATTCCTGCGGGCCTGATGGTGCGCGGAGATCCCGAACAGATCTACCGCATGATGTCGAACCTGATCCGGAATGCGCGGCAGGCGATCATCGGATCAGGTCAACATGGTGAGATCAACGTCGCGGCCCGCGCCGAAGAAAACGATTGGGTGATCACCCTGACCGATACCGGCCCCGGCCTGCCGCCGAAGGCGCGCGAACATCTGTTTCAGCCCTTTCAGGGGGGCGTGCGCAAGGGAGGATCAGGCCTTGGCCTTGCCATCGTGGCCGAACTGGTGCGTGGCCATGGTGGCAGCATCCGGCTGAATCGCAGCGATGAGACAGGCACCTGTTTCGAAATCCGCCTGCCCATGGGGCAGATGGGCTGATCGCGG
>CAZRZN010000005.1:0-35830 GCA_964604565.1 uncultured Rhodobacterales bacterium
GGCCTGCATCGTCCTGGATCAGATCGAATACCCGGAACTTTTCTGGGGCGCGCTTAAGGCGCATGTGGTTCCGATCGCGCTGAACACGCTGCTGACCACCGAGACATATGATTTCATCCTGCGCGACAGCCGGGCGGTCTGCCTGTTCGTTTCGGCCGAACTGCTGGACACCGTGCGCCCCGCTGCCGAGGCAAGCCCGCATATCCGCCGCATCGTCGTGATCGGGGACAACGCGCCAGTGGGCATGGCGACCTACGACGCGTTTCTGGAGGGGGCGGAGCCGCGCGCAGCCGTGCAGGTGAGCGAGGACGACTGCGCCTTCTGGCTGTATTCTTCCGGCTCGACCGGGCAGCCGAAGGGCGTGCGCCACGTGCATGGCGCGCTGCGCGCAACATCTGACACCTATGGCGCGCGCGTTCTGGGTATTCGGGAGGACGATACCGTCTATTCCGTGGCCAAGATCTTTTTCGCTTACGGTCTGGGCAATGCCATGAGTTTTCCCATGTCGGTCGGGGCGACCACGGTGCTGTTCAGCGGTCGGCCCACCCCGGATGTGGTGGCGGAGATCATTGCGCGGGAGCGGCCTACTGTTTTCTGCGGGGTGCCGACGCTTTACGCAGCGACCATCGCCTGGCTTGAGAAACATGGCGTGCCGGAGGCGCAGATGCGCATCTGCATCTCCGCCGGAGAGGCGCTGCCGGAAGAGATTGGCAAGAAGTGGCAGGCGCTTTGGGGCGTCGACATCCTCGACGGGGTCGGCAGCACGGAGATGCTGCATATCTTCCTGTCCAACCGGCCGGGCGACGTTGTCTATGGAACCTCCGGTCTGCCTGTGCCGGGGTATGACCTGCGCTGCGTCGATGAGACCGGCGAAGAGATCGCGCCCGGCGGTGTTGGTGAGCTGCTGGTGCGGGGCGCCTCGGCCGCCGAAGGATACTGGAACAAGCGTGACAAGAGCCGCGCGACCTTTGAAGGGGAATGGACCCGGACCGGCGACAAATACGAGGTCACGCCGGAGGGACGGTTCGTCTACTGCGGGCGGACCGACGACATGTTCAAGGTGTCGGGCATCTGGGTCAGCCCCTTCGAGGTGGAGCAGGCGTTGATATCCCACCCCGGCGTGCTGGAGGCGGCAGTCGTGCCGCGACGCGATGCCGACGGGTTGGAAAAACCGCAGGCCTTTGTCGTGCTGAAGGAGGGGGTGGAGGCCAAAGCCGTCACCGCCGAACTGAAGGACTTCGTCAAGGCGCGGGTCGGCGCGTGGAAATATCCGCGCTGGATCGAGGTGGTCGAGGATCTGCCGAAGACGGCAACCGGCAAGATCCAGCGGTTCAAGCTGCGCGAGGTGGCGTGATGGACTGGCACGACGGCGCAAGGGGCACGATCACCGCGGGTGGCAAGACATTGGAGGCGCAGTGCTTTGGCCCGTCGCCGGACAAGGCGCCGACCATCGTGCTGCTGCATGAGGGACTGGGGTGTCTTGCCTTATGGCGCGATTTCCCGGCGCGGCTGGTGGCGGCGACGGGTTGGGGCGTCTTCGTCTATTCGCGGGCGGGCTATGGCCAGTCAGACTTGGATGATCTGCCCCGGCCGCTGGAATACATGACACGCCATGCGGTGGATGTGCTGCCCGATGTGCTGGACAGCTTCGGCTTCCGGCGCGGTGTTCTCTTGGGCCATTCAGACGGGGCAACGATCGCCGCGATTTACGGCGGGACGGTTGCGGACCACCGGGTGCGCGCCCTGATCCTGATGGCGCCGCATTTCTTTACCGAAGACATGGGGCTGGCGCAGATCGCCCTTGCGCGGGAGGCCTTTGCCACGGGAGATCTGTCCACGAGGATGGCCAAGTATCATCGGGACGCGGGCCATACCTTTCACGGCTGGAACGAGGCGTGGCTGGACCCTGCGGCAAGGGACTGGAACGTGGGGGACGTGCTTGATTATCTGCGGATCCCGGTGCTTGCCATACAGGGGCGCGAGGACGAATACGGCACCCTCGCGCAGATCGAAGAAGTAGAGACGCGGTCTTATGCACCGGTGGAGACGCTGATCCTGGATCACTGCCGCCACGTGCCGCAGGCGGATCAACCGGAAGCGGTCCTGACCGCCGTGGCCGATTTTCTCGCGCGGCTTGAGAGGATCGAGATGGCAGAGATCGAGGTGTCGTAAGCCATGCAGACGCCTTGGCCCAGCTATCCCTATGTGCCGGGACAAACGCCGCGCCACGCCGAGGATGCCTTTGACAGTATGAAGGGCGTTACCAGCCCCCTGTCACAAAGCGTCGCATGGCATGCCGGCCTGCGGTTCTTCGATGCCGGGTATTACTGGGAGGCGCATGAGGTCTGGGAGGCGGTCTGGATGGGCGCGCCGGCGAATTCACCGGAGAAATGCCTGCTGCAAGGGATGATCCAGCTGGCGAACGCCGGCCTCAAGCGGCGAATGGGGCGCATGCGTGCCGCTGAACGGCTTGACCGTCTGGCCGATGGATTGCTGTCGGAGGCGCGGAGACGGGGTGGCCCAGATGTGATGGGCCTCAGCCCCGCAGATCTGGAGGCAGCGCGGTCCGCGGTGAAATCTGCGGGATGAGTGTTTGCACTATAATGCATAAATTTGTTGGGTCATGACGTTTTTTCCGGAGCAGAAGGGCTTTTCTGCGCAGATACTGCCCGATTACCTGTAGATAAAAGATGAATGCGCACTATAATGCAGATCAAGGAAGGAATAGGGGTTCCATGACAAAGCGAATCGACTTTCAGGTGGACCCTGCGGCCTATCGCCATTGGCGCGTCGAATATGACGGGCCTGTTGCCAATCTTTTCATGGATGTGGATGAAAATGGCGGCCTTTTCGACGGCTATCTTCTCAAATTGAACTCTTACGATCTGGGCGTCGATATCGAACTGGCGGATGTGGTCCAGCGGATGCGGTTCGAACATCCGGAGGTCAAGACCATCGTGATGCAGTCCGGCAAGGACAGGGTGTTCTGTGCCGGGGCCAACATCCGCATGCTTGGCGGCGCGGCGCACAGTCACAAGGTCAACTTCTGCAAGTTCACCAATGAGACGCGCAACACATTCGAGGCGGCCGAGGCTGACTCGGGCCAGAAATACATTGCGGCCGTGCGCGGATCCTGCGCCGGGGGCGGCTATGAACTGGCGTTGGCCTGCAACCACATCATGCTGACCGACGACAGCACGTCGAACGTAGCGCTGCCCGAAGTCCCTCTGCTGGCCGTGCTGCCGGGGACCGGCGGGCTGACCCGTGTTACCGACAAGCGCAAGGTGCGCCGCGATCTGGCCGATGTCTTCTGCTCGACCGAGGAAGGCGTGCGCGGCAAGCGTGCCCGCGACTGGCGGCTTGTCGACGAGGTCATCGCAAATTCGAAATTCGACGCCGCCGTGCAGGAACGGGCGCACGAATTTGCCGCCGCCTCCAACAAGGCGGACGTGGCCGAGGGTATCACACTGAGCCCGCTGGACCGGACATTCCATGACGACGGGTCCGTCACCTATTCCACGGTCGAGGTTGTGGCGGATCGCAAGGCGCAGACCGTGACCCTGACCCTGAACGGCCCCGAAGAGGACGCGCCCGCAGATATGCCGGCCTTCACGGCGCAGGGCGCACAGGCCTACATGCTGCGCCTCGCGCGTGAACTGGACGACGCCATCCTGCACCTGCGTCTCAACGAGCCGTCGCTTGGCCTGATGGTCTTTCGCACACAGGGCGACCCGGACAAGCTGGCCGCCCATGAGGCGCTGTTGACCGCGAATGCCGATCATTGGCTGGCCAACGAGGTGCTGCAATACTGGAAACGCCTGTTGAAGCGTGTGGATGTCACGTCGCGGTCCATGGTGGCGCTGATCGAACACGGGTCGTGCTTTGCCGGGATCCTCGCAGAGCTGCTGTTCGCCGTGGACCGCAGCTACATGATGGAAGACGAATTCGAGGGCGACAACCGCCCCTTGGCGACCGTGACGCTGAGCTCGGCGAACTTCGGCCCGATGAAAATGGCCAATGGCCTGACCCGGCTGGAAACGCGATTCCTCGACGATGACGAGGCAATCGCGCGGGCGCGTGAAACCATCGGTGAGGCGCTGGATGCCGAGGCCGCTGAGGCCGCGGGACTGGTCACCATGATCCTCGACGACATCGACTGGGAGGATGAGATCCGCATCTTCCTTGAGGAACGGGCCAGTTTCAGCCCCGACGCGATGACCGGAATGGAGGCAAATCTGCGCTTCGCCGGTCCAGAGACGATGGAGACCCGGATTTTTGGCCGCCTGACCGCATGGCAGAACTGGATCTTCAACCGGCCCAATGCGGTCGGGGCGGACGGTGCGCTGCAACGCTATGGCAGCGGCAAGCGCGGTGACTACAACATGGAGCGCGTCTGACGCGCGGCACGGCGGGGGTTTCCCGCCCTACGGGTCCCGGCGCGATCGGTCCCGGCATTCAGGTGTAAGGGCGGGTGTCACTCCCGCGGCCCTTCGGAGGAAAAGACGATGCTAGATCTGATCAACGTAAGCTATGACACGCAGATCCCCAACAATGTGGGTCTGAGCGGCGACAAGAAGGTGTTGAAGGCACTGGAACGCTGGCATCCCGGCTACATCAACTGGTGGAACGACCTCATCCCGAAGAACTTTCAGGAAAGCATGGTCTACCTGCGCACCGCTGTCAGCGTGGATCCAAAGGGCTGGGCGAAATTCGACTACGTCAAGATGCCGGAATACCGGTGGGGCGTCCTCCTGGCGCCGCAGGTCGAGGATCGGCGGATCCCCTGCGGAGAACACGCGGGCGAACCGGCATGGCAGGAAATTCCCGGCGAATACCGCAACATGGTCAAGCGGCTGATCGTCATTCAGGGCGATACGGAGCCGGGCAGCGTCGAACAGCAGCGCTTTCTCGGGCTGACGGCGCCGTCGCTCTATGACATGCGCAATCTCTTTCAGGTCAACGTCGAGGAGGGCCGCCACCTCTGGGCGATGGTCTATCTGCTGTTCAAGTATTTCGGCAAGGACGGCCGCGAGGAAGCGGATGACCTGCTGCGCCGATCCTCCGGATCAGAAGAGGCGCCGCGCATGCTGGGCGCCTTCAACGAGGAGACGCCGGACTGGCTGTCCTTCTTCATGTTCACCTATTTCACCGACCGTGATGGCAAGATGCAGCTTGAATCTCTGGCCCAGTCCGGCTTCGACCCGCTGTCGCGCACCTGCCGCTTCATGCTGACCGAAGAGGCGCACCACATGTTCGTCGGTGAAACCGGGGTTGGCCGCACCATTCAGGCCACTTGCGAGGCCATGAACAAGGCAGGCATCAGCGATCCCTACGATATCGACAAGATCCGCAGCCTTGGCGTGATCGACCTGCCGACGATCCAGAAAAAGCTGAACCTGCACTATACGCTGTCTCTGGATCTCTTTGGACAGGAGGTGTCGACTAATGCGGCCAATGCCTTCAACTCGGGGATCAAGGGCCGCTACATGGAAACCCGGATCGACGATGACCACAAACTGACCGGCGATACCTACAAGGTGCTCGATATCGAGGACGGGCGTCTCATCGAACGCGAGGTGCCCGCGCTGACGGCGATCAACATGCGCCTGCGCGACGATTATGTGCGCGACGCCTCCGGTGGCGTTGGCCGCTGGAACAAGCAGATCGCCAAGGCCGGGGTGCAATTCGAGCTGAAGCTGCCGCATCAGGCCTTCAACCGCAAGATCGGCGTCTTTACCGGCAAGAACTTCGACCCGGACGGCAATCTCGTGTCGGGGGAGGCGTTCGACAAGGGGCTGCCAAACTGGCTGCCGACCCATGCGGATGGCGATTTCATCCAGTCCCTTATGAAACCTTGCACCGAACCCGGTAAATTCGCAAGCTGGATCGCCCCGCCGAAAGTCGGCATCGACAACAAGCCGGGTGATTTCGAATACGTGAAGTTGCACATGGCCTGAACCCGAGTGGTCGACTACGTGAAACCCGGGGGCCGGCGGGATCTTCGGCAAAAATTTACGCCACTCTTGATAAGACTCAAAGCGCGGGGCAGGATAGCCCTGCCAAGGATCCCGCATAACCGCGTCCAATGCGAACAGAAAGAAAAGCGACATGCATACCGACCGTCATATCGGCCACGCCCCCCGCAGCCGGGCGATCGGCGACAAGCTTATCTCGATCCAGGGGGGCTGCATCGGCTGCGCGGGCTGCACGGGTCTGTGTCAGGCGTTGATAGAGGCGCTTTCCGTTCCTGACGCGGTCCTCCGCCGCGGCAGCTGATCCGCGCCGAACCTCGGACAGAACGACCATGACAGCGGGGCCAAAAGGCGCCCGTCAGGAGGGACTTGGCATGAACAACCCGGTCAAACAGCACCTGATCGACCCCGAAATCTGCATCCGCTGCTACACCTGCGAGATGACCTGCCCGATACAGGCCATCACCCACAATGACGACAACGTGGTCGTGGACGCAGACATCTGCAATTTTTGCATGGATTGCATCCCGGTCTGCCCGACCGGGTCCATCGACGAATGGCGCGTGGTCAGCACGCCCTACACGCTTGAAGAACAATTCGAGTGGGATGAATTGCCGGATCAGCAGGATCTGGGAGAGGCAGCGTCCGACGGCACCGGCATAGAGGCGTTGGATGATGCCGTGGCCGCCCTTCTGGCAGAGGCGCATGCCGGCGCGGGTGGCAAATCGCTGGCCCCGCACAGCGCGTCGAAACCCTCCATCAATCTCTACACATTGGGCAAGCCGGCTGTTGCGACGGTTCAGGGAAATTTCCGGCTGACCAGCGACCCCTCCCATGATGTCCGCCACATCATCCTCGACTTTGGCGGTCTCCCGATGCCGCTCTTGGAGGGCCAGTCCTTGGGGATCATCCCTCCGGGTGCGGATGCCAGGGGCGACCCGCATCTGCCGCGTCTCTATTCGGTTTCCAGCCCGCGCGACGGTGAGCGCCCGAATTACAACAATGTCTCGCTGACCGTGAAGCGCGAGGAAAACGGTCTCTGTTCCAACTACATCTGTGATCTTGAACCCGGCGATCAGGTCCGGGTCACCGGCCCCTTCGGCGCGACTTTCCTCTTGCCGGACGATCCGGAGGCGCGGCTTCTCATGATCTGCACTGGCACCGGCTCCGCCCCGATGCGCGCCTTCACCATGCGCCGTCAGCGGTCAGTGGGGGGCAGATCCGGCGGCATGACGATGTTCTTTGGCGCCCGGTCACCGGACTCTCTGCCCTATTTCGGCCCGCTCAAGAAGGTCCCCTCCGACCTGCTGGAACAGCACCTTGTCTACTCCCGGCAGGGCGGCAAGAAGCAATACGTCCAGGACCGGATGCTGATCGAGGAAGAAAAGCTCGCGGATCTGCTGGTCGATCCGAAAACCCATATCTACATCTGCGGTCTGCGCGGGATGGAGGAAGGGGTGGAAAGCGCCTTCACCAGCATCGCCGAAAGCATTGGCCAGTCTTGGACCGCACTGCGCGATGTGATGCGGGGCGATGGCCGCTACCACGTGGAAACCTACTGACTGACCTTCCCGGCTTCTTCTCTCCGGAAATACTCCGGGGGAGCCGCCCGCAAGGGCGGTGGGGGCAGCGCCCCCGATGACCGGCCCTGAACGGAACCGTCCATGACCCAGCGTCCCGGCGATACCTACCAGCATGAGATCCGCGTCACTTGGGGGGACTGCGATCCCGCGCGCATCGTCTATACCGCACGCATCCCATGGTTCGCACTGGATGCGATCAACGCCTGGTGGGAGGAAAGACTGGGCGACGGCTGGTTTCAGTTGGAACTGGATCGCGGCGTTGGCACGCCTTTCGTGCACATGAGCCTCGATTTCCGTGCGCCGGTCACGCCCCGTCATCGGCTCATCTGCCATGTCTGGCCGGCGCGCCTCGGCGCGACCTCTATCGATTTTCGCGTCGATGGGGTGCAGGACGGCGTCACCTGCTTCGAGGGCCTTTTCACCTGTGTGTTCGTCGAGGCCCGCGCCTTTGCGAAATGCCATCCCCCGCCAGAGATCCGCGATCTGGTCGAGGCGCATCTCCCGCCTGCGTGAGAATGACCTCATCCTGGCGTCCGGGCCGCAGGACTCCGTTGCCTTCCGATCGCAGACCGTTAGCTTGTGCATTATAGTTCCAAATGCAGGCGCCGCATGACAGAAGAGATCGCAGCGAAGGACAATGCCGATCCCGTGGTCCGTCTGATGGCGCGCGTGGGGGATCGTGTGCGATTGGCGCGGGAAGGGCGCGGCATCCCGCGCCGGGTGCTCTCGGAGATGTCCGGCGTCTCCCCACGCTATCTGGCGCAGTTGGAAGGGGGCGAGGGGAATATTTCCATCGGATTGCTGATGCGCGTTGCGGCGGCCCTCGACCTCCCCATCGACTGCCTGTTGAGCGAAGAGGACCCGCTGGCCGCGGAGTCGCAGCAAATCGCGGAGATGTACCGCCGCGCCGATGCGCCGGTTCAGGCGGAGGTGCGGGGACTGTTGCTTCACGCAGCGCCCGGCAACGGGCGGCGGGCGCAGCGCCTTTGCCTCGTCGGTCTGCGCGGGGCGGGGAAATCGACACTCGGCCGCGGGGTAGGCGGGGCGCTTCATGTGCCCTTTGTGGAGTTGAACCGCGAAATCGCCCGGAGCGGCGGGATGCCGGTAGGGGAGATCATGGCGCTTTATGGTCAGGAGGGATATCGCAAGCTGGAGGCTGATGCGCTGGATCGGGTGATCGCGGCGCATGACCGCGTGGTGCTGGCCGTCGGCGGCGGGATCGTCGCCGAGCCAGAGACCTACAATCGGTTGCTGGCGCGGTTCCACACGGTTTGGCTGAAGGCCGCGCCGGAAGAGCACATGGCGCGGGTGCGCGCGCAGGGGGATGAACGTCCGATGGCTGGCCAGCCAGAGGCCATGGCGCAGCTCCGGTCGATCCTTCAGGCGCGCGAGATGCTTTATGAACGCGCCCATGCGCAACTCGACACATCCGGCAGCACGTTCGAGGACACGTTGCAGTCCCTGCTGGGCCTCATCGCCGACAGACGGTTCCTTGGCTGAGCCGCCGACAGGCCGCGCGCCCGATCCTGCCATGTGCTTGCGCGCGGCCCTGCGCGACGCGGCGGAGGCGGTCTTTCTGCACGGGTCCACGCCTTGGGAAGTCGACGAAGCGATGGAGCAATTCGGCTTTGCCCGCGGACCGTTCGAGGCCGAGGATGCCACGGGTCTCGACATCGCTTTGGCGTGGCGCGCGGCAGAAGGCGGTGCGCAGGTGCTGCCCATCCTCCCCCGGATGCTGGAATTGGGCAAGCTCGGTCGCAAGACCGGCGCAGGCTGGTATCGCTACCCCGGCGGAGGCGGCAAGGTAGACGATCCAATCGTGGCCGATCTGGCCCTCGAAGAGGCGCATTTTCATGGATTGACGCGAGTTGACTACAGCGCGTCGGAGATCCGCGAACGGCTGCTGGTGGCCTTGATCCATGCAGCGGCGGACTTGATGGCAAGAGGCGTGCCAGCGCCCGAAATCGACCGGGCGTCCCGCGCTTGTCTTGGCTTTCCGGGGGAAAAGGTTGGCCTGATGACCTATGCTGCGGGCCTGCGCCGCGCACACCTGCATCAGATGGTGGCGCGCGTCCGGCAAGAGGGCGTGGTGCAGCTGCGGGGTGCGCCGGATCTTGTCGAGATCTGGTGGCCGTCGGCGTGACGCGCTGTCCCGCATCTTAGGTCCGATTTGTCAGGGGATGGTTCGGCTGGCCCGACGTGGGCGGCGACCGCCGGATGAGCGTTGCTGCCGACCGGGGCGGGGCGATGCCTCCCCGCCGGCTCACGGCAGGATCGTCAACCACATCCACGCGGTCAGAACGGACAGGGCGGTTGCGACCAGCACGCTCGTCGCGGCGACCCGGCGCGCGCGGCCATACATGTTGGCAAAGACATAGGTGTTGATGCCGGGTGCCATGGCGGCCGTCAGCACCGCCGAGCGGAACGCCTCCGTCGTCAGGCCGCTCAGGCTGCCCAGGGTCCAGGTGATGGCCGGATGCAACAGCAGCGAGACGGCGCAGATATAGGCGATGACGCGGAAATCGCCCTGTGGCCGATAGCGGCAAAGCACGCCGCCCATGCCGAAAAGCGCGGCGGGCAGGGCGGTGCGGATCATCATGTCCAGCGCGTCGGTTGCTGCGGTGGGCAGGCGCAGATCGACGATATTCGCCACCAGACCAAGGGTGATACCGATCACCAGCGCATTGCGGAACATCGCGCGCCCGACCTTGGCTGGCAGCGCGCGGCTTGATATGCCCGCGGCGCGGGCGCGCACAATCTCCATCGCGGTGATGCCGATGCCGTAACAGAACGGTGAATGCAGGGCGATGATGACGTAGTTGGCCTTCAGCGCGTCGGTGCCATAGGCCCGTTCGGTCAGTGACAGGCCGATCATGACGGAATTGGCGAAAAGACAGCAAAAGCCGATGGCGACGGAATCTTCCCAGTCCCGTTTGAAAAGATAGCGCGCGCCCAGCAGACCGGCAGTGAACCCTGTGGCCGCCCCGGTGTAAAAACTGACCAGCAGCCATGGATTGAAATCGGGACCCAGATCCAGCGTCCACAGGGCTCGGAACAGCAGGCACGGGATCGCGAAGTGCTGGGTGAAGTTCATCAGCCCGTCGACGCCGCTTTCAGAGAACCAGCCGCGCCAGACCGCGAGATAGCCTGCGCCGATCACGAGAAAGACCGGCAGGATGACGTCGATCAGAGCCTGCATGTCAACATGAAGCCCTTGAAGCGACAATATGCGGCGCCGCCGGTGCCGGGACCGGCAGCGGTGCGATACGGCGGCGTCGGACACCCGCTGGATGCGGGGGAAAGGCGGCACTCTCTTGCGCGGGGGCGTGAGGACGCGTCAGGCCCCCCGTGTCACAGCGCATAGCGAATGACCATGCCGTCATGGGCCGGAGTGATGTGGTCCGGTGTCTCTGCCGTCACTTCGGCGTGGTCGAGATCGATGTGCATGTTTGTCAGGACGGCGCGGCGCGGTGCGGCGCGGGCGATCCAGTCCAGAGCAAGATCGAGATGCGCATGTGTCGGGTGCGGCGTGCGCCGCAGCGCATCCAGAACCCAGCAATCGAGATCGCCCAACATCTCCCATGCCGCGTCGGGAATGGTCACGACGTCGGGCAGATAGGCCAGATCCCCGATGCGGAAGCCGAGGGCGTCAATGGTGCCATGTCCCACCTCGAAGGGCGTCAGGGTGATCGCGCCGCCCGCCCCCGTTATGGTGAACGGGCCCTTGATCGAATGCAAATTCAGGATCGGCGGGTAGGGGGACCCTTCGGGCTGCACAAAGGCATAGGCAAAGCGTGACAGCAGATCGGCCTGCGTGGCGCCGTCGGCCCAGACGTCCAGCCTTTGGCGCATGTTGAAAACGATCTGGCGCAGATCGTCCAGGCCGTGGGTGTGATCGGCGTGGGCATGGGTCCATGCCACCGCATCCAGCCGCCCGATGCCTGCGTCCAGCAGTTGGTCGCGCATGTCCGGCGATGTGTCGACTAGCACTGTCGTTGTGCCATCTCCTGTCTCACGTTCGATCAGCAAGGAACAGCGGCGGCGGCGGTTCTTCGGATTTTCCGGATCGCAGGCGCCCCAGTGACCGCCAAGGCGCGGCACCCCGCCCGACGACCCGCAGCCCAGAATTGTGAAACGCAGCTCACCACTCATGCAGCGGCCTTCCATGCCGCGGCCTTGGCAAAGAGCCGATTGAAATTCGCCTCGGTCGCGGCGGCGAATTCCTCATAGGGCAGGCCAAAGACCTCTGCCCCCTTTTGCGCGGTATGCGCCACATAGGCCGGTTCGTTGCGCTTGCCGCGGTGCGGCGGCGGCGCAAGATAGGGGCTGTCGGTTTCCACGAGGATACGGTCCAGCGGCGCGCTGGCAAAGATGTCCCGCAGCTCTTGCGATTTGGGAAAGGTGGCGATGCCCGACATCGACAGGTAGAACCCGAGGTCCAGCGCGCTGCGGGCCAGCGCCGCGCCGGAGGAAAAGCAATGCATCACGCAGGTGTAGGGCTGCGCGCGGTGTCCCTCGGACAGGATGCGGATCATGTCCTCATCCGCGTCGCGGGCGTGAATGATCAGTGGCAGGCCGCTTTCCTGCGCCGCCTCGATGTGAGTCCGCAGGCTTTGACGCTGAATATCCGCGCTTTCGGCGGTGTAGTGATAGTCGAGCCCGGTTTCCCCGATGGCGACGAATTTCGGATGCTCGGTCAGGGCCAGCAGATCCTCGACCGTCGCAAGAGGTTCCGCCGCGGCGGACATCGGGTGGGTGCCTGCAGCAAAGAAAACGGGATCATGAGCCTCGGCGATCGCGCGGACCTGCGGCACGTTCCGCAGGCGCGTGCAGATGGTGACCATGCGATGCACGCCTGCCCGCAGGGCGCGGGCGATGACCTCGGGGCGTTCGGCGTCAAAGTCCGGAAAGTCGAGGTGGCAATGGCTGTCTGTAATGGCGGGAACGGTCATGACGGCTCCTTGATTGGGGGTGGTATCTAGGATGGCGCCAGAAGGGTCAAGGCGATGAAAGGCCCGAGGCGCACCATGGCCCGTGACCCCCTGACGGTCCATCTGGCGGGGAGTGTGGGGTGGCTTGCGCCGGTTTTTCCGATGTTTGTTTCGCTGCGGCGACACCACCGCAAATGACCGGACCACAGGATCATGCCCGGGAAGTTGTCGGAGACCGCGCCAGTGGCGGGCGCGTTGTTGTATCCGGGCGGGCAGCGTGTCTGACCCAGCTTCTGGATGCGCGGGATGATCGCGGTATCGGCATGGATCACCCTCCGCTTGACCGGCCTGCCATCGTCGGCCCGATGCCGGCATGCCCCCGGGCCATGGTCACTGCCCGTCCATACCTGTCGATTGTTCGCAGGGCACTGTCCGGGATCGCGGGGTTCATGCCGTGACCCTTCGACGGGATGAGGATGCAGCGGTCGGGAAGTGGCATTAAACCCGTGCGGCTGACACAGGGAAGGGGTGATGCTCGGTGTCGATCATGGGAATTGATGGGCAATATTGGTCGACTATCGCGAAAACCTCCGATTCATGTGATTTTGCAGGGGAGTGACGGTGAAATGGCTTGGATTCGGGCAGGATCGGGATCGAATGCCGGGTCCAGCGGTCAGAACGTGAAAATTCTTTCCCTAGACCCATGAATTTTTGACCTATCGGCCAGTAACTACATGTGGGGTAGCCTTTGAATTATATGTCTAGGGATGGGGAAACTACTTATGAATTTGCAGAATTGCCCTTGTCCAAGCCGTGTGGGCATTCCCTTTTGAACGGACTTCCCATAAAAAAGTAGTTGATCCCCATGCATTCCCATGTCATCCCTATTGCACACGATGAGGATGGCGACAGGGGAACAAGACCCCCGCACTGAACTCATAAAAACAAAAGAGCAGGTAACATACAGGCAGCCCTTTTCATCGTGACAACAAGGATCCGGCGCGCGGGCGAGCAGACATCCCCCCAGGTGGCGCGCGCAGTCGGAGACACCCGCTCAGCGGGTCAAGCGGCGGGTTGATCAATGGCAGCTGATCAACCCGCCGCATTTCGTTTCAACGGGGGGCAGAGGGGCCGTTGGCAGTGAGCCGCAGGCTGAGGTTCAGAGGCGAGCATCGACTGAAGGTCGATGGCAAGGGGCGGATGTCCATTCCTGCCCGGTTTCGCCGTGTCCTCGAGGCGGGCGACCCTGACTGGGATCCGGAGTCCAAGGAAAACTGCAACCCCAACCTCGTGATGGTTTCCGGCGACCCAAGGCTCGATCACCTTGAGGTCTATACCGTGGAGGAAATCGAACGCATCGAAGCGCGCATCGACAAGATCAAGGCCGGACCAGAAAAGACGGCGCTGACCATGATCTATTCCGCTGGCGCGACTCATACGAATGTCGACGACACCGGCCGCATTGTCATCCCCGCGCGCTTCCGTGCCCGGTTCGGCATCGGATCCGAAGCCTATGCGGTGGCCTGCCTCAACAAGTTCCAGATCTGGAGCGCCGACCGTTACGTGCCCACCGACGAGGTGAGCGCCGAGGAGATGTCCTTCGAACTCCCGGCGGACCCGATGGAGTTACTGGATTCGCTGGAGGATCTCTGAATGGCCCGGCCCGTCGCGACACCCGGCGGCGCAGCGCATGTCCCGGTGCTGCTGGCCCCCTTGCTGGCGGCCGTGGCGCCGGTGTCCGGCGTCTGGATCGACGGAACCCTTGGCGCCGGGGGCTATGCGCGCGGTCTGCTGGAGGCGGGGGCGGACCACGTGATCGGCATCGATCGCGATCTGCTGGCCCATGAGATGGCAGAGAGCTGGCGCGGCCCTTATGGCAACAGGCTGGAACTGGTGCAGACGAATTTCGCCCGCATGGATGAGGTGGCCGAGGCCGTTGATGGTGTCGTGCTGGACCTTGGCGTGTCCTCCATGCAGCTTGACCGTGCCGAGCGGGGATTTTCCTTCATGCGGGACGGACCGCTCGACATGCGGATGGGTCCTGAGGGGCCGACGGCGGCGGATATCATCAACACGGTCTCCGAAGGTGAGCTGGCCGATATCCTGTATCTTTATGGCGAGGAACGCGCGTCGCGCCGCATCGCCAAGCGGATCGTCGCGGCGCGCCCCTTGCAGACCACGCAGGAGTTGACGGAGATCGTCTTGGGCTGCCTGCCCCGATCCAAACCCGGGCAGGCCCATCCAGCGACCCGCAGTTTTCAGGCGCTGCGCATCGCGGTGAACGGCGAATATGACGCGCTCTGGCAGGGGCTCATGGCGGCCGAACGTGTGCTGAAGCCCGGTGGCTACCTCGCGGTGGTCACCTTCCATTCGGTCGAGGATCGCATGGTCAAACGCTTCTTCCAGGTGCACGGCGACCGAAAGACCCATGTGAACCGCTACGGGGATCAGCCGCCTGCGGCGACCGAACCCTTCGAGGTGCTGACGCGCAAGGCGGTGGGCCCCGACGCGGCAGAACTGGCCGAGAACCCGCGGTCCCGGTCCGCCAAGCTGCGGGTCGGACGCCGGACAGATGTGCCGGCCCGGACAATAGAGGCGGCGGAGCTTTCCATGCCACAGATGAAGGAGAAAAGATGAGATGCGCAGCCTGTTGTTCTTGCTTTCGGCCCTTGCTGTCATCGGCTCCGGCTATTGGGCCTATCACGAAAATTACCGCACGCAGGCCGAACTTGACCACGTGGACAGGCTGCACCGCGACATAGGTGCCGCGCGCGAACGGCTCGCGATCCTGCGCGCGGAATGGGCCTATCTGAACCGTCCGGACCGGCTGCGCGATCTTGCCGAACTGAACTTCGACCGGCTTGGCCTTCTGGCGCTGCGTCCCGACCAATTCGGCAGCATCGATCAGGTCGCCTATCCGGCGCCGCCGCTCCTTGATCTGAGCCAGCCCATCGACGTCATATCCTCCGGAGCGCAAAACCCATGACCCGCACGCCCCTGCGCCCCCTGGCCCGTATCCTCGACGCACGGCAAAAGGGGGAAAACCCCGACGTGATCGAGCGCGAAAACCTGCGCCTGCGCCATGAAGACATGCGTGACAGGCTGCGCCTTCGGGCCGAAGGGCGGCTCCTTGTGCTGGCGATCATGTTCGTCTGTGCCTACGGGCTGATCGGCGCGCGGATGGGCATGCTGGCCGCGTCGGAGCCGGAGGAGCCGCGCGCGCAGGCCACGGGTGCCTCGATCGTCGCAAGCCGTGCGGATATCGTCGACCGGCAGGGCCGCGTGCTGGCCACCAACATGTCGACCCACAGCCTTTATGCGCATCCCCAGCAGATGATCGATCCGGCCCGGGCGGCTGGCGAACTGGTGAAGATCTTTCCCGATCTGGAGGAAAAAAAGCTGGTGGCGCGCTTCACCGACCCGAAACGCAAATTCCTATGGGTCAAACGCAAGCTCAGCCCCGAGCAATTGCAGGCGGTGCATGACATCGGCGAGCCGGGTCTGTTGTTCGGCCCGCGGGAAATGCGTCTTTATCCCAACGGGGCGATCGCCGCGCATACACTGGGCGGCGCCAGCTTCGGCCGCGAGGGCGTGGCCTCTGCCGAGGTGATCGGCACCGCGGGAATCGAAAAGTTTTTTGACGAGGACCTGCGCGATCCGGCGCGGGAAGGTGCCCCGCTGATGTTGTCGCTGGACCTGTCCGTGCAGGCCGCCACAGAGGACGTTCTGGACACCGGCATGAAATTGCTGAACGCCAAGGGGGCGGCCAGCGTGTTGATGGATGTCCATACGGGAGAGGTGATCGCCATCGCCTCGTTGCCGGATTTCGATCCGAACGACCGTCCGCGCCCGCCGACCTCGGGCAATCCGTCCGATAGCCCGCTGTTCAACCATGCCGTGCAGGGGGTCTATGAACTTGGCTCTACCTTCAAGATTCTAACGGCGGCACAGGCTCTGCAACTTGACCTCGTCAATCCGGAAACGATCATCGACACCTCGCCACCTTTCCGCGTCGGCGGTCACGGCATCGGCGAGTTCCGTAACAAGAATTACGGCAAGTTGAGTGTCGAGGACATCATCGTTCGCAGTTCGAACCGCGGCACCGGGAAGCTGGCCCTCGCCATCGGGCGCGAACGCCAACAGGATTTCTACCGCAATCTTGGCATGTTCGCGCCACCGACGCTGGAAATCGTGGAGGCGAGCGGCGGCAAACCCCTGATCCCGAAGCGCTGGACAGATCTTTCCGCCGTCACGATCTCTTATGGTCACGGAATATCGGTCACGCCGCTGCATCTGGCGGCAGCCTATGCCATGCTGGGCAACGGCGGACATGTGATCAAGCCGACCCTGCTGAAGCAGGATGGCCCCCGGATGGGCGACAAGCTGTTGCGCGACGATGTGGCGAGGGCGGCACGGATCATGCTGCGCAAGGTGGTCAGCGACGAAAAGGGGACGGCCTCCTTCGCCGAGGTGCCGGGATATCATGTCGGCGGAAAGACCGGCACCGCCGACAAGCCGAAGGAACGCGGCGGCGGCTATTACAAGGACAAGGTGATTGCCAGTTTCGCGGCGCTCTTTCCGGCGCATGATCCGCAATACGTGCTTGTCGTGATGCTGGATGAACCGGTCGAGACATCTGGCGCCGAGCCGCGCCGCACCGCAGGTTGGACCGCCGTTCCCGTGGCGGCGGAGATGATCGAGCGTGTCGCGCCGCTTCTGGGCTTGCGTCCGGCCTATGAAAAAAGGCAATTGGAGACGTCGACCTCGACGACGGACCGATAGGCCGGGGCAGGGCCCTTTGGCGGACCGGCGAGGCAACGTGAATCTGACCGGGGACGAATGGAATCATGGCGGCCGAGCGCAAGATCATCAGCAAGAGCCTGTCGCAACTGGGCCTGACCGCACGCGGGGGGCGGGATGCGACGGTGACGGGACTTGCGGTGGACAGCCGCGAGGTCCGGGACGGCTATCTTTTTGCCGCGTTGCCCGGAACCCGCGTGCATGGTGGCGAATTCATCAAATACGCCTTGCGGATGGGCGCCTCGTCCGTGCTGACCGATGCGGCGGGCGCAAGGATCGCAGCGGAGGAACTTGCCGCCTCTGACGCCGCCCTGGTCATTGCAGAGGATCCGCGACAGGCGCTTGCCTTCACCGCAGCGCTCTGGTCCGGCAGCCAGCCGGACACCGTGATCGCGGTCACCGGCACCAATGGCAAGACCTCTGTCGCGACCTTCACGCGGCAGATCTGGCAGGAGCTTGGCCTGCGCGCCGTCAATATCGGCACCACCGGGGTCGAGGGCGACTGGCAGGCGCCGTTGCAGCACACCACGCCCGAGCCGATCACCCTTCACCGGATGCTGGCGGGCGCGGCCGAGGCCGGTGTGACCCATGCCGCGATGGAGGCGTCCAGTCACGGGCTGGCGCAGCGGCGCCTTGACGGTGTCACTCTGACGGCGGCGGGGTTCACAAACTTCAGCCAGGACCACCTCGATTATCACGCGAGCTTCGAGGAGTATTTCACTGCCAAGGCAGGGATTTTCGCCCGGGTCCTGCCAGAGGACGGGGTGGCGGTGATCCATATCGACGATCCCCGAGGGGTGGACATGCTGGCCATCGCCCGTGCGCGCGGGCAGGAGGTCATTACCGTTGGCAGCGAAGCGGCCGATCTGTGCCTGGAGGCGCAACGCTTCGATGCGACGGGGCAGGAGATCAGGCTGAGCTATGACGGCGTGATCCGGCAGGAACGACTGCCGTTGATCGGCGGCTTTCAGGCGGAAAACGTGCTGGTTGCCGCCGGTCTCGTGATTGCCTGCGGCGGCGATCCGGAAGACGTTTTCGACGTCCTGCCGCTGCTGACCACGGTGCGCGGGCGGATGCAACTGGCTGCGGCCCGCGAAAATGGTGCTGCGGTCTTTGTCGATTACGCCCATACGCCCGATGCCGTGGCCACCGCCTGTCAGGCATTGCGTCCGCATGTGATGGGCCGACTCGTGGCTATCGTCGGCGCGGGCGGCGACAGGGATCGGGGCAAGCGCCCGCTTATGGGGCAGGCAGCTGCAGCGCATGCCGACAGCGTGATCGTCACGGACGACAATCCGCGGTCAGAGGATCCGGTCGCGATCAGGGCCGCCGTGATGGAGGGCGCGCCCGACGCGCTGGAGGTCGGGGACCGGGCCGAGGCGATCCTGCGCGGCGTGGACATGCTGGGTCCGGGAGACGCCTTGCTGATCTGCGGCAAGGGGCATGAGACCGGACAGACCGTGGGCGACACGGTGTTTCCGTTTGACGACGCCGAACAGGCCAGCGTCGCGGTGGCGGCCCTGGACGGGAGAGGCCTGTGAGCGCGCCACTCTGGACTGCGGCGGAGGCGGTTGCCGCCACGCGGGGCAGCACGCCCTGCGATTGGCAGGCGCACGGTGTTTCCATCGATACGCGCACATTGCAAGAAGGCGATCTGTTCGTCGCGTTGAAAGCGGTGCGCGACGGTCATGATTTCGTGGCGCAGGCGCTGGAAAAGGGTGCAGCGGCTGCGTTGGTCGATCATGTCCCCGAGGGTGTGGACAAGTCTGCGCCGCTTTTGCTTGTCAAGGATGTGCAGGCCGCTCTTGAGGCTTTGGGCGAAGCGGGCCGGGCCCGCACACGGGCCCGTGTCGTGGCTGTCACCGGGTCGGTGGGCAAGACATCGACAAAGGAAATGCTGCGCACGGTGCTGGCCGGGCAAGGCAGCGTTCATGCCGCCGAGAAGAGCTACAACAACCATTGGGGCGTGCCGCTGACCCTGGCGCGGATGCCGCGCGACGTAGATTTCGCCGTGGTCGAGATCGGCATGAACCATCCCGGAGAGATCGCGCCTCTCGCGCGGATGGCGGCGCCGCATGTCGCCATGGTTACCACTGTTGCGGCGGCCCATCTCGCCGCCTTTGAAAGCCTGGAAGGAATCGCCCACGAAAAGGCGTCGATTTTCGAAGGATTGGTGCCCGGGGGCGTCGCTGTCTACAACGGCGACCTTGCAGTGAGTCCGATCCTGCGCGACATCGCGCAACGACATGCCGCGCGTTCGATTTCATTTGGCGAAAATGCCGACAATCATCACCGGGTCCGCGCCGTGACCCTGCGCGACGAATGCACCGTGGCGCAGGGGCGGACATGGCGCCAACCGCTCTTGTACAAGGTCATGGTCCCCGGACGGCACTACGCCGTCAACGCCATGGGCGTGCTGGCGGTGGTTTCCGCGCTCCGTCTGGATCGCGCGCTAGCGGTGACCGCGCTTGGCCAATGGAGCCCGGGTCCCGGACGCGGTCAGAGGGAGAAGATCCTTCTGGATGTCGTGGACACGCTGAAGATCATCGAACTGATCGACGATGCCTACAACGCCAATCCCGCGTCGCTCGCCGCAGCGCTCGAAGTGCTCGCAGCGGCGGAGCCGAAACATGACATCGGGCGGGTGTCCAAGGGACGTCGCATTGCCTACTTGGGCGATATGAAAGAGCTTGGCTCCCAAGAGGTTGCGCTGCATCTTTCAATCGCGGACCATCCCTCTCTTGCGCAGATCGACGTGGTGCATTGCATCGGCCCGCTGATGCAGCACCTCTGGCGCCAGCTGCCCGCGGAAAAGCGCGGGCACTGGACGGAAACCAGCGACAAGATGGCCGATCGGGTCGGCCGGGATCTGGATGCGGGCGATGTTGTCCTTGCCAAGGGGTCGCTGTCCATGGGGGTGGGCCGCGTGGTTGACGCGATCCGCAATTTACGGCAAGCGAAGCCGGATCTGGACGGGTAAAGGGAAAAAGCCATGCTTTTCTGGCTGACAGAGCTCAGTGACGGCGGCGACGTCTTTAACCTGTTCCGCTATATCACCTTTCGGGCGGGGGGTGCCTTTTTGACTGCCTTGATCTTCGGGTTCATCTTTGGACGTCCGCTGATCAACGTGCTGCGCAAGCGCCAGGGCAAGGGGCAGCCCATCCGCGACGACGGTCCCGAAGGCCATTTCGCCAAGGCCGGCACGCCGACCATGGGGGGCCTGTTGATCATTGGCGCTCTGGTGACCTCCACCGTCCTTTGGGCGCGGCTGGACAATGCCTTTGTCTGGATGGTGCTTTTTGTGACCATCACCTATGCCGCGATCGGCTTTGCCGACGACTACGCCAAGGTGAGCAAGCAGAATACCGCAGGCGTGTCAGGTAAGACCCGGCTTTTGCTGGGGTTTGTCATCGCTGGTATTGCGGGCTTCTGGGCGGCTGTCTATCACCCGCAGGAATTGTCCTATCAACTTGCCTTTCCGATCTTCAAGAACACGCTGCTCTACCTCGGCTTTTTGTTCATCCCCTTCGCGATGATCGTGATCGTTGGCGCGGCCAATGCGGTAAACCTGACAGACGGACTTGACGGACTGGCGATCATGCCGGTCATGATCGCCACATCGACGCTTGGTGTTATCGCCTACGCCGTGGGACGTGTTGATTTCACGGAATATCTTGACGTTCACTATGTGCCGGGGACGGGGGAAATCCTGATCTTCGCCGCCGGGGTTGTGGGGGGCGGTCTTGGCTTTCTGTGGTATAATGCGCCGCCTGCTGCGGTCTTCATGGGGGATACCGGCTCCCTCGCGCTGGGCGGCGCTTTGGGGGCGATCGCGGTGGCAACCAAGCACGAACTGGTGCTTGCCATTGTCGGTGGCCTCTTCGTGGTCGAGGCGCTTTCGGTCATCGTTCAGGTGCTCTACTTCAAACGGACAGGAAAGCGCGTGTTCCTGATGGCGCCCATTCACCACCATTATGAGAAAAAGGGGTGGGCAGAGCCGCAGATCGTGATCCGGTTTTGGATCATTTCCCTGATCCTGGCCATCATCGGCCTTGCAACGCTGAAGCTGCGTTGAGGGTGGTTGCAAAGAGAATTCAGCTTCTTGAAGGCCACGGTTGACGTAAAGGTGAGTTGAGATGATCCCTGTTCGCGGGTTTGAAGGCGCGGTTGTCGCGGTTCTGGGTCTTGGCCGATCTGGCCTTTCGGCCGCCTTGGCGCTGCGCGAAGGGGGCGCTCAGGTGGTCGTCTGGGACGATACCCCCGCTGCGCGGGAACGGGCCGAAGCAGAGGGCTTTGCCATCCGCAGGCTGGACCGTGCGGAGGCCTTTGATGATGTGGCCTGCCTTGTGACCTCTCCGGGCATTGCGCATCTTTACCCGCAACCGAATCCTGCCATTGCAGCTGCGCTGCGGGCCGGGGTGCCGATTGACAATGATATCGGCCTGTTCTTCAGGAGCCTGGGCGCCGGATGGGACGCATTCGATCAACCTCCCAAGGTGGTGGCGGTGACTGGCTCAAACGGGAAATCCACCACGGCTGCACTGATCCACCATCTTCTTGTCGCGTCCGGGCGGAACAGCCAACTGGCGGGCAACATCGGGCGCGGCGTTCTGGACATCACGCCGCCGGGCAACGCTGGCATCGTAGTGTTGGAACTCTCAAGCTACCAAACCGACCTTGCACGCAACTTGACGCCTGATGTGGCTGTTTTCACAAACCTTTCGCCGGATCACCTCGATCGTCACGCCGGTCTGGGAGGGTATTTTGCCGCCAAGCGCAGGCTGTTTGCCGAAGGCGGCCCGGACCGGGCGGTGATTGGCGTGGACGAGATCGAGGGGCAGTATCTTGCCGGGCAATTGTCCGAGGGCCGCGCGGATGACCGTGTGATCCGCGTTGCAACGGGACAAAAACTGACCGGCCCCGGATGGTATGTCTTTGCACGCAAAGGCTTTCTATCCGAATGGCGCAAG
Source organism: uncultured Rhodobacterales bacterium (assembly GCA_964604565.1). GTDB lineage: Bacteria > Pseudomonadota > Alphaproteobacteria > Rhodobacterales > Rhodobacteraceae > CAZRZN01. The sequence continues at coordinate 22,257 of CAZRZN010000005.1, forward strand.
GGGCGGCAAATCGGCTCGATTGATCTTCGCGACATTTCGGGGCTGCCGGGGGAGCATAATCATCAGAACGCCTGCGCCGCCTATGCCGCTTGCCGCAGCCTTGGAATGGGGCCGCGTGAGATCGAGGCAGGCCTGCGGAGCTTTGCCGGGTTGCCACATCGCAGCCAGCGCGTCGCAGAGAAGAACAATGTAGTCTATGTCAATGATTCCAAAGCCACAAATGTGGATTCAGCCCTGAAGGCATTGCTGGCCTTTCCCAAGGTCCGCTGGATCTGCGGCGGGCTCATAAAGGAGGGTGGACTGGCAGCCTTGCAACCGGGTCTGTCACATGTGGTCAAGGCCTATGTCATCGGCCGGGAAGCCGAGAGCTTTGCCTTGCAACTGCCTGGAATAGAAGCGGAGATTTGCACCGACATGAGCCGCGCGGTCACCGCCGCCGCGGCTCAGGCACGCCCGGGCGAAGTCGTTCTGCTCGCGCCGGCGGCGGCGAGCTTTGACCAGTATGACAACTTTGAAAAGAGGGGTGAGGATTTCATCGCCTGTGTCGAGGCGGCGCTGTCCTGATCGTGTTGCAAGCCGGATTTGTCCAAGCATCTCAATATGTAGACGATTTACACGATCGCGGCTGTGACCTGCGGCCAAACCTGATTTTCCATCTGTCAGAATGTCAGGGGACGCGGCAAGGTTTTTGCGCGATGTGCCGCGCGGCAGCCATGGCCGACGACCAGGCCCATTGAAAATTGTATCCGCCCAGCCAACCCGTGACGTCCACCGCCTCTCCAATCACATAAAGGCCGGGAACTGTCTTTGACATCATGCTCTTGGAGTCGAAACCGGAGGTCCGAATGCCTCCAAGGGTGACCTCTGCGGTGCGATACCCTTCGCTGCCGGTGGGCTTCAGCGTCCACGCCGTGAGCCGCGTGGCAAGGTGGTCGATACGGTCATCGGACAAATCAGCAATATTGCCCTGTAAATCAATTTCTTCCGCCAGAAAGCTGACGAGCCTCGCAGGCAGGTGCGCCGTAAGAGCGCTGCTCAGAGTTCGGCGACCCTCCGTCTTGCGTTTTGCGCGCAGGCTTCCCGTCAGGTCGAAGTCGGGGAGCAGGTTGACGACGATGGTTTCACCCTCCTGCCAATAGCTGGAGATTTGCAGGATTGCCGGACCGGACAGACCCCGATGCGTGAACAACATCGCTTCGGAGAACCCGGTCCTGTCGTTGGAGACCCGGCTGTCGGTCGCAATCCCGGCCAATGGTGCAAAACGGTCCTTGGAAAAGGTGAGTGGCACAAGCGCGGGCCGCGTCTCCGTGATCTCATGTCCGAACTGTCGGGCGATGTCATAGGAAAGTCCGGTCGCCCCCATTTTCGGTATGGATTTTCCACCCGTCGCCAGAATGAGGTTTTCTGACGTGATTTCAATGTGTTTTCCCTGTCTTTCAACGCGTGTGCGAAAACGGCCATCAACATGACCAACGTTCTGGATCCGGGTTTCCAACCAAAGCTGTGAATTGGATTTTTCCAATTCCTTCAGAAGCATATCTATGATCTGCGTGGATTTCCCGTCGCAAAAGAGCTGACCGAGGGTCTTTTCATGCCATGCGATGCCATGCCGGTCGACGAGATCGATGAAATCCCATTGCGTGTAGGTCGCGAGGGCGGATTTGTGGAAATGCCGGTTCTCCGACAGAAAGCTGTCGGGATTGCAATGCATGTTGGTGAAATTGCATCTTCCGCCTCCGGAGATACGGATTTTCTCCCCGGGTTTGCGGGCGTGATCGACAACCAGCACATCGCGCCCCGCGTGGGCTGCTGCCATCAGGCCAGCCGCTCCGGCGCCAAGGATCAATGTTCGAATATGCATCGTGTTCCGGGTCTGGTCGGTTTCGCAGGTCTTGATACGCGCAAGCGCCGGTCCCTCCTATCTGCGCAACGCGCGCCGGGCCAGCGCCGATTCATGGCATTCTCGTCAGGCGCGCCGTTCGCGGCGGCACGCTCGCCCCGCTGTCCTTGGTTCACTTGGCCTGTCCAGCCGAAAAAGGCCTGCCTGACGCCGCACGCTGCGTGACACGGCGGGCACAATGCCTGTCTGCCCAAGCGATTCCATTGGATCGAACGCACGAACTGCGTTAGCCTGCCGACAGACCCGGAATACCGGGCGTGTTGAGGCAGTCGAGCGGTGCACTCATGACAGAAATGGTTTACGGAGCGGCACCCGTCAGGGGTGGCGAGCCGATCTTGCCCAAATGGTGGCGGACGGTGGACAAATGGACCTTGTCCTGCATCCTCATGCTGTTCGGTGTCGGGCTCTTGCTTGGGCTCGCGGCGTCTCCGCCGCTGGCAGAGCGCAACGGATTGCCTCCCTTTTACTACGTGCAGAGACAGGCCTTCTTCGGGTCGGTCGCCATCTTGGTCATGCTGCTGACCTCGATGATGAGTCCGGTTCTGGTGCGGCGTCTGGCAGTGCTGGGCTTTGTTGCTGCCTTTGTCGCACTTGCGCTTCTGCCGTTTCTGGGCACGGATTTCGGCAAGGGGGCCGTACGCTGGTATTCGCTGAAATTCGTCAGTCTTCAGCCCTCGGAGTTTCTGAAGCCGGTCTTCGTGATCGTTGCGGCCTGGCTGATGGCCGCCGGGCAGGAGCCGAACGGCCCGCCGGGGCGGTTTTATTCCTTTGTGCTGATGGGCGGCATCGTTCTGATGCTCGCCTTCCAGCCGGATTTCGGGCAGGCGGCGCTGGTTCTTTTCGGCTGGGGCGTGATGTGGTTCGTCGGCGGCGCGCCGATGCTGCTGCTGCTGGGGCTGGCCGGGCTGGTGGTGATGGCCGGCTTTGCCGCCTACAACAGCTCGGAACATTTCGCGCGGCGTATCGACGGGTTCCTCAACCCGGAGGTCGATCCGACGACCCAGCTTGGCTATGCCACGAACGCCATCCGCGAGGGCGGGTTCTTTGGTGTCGGGGTCGGTGAGGGGCAGGTGAAATGGAGCCTGCCGGACGCGCACACCGATTTCATCATCGCTGTCGCCGCCGAGGAATACGGGCTGGTCATGGTGCTTGTCATCCTGACTTTGTACGCGGGCATCGTGATGCGCAGTTTCATCCGGCTCATGCGAGAGCGCGACCCGTTTATCCGGCTGGCGGGAACCGGCCTCGCCGCGATCTTTGGCGTGCAGGCGATGATCAACATGGGCGTCGCTGTGCGTCTTTTGCCTGCAAAGGGCATGACACTGCCTTTCGTCAGCTACGGCGGATCCTCCCTGATTGCGGGGGGCATCGCGGTCGGGATGCTTCTGGCCTTCACCCGGACGCGTCCACAGGGTGAAATCCGCGATATTCTGCGCGGCCGTGTGCGGTGAGGCCCGTTGTGGCGGGAACCTGCCGGACGCGCTGTGACGATGGACGGATGCGCGAGGATGGTATATGCGCCGCTAAATATGTGACGGAGAAGGGCAAATGGGCGAGCGCAGGCCTTTGCTGGTGATGGCGGCCGGAGGAACGGGGGGACATATGTTTCCCGCTCAGGCCCTTGCGGAAATCATGTTGCGGCGTGGATGGCGTGTGAAACTGTCGACCGATGCGCGCGGCGCGCGCTACACGGGCGGCTTTCCGCATACGGTGGAAATTGAAAAGGTGTCTTCGGCCACTTTCGACCGTGGCGGCCTGCTGGCGCGGGCCTTGGTGCCTTTCCGGCTGGCGGCAGGCGTTGTGTCGGCGATCCTCGGGATGCGGAATGACCGGCCGGATGTCGTTGTGGGCTTTGGCGGCTACCCCAGCGTCCCGGCGCTGACGGCGGCTTGGCTGATGAAACTGCCGCGCATGATCCACGAACAGAACGGCGTGCTGGGCAAGGTGAACACCTTCTTCGCGAAACGGGTGGACGTGATGGCCTGCGGGACATGGCCAACCGTGCTGCCCGAAGGGGTCGAGGGGGTGCATACCGGCAACCCGGTGCGCCTGACGGTGCATGAACGGGCGGGCGCGGGCTATATCGCGCCGGGCCCTTACCCGATGTCCATCCTCGTGATCGGTGGGTCGCAGGGCGCCCGGACGCTGTCCGACGTGGTGCCGCCGGCGATTGCCGGACTGCCGCTGGATATGGTGCACAACCTGCGGGTCAGCCATCAGGCACGGGACGAGGACCAGATGCGGGTCGCGACCTATTATTCGGAAAATGGCCTCGACGCGGACGTGCAGCCGTTCTTCCACGACCTGCCCGCGCGCATGAGCGAGGCGCAACTGGTGATTTCGCGGTCCGGCGCGTCGAGTGTGGCGGACATCGCGGTGATCGGGCGGCCAAGCATCCTGATCCCTTATCCCTTTGCCACGGGCGATCACCAGATGGCGAATGCGCAGGCCCTTGTGGACGCGGGGGCGGCAATCCGCATTCCGGAAAGCCAGCTGACGATCGAGGGGCTGACCGGGACGATCCACGACATCCTGAGCAACGAACAGGGCGCCATCAAGATGGGGCAGGCCGCCCTTGGCGTGAGCAAGCCCGATGCGGCAGAGCATCTGGCGACGCTTGTCGAAGATTTGGCAGGCATGACAAGAAAAGACACAGAGGGCACGGCGGATGAAGGATACGGAAATTGAGCGGAGCGCCTGCATGACGGGCGCCACCAAGCTGCCGGGGGACGTCGGCTCGATCCATTTCGTGGGGATCGGCGGCATCGGAATGTCCGGCATCGCCGAGGTTCTGCTCAATCACGGCTACAAGGTGCAAGGATCGGACCTCAAGGCGTCCAAGATCACCCGCAGGCTGGCCGATCTGGGGGCGCAGGTCTTCGAAGGGCAACGGGCGGAGAACCTCGACAGCGCGGAGGTGGTGGTGATCTCTTCGGCGATCAAACCGGGCAATCCGGAACTGGACGAGGCGCGCAGGCGCGGTCTGCCGGTGGTGCGCCGGGCGGAGATGCTGGCCGAACTTATGCGCCTGAAATCCAACATCGCCGTGGCCGGAACGCATGGCAAGACGACCACCACGACCATGGTGGCGACGCTGCTGGACGCCGGAAGATTCGACCCGACCGTTGTCAACGGCGGGATCATCCATGCCTATGGATCGAACGCGCGCATGGGGCAGGGCGAATGGATGGTGGTCGAGGCCGACGAGAGCGACGGCACCTTCAACCGGCTGCCCGCCACCATCGCCATCGTGACAAACATCGACCCCGAGCACATGGAGCATTGGGGTTCCATCGAGGCGCTGCGCGACGGCTTCTACCAGTTCGTGTCGAATATCCCCTTTTACGGGCTGGCGGTTTGTTGCACGGATCACCCCGAAGTGCAGGCGCTGGTCGGCCGGGTGACGGACCGCAGGGTGACGACCTATGGTTTCAACGCGCAGGCGGATGTGCGCGCCGTGGGCTTGCGCTACGTCAAGGGTGTGGCACATTTCGACGTGTACTTCCGGCTGAGTGACGAGGTGATCGAAGGCTGCACGCTGCCGATGCCGGGCGACCACAATGTGTCCAATGCGCTGTCGGCCGTCGCCGTGGCCCACCATCTGGGGATGGGTGGGGACGAAATTCGCGCGGCCCTTGCCGCCTTCGGAGGTGTGAACCGTCGGTTTACCCGCGTGGGAGAGGTGAATGGCGTTACGGTGATCGACGATTACGGCCATCACCCGGTAGAGATTGCGGCGGTGCTGAAGGCGGCACGGCAGGCTTGCGAGGGGCGGGTGATCGCGGTGCATCAGCCGCACCGCTACACGCGCCTTTCGAGCCTCTTCGAGGAGTTCTGTTCCTGTTTCAACGAGGCCGATGTGGTGGCGATTGCCGAGGTCTTTGGCGCGGGAGAAGACCCTATCCCGGGCGCGTCGCGGGAGGATCTGGTGGAGGGTCTTGTCCGCCACGGCCATCGCGACGCCCGGCCGATCAGCGACGAGGAGGATCTGGAACGTCTGGTGCGTGAACAGGCGAGGCCGGGTGATATGGTGGTCTGTCTGGGGGCGGGCTCGATCTCGGGCTGGGCGAACAACCTGCCGGCGCGGCTTGCGGGTGCGGCGGGCTGACCCGACCCGCAGGGACGGCATGATTTGCCAGCGATCAGGCGCCATGCGGCACCGCGTGGCCTGTCATGAGACGCGAACAAAAAGGGCGGTCAGAGAGCGCGCCTTGCCTGCTGCCGCGTCTCTTGCCGGAAAGTTTTTAGGAAAGGGGGCGCTGCCCCCTCGGCCTGCGGCCTCACCCCCGGGATATTTATCGCCCGAAGAAAGCCCGGGGGCGCCCGGCACCTCGACCGGTTTGAGGAGGATCCTTGACCGACGTGCCGGCGTGACATCGTTTTCGGCCTGGCCACGTTGGAGGGATTGGGCGGTGATCCCATGTCGACACGGTCGCGGCCAAGTCCGGGCCATGGAGCGAGGCTCCGGCGGCCCGGCGGGTCACGCGGTCCCTGCGATGCTCTCTGCGATATGCGCCACGAGGCGGGGCAGTTTGGCGAAATCGGAAAAGCTGCCGGCATGGGTCAGGCTTGCCAGCGGAGTCTGGCGATAGCCTTCGGTAAAAAGCAACATGGCCACGCCCGCGCGTTCGGCCGTTTCTGCATCGACTTCGCTGTCTCCGACAAACAGGCCGCAAGTGGCACCGTCGAGGGCGGCCATCAACATGGCCGGGTCGGGCTTTCGCGTGGGCAGGCTGTCGCCCGCAATCACAATCTCGAAGAAATATTCCAAGCCGGTGTCGGCGAGGGCCGCGATCGTGGCGGCATGTGGTTTGTTGGTGCAGAGCGTCAGACGATGTCCCGTGGCGCGCAGGGCGCCAAGGGCCTGCGGCACACCCGGGTAGAGCGACGCTGGGTCGGAGCGCGTGTTCACGTAGTGGTGCATGACGCGGCGCGACAGTTCGGGATGAACCGACTGTGATGCCCCGACGTGATCGACCACCCGTTCCAGCAGCACGGGAAACCCGCGTCCCACGAAGCCGCGTGTCTTCTGCTGCGTGATCGGTGGCAAGGACATTTCCGCCAGTCCGAGGCTCACCGCGTGATGGATATGCGACAGGCTGTCGATCAGCGTCCCGTCCAGGTCGAAGGCGATCGTGACGCTCATGCGCGATCCATGTCTGTCGCGGCGGCACGGATCGCGCGGATGTTCTCGCCATAGGGCGCGGGGTCGTCGACCGAACCGCCGCGAAAGACCGCAGAGCCGGCGACGAGGACATCCGCCCCGGCCGCCACCAACCGGGGCGCCGTGCCCGGATCGACGCCGCCGTCGATCTCTATATGCACCTCCCGGTCACCGATCATGTTTCGCAGGGCGCGGACCTTGGCGGTCATGTCGATGAATTTCTGACCGCCGAATCCGGGGTTGACCGTCATGACACAGACGAGGTCGGCGAGGTCCAGCAGAGGCTCCACGGTAGAGGCGGGCGTGCCTGGGTTCAGCGCCACGCCTGCCTTCATGCCCGCTGCGCGGATCGCCTGAAGGGTCCGGTGAATATGCGGTCCAGCCTCCACATGGGCGGTGAGAATGTCGGTGCCCGCCTCCGCGAAGGCGGCGATATAGGGATCCACGGGTGTTATCATCAGATGCACATCCATCACCGTGCCGACATGCTTGCGGAAGGCTTTGACCGCGGGTGGTCCGAAGGTGATGTTGGGCACGAAATGGCCATCCATCACGTCGACATGGATCCAGTCGGCGCCCTGGGCTTCGACGGCGCGGATCTCTCGGCCGAAATCGGCGAAATCGGCGGAGAGGATCGAAGGGGCGATCTTTATGCGGCGGTCGAAGGGCATGAGCGGGCCTTTGGGTTCGGTCGGATCTGTGTCCCGGAACCGGAGTCCGAGACCCCGTGGTTCTGGCGGGCCGGAGGCGTCGGGTCAAGTCCGGGGTGTGCCGTCAATAGCCCGCGGTCCGGTCCACGAGATGCAGCAGGGGTTCGCCCGCCTCGCCGCGGCGGATGTTGTCGACGATCACGCGCGCGGCGCTTTCGGGTCGTGTGGTCGACGCGATATGCGGTGTGACGGTGACCTTGGGGTGATGCCAGAAGGCGTGATCCTTCGGCAGGGGCTCCGTCCGGAAGACGTCGAGCGTGGCATGCCCGACTTGCCCCCCCTCCAGCGCGGTCAAAAGCGCCTCGTCGTCGATCAGCGGGCCACGGCCCGGGTTCAGGATCGCCGCGCCGGGCGCGAGCAGGGGCAGGGTGGCTGCGTTGATCGTATCGCGGGTCTCGGGCGTATCGGGCAGCAAAAGCACGACGATCTGCGCATCCGTCAGGGCCTCCTGCAAGCCCGTTTCGCCTGAGTGGCAGGGGATGTTCGGCACCTCCTTGGCGGTTCGGCTCCAGCCCGTGACGGGAAAGCCGAGCGCGGTGAGCGCCTGCCCACAGGCCTGCCCAAGGGTGCCGAGGCCGAGGATCGTCACCGGGCGCTGAGCCGACAGGGGCGGGGGCGTGTCGTCCCAGGTCTGATCGGGATTCACGATGTGGCGGTCCATTCCAAGGTGATGGCGCAACACATGGCCCGTAACCCATTCCACCATGCCCTGCGTGAGGCCTTCCTCGTCCACCATGCGTGCCAGGGGTGCCGTGAGCGTCGCGTTGCCCACGACACCCTCGACCCCGGCCCAGAGATTCAGCACCGCCTTCAGCCGGGTATAGGGGGTAAAATCCTGAACCTCAGAATTCGGGGCATATATTATGTAGTCCACCTTGTCCGGCGACATCTCCGTGTCCAGCCGGTAGGACAGGCCGGTCTTGTCAAGTTCGGCGCGCAACAGAGGTTCATAGTCGTCCCAGCTGTCGGCACGGGCGGCGAAGAGAATATTGGGCATGAGCGTTTCCTTGGCGGCTTTGACAGCTTCTTAGAACAGGAAGGGCCGTGGGGAAAAGACCGGTCTGTGTCGGGATGGGGGCAATCGGTCCCGCGATGCGCCTGCAACCGGTCCGTCCGGGTGCAGCGCGGGCAACTCGCGCGGGGGCAGATTCAGCGCCGATGGATCCATGCAGGGCGGGGCCTGCCCGCGACCCCATGCGCCGGATGGTTTTTGCGCGGCCAAAGATCTCGCCTCAGGCGGCCTTTCCACATGGACGGTTGTTGAGCCCGGGGGCACAGGGCGCGAGCGGAGGTTTGTCGCGGCGCCAGATGCTCTGGCGCGCAAGTCACGGCAGGAACGACGCAAAAGGACCGGTTCCGACCTCCATGTGCGGGATGCTTGGGCAGAAACGGGGAATTTTCTGCAATTGCCGGGGTGCGGGGGTTGTGTGAACGCGCGCTTCGGCGCACAGTTTTGTCACCTCTGGGGGGGACTTGGAGGACTGAAAATGACTCTGTCACTATTCTTGGCCTGTGTCTGGGCCATTGTGGCCAATGTCCTGGCCATACTCCCCTCGGATGACAATCATTGGAGGCGGGCATATTTTCTGATCGCACTGGGGATCCCACTGGTGGGCTTTGTCACCTTTGAGAACGGCCCCTGGATCGGGTTTTTCGTGCTTTTCGCGGGCATGAGCGTGTTGCGTTGGCCTGTGCGCTACCTCTTGCGCTGGGTATTGCGTTCCGCGGGTCGTGCCTCCTGACCGGTCCGGGATTCCAGACTGTCTGACCGATGGCGTGATGCGCCAAACTCCCCCAACGCCTTGGGGAGTCCGCTATGTTGTTTGTCATACCCTTTTCCTGTTTTGTCTTTGGCTTACTGGCAGGCCATTCCATGATGCGCACCGGTCGGGCCTGCCGGCTTGCGGGGCTGGTCGCGCTGTTGGGTTGCGCAGGGGGATGGGTTTTCTGGCGCGAAGGCGCGACCACCGGGTTGGACGTTCTTCTTTATACCCTTGTCCTTTGGGGCGCGGTTCTGCCGGGTGCGCTGGCCTTGGTCATGGGAGCGGCGCTGGGCTGGATCGCGCAACGGCAGACCACGTCGTTCGGCAGGATGTGATCGCGCCCGATCTCCGTCGGCGTCGCCTCGCACCTGTTTGTGTGATGTCATTTGACCCGTGATCGCCAGTGCTGTCGATGCTGCGGAAGGATGGCGAACAGGTCTTGGGAGGACTGAGACCGATCGCCTCTTGCAGTAGGGGCGCCGGGGGCCTAGCACCCCGCGCATGACCGATCTTCCCGTGCCGCGCGGGCGGCTGACGCCGGACCGCCCCCTGAACGATCTGACCTGGCTGCGCGTTGGCGGGCCAGCGGATTGGCTGTTTCAGCCTGTCGATGCGCAGGACCTGCAAAGCTTTCTGGCCGGTTTGCCGTCTGAGATACCGGTTTTTCCCATCGGCGTTGGATCCAACCTGATCGTGCGCGACGGCGGTATCCGGGCGCTTGTGGTGCGTTTGGGGCGCGGATTCAACGGGATCAGGGTCGAGGGACGACAGGTCATTGCCGGGGCGGCGGCGCTGGATTCGCATGTGGCGAGACGCGCGGCGGAGTCCGGTGTCGACCTGACCTTTCTGCGCACCATTCCCGGCAGTATCGGCGGGGCCGTCCGGATGAACGCGGGGTGCTACGGATCCTACGTCGCGGATCATCTTGTCGAGGTGCGCGCGGTCACGCGTGCCGGCGATCTGGTGACGCTGTCGGCCGCGGATCTGAACCTGCGCTACCGGCAGAGCGATCTGCCCGAAGGCTGGATCGTGACCGACGCGGTGTTCGAGGGCGCGGCAGGCGATCCCGAAGTCCTTGCCGACAAGATGGCGGCGCAGTTGAAGAAACGCGATGAGACACAGCCGACCAAGGACCGGACCGCAGGCAGCACATTTCGCAATCCGGCGGGGTTTTCCTCAACCGGGCGGGCAGACGACACGCATGACCTGAAGGCATGGAAAGTGATCGACGCGGCGGGCATGCGCGGCGCGATGCGCGGGGGCGCGCAGATGTCGCCGAAACACTCCAATTTCCTTGTGAACACCGGCGGCGCCACGGCGGCCGACCTCGAAGGTCTGGGCGAGGAAGTGCGAAAAAAGGTTTTCCAAGACAGCGGAATAAAGCTAGACTGGGAAATCATGCGGGTCGGTGTGCCGGCAGCGGATGGATAGGCAGGCAAATTTCCCCAAAGACGGGATCGCCGGGCCGAAATTAAGACTTTGATAACCATGACGGACCGATAAAGGTCCGCAGGATACACAGGCGGCAAACGTCTGGACTGGGGCACGGACCCCGAGGCAGAAAAGGCAGTTTTGGGATGTCGAGCAGGGCACTCCCGAAAGTGGCGGTGTTGATGGGCGGCCCCTCGGCAGAACGGGAGGTGTCGCTTGTTTCCGGGCGCGAATGCGCCGCCGCTTTGAGGGGCGAAGGCTATCAGGTGATCGAACTGGACGCGGGGCCGGATGTGTCTGCGCGGCTGTCCGAAATTGCCCCTGACGTGGTTTTCAACGCATTGCATGGCCGATGGGGCGAAGATGGCTGCATTCAGGGCCTGCTGGAGTGGCTGCGGCTGCCCTATACGCATTCTGGTGTGTTGTCGTCCGCCCTTGCCATGGACAAGGAAAAGACCAAGGCGAGTTACCGCGCCGCCGGTCTGCCCGTTGCTCAAAGCCTGCTTGCGGCCAAGGCCGACGTCATGGCCGATCACGTCATGGCCCCGCCCTACGTGGTCAAGCCCTACAATGAGGGGTCTTCTGTCGGGGTTTATCTGGTGGATGTGGCCGCGAAGGGTCCGCCGGTCTTGGCGGCGGATATGCCCGATGTCGTCATGGTCGAGGCCTTTGTGCCCGGACGTGAACTGACGGCGACGGTCATGGGGGACCGTGCGCTTGGCGTGACGGATATCCTCACCGATGGTTGGTACGACTATGATGCCAAGTATACGGCGGGCGGCTCTTGCCATGTCTGCCCCGCCGAGATCCCGACCGAGATCTACGATGCCTGTCTGGACCATGCCTTGCGCGCCCATGAGGTGCTGGGCTGTCGGGGCGTGACCCGCACCGATTTCCGCTGGAACGAAACGCTCGGCATTGCCGGGCTGATCCTGCTGGAGACCAACACACAGCCGGGGATGACGCCCACGTCCCTGTCGCCGGAACATGCCGGGCTGGCGGGCCTGACCTTTGGCCAGTTCTGCGCCTGGATGGTGGAGGATGCCTCATGCAGCCGTTAGACTATGGTCACCACGGCGCGGATTCCGATGACGATCCGCAGATGGCCCGGCTGGACCCGCGCGCCTCTCGACTGAAATACCGCCTTGAACGGCTGATGCTGACGCCGCTTTTTCGGTTCACCCTGCGCATTGTTCTGCCTCTGGGCTTGTGTGTTGGCGCGGGTGCTGCATGGTTCGCGGTCGACGAAAATCGCGACGCTTTCAACCTCATGCTGGCAGATGTCCGCGCGGCGGTGGAGGAACGTCCCGAATTTCAGGTCAATCTCATGGCAATCGACGGTGCCCGCGCGCCCGTCGCGGCAGAGATCCGCGCCGAACTGACGATCGACTTTCCAATCAGCTCGTTCGATCTGGACCTCGATGCCATGCAGCGCCGGGTCAACGCGCTGGATCCTGTGCGCTCCGCCGAATTGCGCATCCGCGAGGGCGGTGTCCTTCAGGTGGACGTGACCGAACGGCGCCCGGCCCTGCTGTGGCGCACCAGCGAGGGATTGGAACTGCTTGACCGGAACGGGGTCTTTGCGGGACCGGCAGATGCGCGCGCGGCGCATGTCGGATTGCCCGTGATCGCCGGCGACCTCCTGAGTTCGGCGGAGATGGCCGCACTGAAGCTCCACCGCCAGTCCCTCCGAAACGATGGACAGCAGATATCGGACGAGGTCACGGCGCAGGCACGGGACGCGCGCGAAAAGATGCGGCAGGCCGCCGACGAGGCATTGCGCCTGCATGGGCTGACCGGCCCGATCCGGGCGCGGCTGCGCGGCTATGAACGCATGGGCGCGCGGCGCTGGGATGTCGTTCTGGACCGGGGCCAGCGCATCATGCTGCCCGAAACGGGGGCCGAACGGGCGCTGGAATGGGCCATCGCCATGGCCACGACGCCCATGGTGGACCTGCTGTCCCGCGATCTGGTCGCGGTGGACCTGCGGTTGCCCCGGCGACCCACAATGCGAATGACCGATCAAGCCACGCAGGAGATGTGGCGGATCAAGGCGATTGAGGCTGGTAGGAAAGACCTGGAATGATCGAGCTTTACGAGTCCCAAAGGGCAATGCGCAACATGCGGCGCGCGGCCATGCAACGTGGCGTGGTGGCCATCCTTGACGTGGGGAGCTCCAAGATCGCCTGTCTGGTGCTCCGTTTCGACGGCTCCGATCCGTCGGAGGAGGGCATCGGCTCGCTTGCCGGGCAATCCGGTTTTCGGGTGATCGGTGCGGCGACCACGCGGTCGCGCGGGGTGCGTTTTGGCGAAGTTCACGCCATGAACGAGACAGAGCGTGCGATCCGCACGGCGGTGCAGGCGGCACAGAAAATGGCCGGTATCCGCGTGGATCATGTGATTGCGACCTTCTCGGGGGCGGACCCGCGCTCTTACGGGCTTGCCGGAGAAGCCGATGTGCAGGGCACCACAGTCGACGAACAGGACGTGGCCCGCGTGTTGTCGGCCTGCGACGTGCCAGATTTCGGCCATGGCCGCGAGGTTCTGCACGCGCAGCCGGTGAATTTCGTGCTGGATCATCGCACCGGGTTGATCGACCCGCGCGG